>CALGGJ010000069.1 GCA_937915745.1 uncultured Prevotellaceae bacterium | reverse complement strand
ATCGAGACTCAGGGAGCGGAGAAGATTCGCCAGCAGTATCCGGACGCGCTTCTGATCTTTATTATGCCGCCCAGCGCCCGGGAACTGAAAAATGAGCTGGAGTTTCTGAAAACGGCAGGAAATAACAGGAGGCAGTCATGAAATACATATTGAAAGATAAGTGGTTATGGATCGATATCGATACGCTGTTCTATAAGACGGTTCAGGATTTCATGGATGCGCTGATTCCTTCGAAAAAGATGCAGCATCTCTGTATTACCAACGGCTGGATAATGATGGATGATATCAAGGTGAAAAGAGAGAGCAGACTGGATGGGAAGACTTTGCAGATACTGCTGTATCCGAATACCAATGCGTATGAGAAAGTGGAAAAGGATGACATTGATATCGTTTATGAAGATGAGCTGGTACTGATCGTCAATAAAGAGAAGGGACTTCTGGTCCACAGCGATGACGGACAGATCACGCTGAACGACCAGGTGAGATCTCACTACCGTCATAAAAACTACTATGACTTAAATCCGATTCACCGGCTGGATAAAGAGACATCAGGGTTATTAATGTACTCGAAGTCCTGCATCTTTCAGCCGTTGCTGGACGAATATCTGAATCAGCGCTCCATACGGCGTACCTACTATGCTTTTGTGAAGGGAAAGATGAATAAGGGAGAGAAGCTGAGCATTGACGAGCCGATTGGCAAAGACCGCCATACTTCCGGGAAGATGATTGTCTATAAGAAGGGGCAGGAAGCGCATACCAAGGTAGAATCTTTAGGCTATAAGAATAATGTCACAGCACTGAAGTGCACGATTCTTACCGGCAGGACACACCAGATTCGGGTGCATCTGTCCTACATGGGTTATCCGATCCTTAACGATCCTCTCTACGGTGTCAGCTATCCTTCTTTATCCTGCATGGGCTTAGTTGCGAAGGAACTGGTGTTCTATCATCCTCTGAAGGAAGAAAACATGAAAGTGAGTGCGGAACTTAGTGAAGAGTTGAAGGGTTTGATGTTAAAATAGAGATGGTATATGGAGTGAATTATGAAAACGATAAAAAGAATTGTATTTACCGGCGGACCCTGCGGAGGGAAAACAACATTTGCGTCCAGAGCACAGGAAGTATTTGCGGAACACGGCTACCGGGTCATTATTGACAATGAGTCGGCAACAGACCTGATTTCCGGAGGGATCTCTCCGGCAACGATGGGCATGTATGAATTCCAGAAATATGTCATTGATCTGCAGCTGAAGAAAGAAGAGCTTTGCTTGAAAGCAGCGCAGAATATCGAAGGGGACAAGGTGCTGATCTTTATGGACCGCGGACTCTTTGATGATAAGGGCTATGTCAGCGATGAGGAATTCTCTCAGCTTCTTTCCGAGTTCGGCTTAAAGGAAGAGGAGGTCAATGACCGCTATGATATGGTTCTGCATTTGGTGACCAGTGCAAAGGGAGCGGAGGAAGCATATACGTTTGCGAACAATGCGGCCAGATATGAGACCATCGATCAGGCCAGAGCGGTTGATGACCGGACCCTGGAGTGCTGGCAGACGCATCCGAATCTGGTCGTGATCGGCAATGAGACCGACTTTGAGTGGAAGATCACCCGTGCCATGCAGGCTGTCTTTGCCTATCTGGGCGATGAGAAACCGGTCGAGATTTTCAAGAAGTATCTGGTGGAGAACAATGAGGAAGTCACAGGCAAATTGGACGAGGAAAACCGTCTTCCGGATATCCATATTTATCAGAGATACCTGAAGAGCGTACCGGGTGTGGAAAAGCGAATCCGTCTGCGTGAGAAGGGCGGTACAACACACTACTATTATTCCGAAGCCAATATCATCAGTGCCGATAAGCGTTATAAGACGGACAAGATCCTCTCGGAAAAGCAGTACCGGGACTATGTAAAGGATATTGACCCAGATCTGATGCCAATCGATATCAACCGTAAGGCTTTCATCAAGGAAGGGCATTTCTATAAATACGATGTCTTCTCCTTTGATAAGAGCAAGGCCTTGTTGAGCGTGCAGATTCCGGATGCGGAAGCAGAGATCCATCTGCCTTCCTACATCAAGGTGATCAAAGACGTCTCGGATGATGTCAATTACAAGAACTACTATCTGGCGAAGAGCCACAAATTCTAGGATGCTGGAGCTGTGAGATGCAGCTCTTTTTTGCCAAAGGAAAAGAGGCAGATTGCCTCTTTCTCTGATTTGTCCGGTTTGCGCTGTTGCTTACTTCTGGCTGGCAGCTAAGAGTTCCTTGATGTCTGTTAATAATTTAACTTCTTCACTTGGTTCTTCCGGTGCCGGTTCTTCAGCTTCAGCTTCCTGTTCTTTCTTCATGACTGCTTTTGCCTTATTGATTGCCTTAATGACGCTGAATAAGCATAAAGCTGTTAATAAGAAGGATACGATAGCGTTAATGAAACTGCCGATCTGGATAGCGCCTAATGTAAGTTCGGAGAAGTCAACTTCACTTCCGAAGATCATACCTAATAACGGTGTAAATACATCAGCAACTAAAGAAGAGATGACGGAATTGAATGCACCACCAACGATAACGCCGATTGCCATATCAATCAGATTTCCGCCAATTGCGAATTCCTTGAATTCCTGAATGAATTTTGCCATAATTATAATTCGTTTATTGGTTTACATTTGTTTATTCGACGCAAAGGTAATAATAAAAATCCATGTATAAGTTATCAAATGGGGAAAATGTGATACTGCCGTGTTTTTTTTTGTAATTTGATGCAGGTTTTTGGTTTTCGGAGAGTTTAGATGTTGCAGATGTTGCAGGTGTTGTATAAACCCAATCGGCCATCAGGCCGTTTCGTACTTTTATTACATTGGCTTTGGCTCCGTATTTGCTATGCCAAATGACATTAAGATGGCTGAATTTATCTGAATCCATTACTCCTTAGATGCCGCAAATACCGGCTCAAGAATAAACTTGAAACCATCATGACGCTGATGACCAATTTGGATCTTGTTGTGATAAGGCATGGCATGATGAATGACTTGACAAATGTGTTGTCGGACAAAAACGAGTGCGCGCTCAGGATGCATCGAGTACGCACTCATGACGCTGTAAGCGCGCACTCTCAATACCTTGAGTGCGCACTCACTATTCGTCGGCACTACCGCTGCAATTGTTGCAAGGTGATGTCTGACAGGAATTCGGCAGGCAACAGTCGGTTTACACATTGCACACTCTATTTTACATTTTTCAGTGTGGCAACCGACAAAATATACTGTCTGGCAAAAATAATATGACATAAGACTTGTGTATTCACAATAAATTAGTAACTTTGCACACCGAAATATGAAACGGGCGCAAAGTTGCGCTTCGATACGTTTCGGGGTACACCGGAAAGAACGTGTATAAACATGAGTCAACGCACATTCAACATACTCTGCTTCATTGTTATCATGCTGCTGGTGGTGGCATGTGCATCGTCGAAACACTATTGTAATTGTGGATAAAAACGAAGGGAAACAATATTATCGGATATTTATATTAACTAAACAAAACAAACAAGAACAATGGCAACAAAAGTAGCTATCAACGGCTTTGGCCGTATCGGTCGCCTCGCATTCCGTCAGATGTTTGAGGCTGAAGGTTATGAAGTAGTAGCAATCAATGACTTGACAAGCCCTAAGATGCTTGCCCACCTGCTGAAGTACGACACAGCTCAGGGAGGTTTCGCAGGCAAGTTTGGCGAAGGCAAGCACACAGTAGAAGCAACAGACAATTCAATCATCGTTGATGGTAAGGAAATCACCATCTATGCAGTGCCGAATGCAGCAGAACTGCCATGGGGCAAACTTGGTGTTGACGTAGTGCTCGAGTGCACCGGTTTCTACACATCAAAGGCAAAAGCCGAGGCTCACATCCAGGCAGGTGCCAAAAAGGTGGTTATCTCTGCTCCTGCAGGCAACGACCTTCCAACCATCGTTTACAACGTGAACCACAAAACCCTGACAGCAGCCGACACCGTTATCTCTGCTGCTTCTTGTACAACAAACTGTCTGGCACCTATGGCAGCAGCCCTCAACAAATATGCTCCAATCTGCTCTGGCATCATGTCAACCATCCACGCCTACACAGGCGACCAGATGATACTCGATGGCCCACAGCGCAAGGGTGACCTCCGTCGTAGCCGTGCCGGTGCTTGCAACATCGTTCCAAACTCAACAGGTGCTGCAAAGGCAATTGGCCTCGTGATACCTGAACTCAACGGCAAGCTCATCGGTTCAGCACAACGCGTTCCAACTCCAACAGGTTCAACTACTATCCTCATTGCTGTAGTAAAGGCTAAGGATGTGACAGTAGAAGGCATCAACGCTGCAATGAAGGCTGCAGGAACAGAATCATTCGGTTACACAGAAGACCAAATCGTTTCTTCCGACATCATCGGAATGAAGTACGGTTCACTCTTCGATGCAACACAGACAATGGTTAGCAAGATTGACGACGACACATATCAGGTGCAAGTCGTTAGCTGGTACGACAACGAAAACTCTTACACTTCACAAATGGTACGTACAATCAAGTATCTTGCCGAACTCAAGTAATAAAATCAAAACAAAACAGATAAAGCAGACGCCCTTTCAGAAGAGCGTCTGCTTTTTGTAATTCGCACTTTAAAAAACGCGCGTGTATCGCCTCAAAACTTTCTTATTGGCTGTTTTTTTTAGTTTACATGCAATTATGTAAAAATTTATGCGTATCTTTGCACGCTTTGTACACCACATCGCGGGTGCTATGGTTCCCCAAAGACATGGTGTCCCCGATTTGACAAGAACAAACCGAGAAAAGAACATTAAGACATAATTTACAAAAACAATGACTAACAACAATGTTAAACCCGCAGAGGGTAAACTGGGCATCATGGTAGTAGGCCTTGGTGCCGTGACTTCCACATTTATGACAGGTGTGCTTATGGCCCGCAAAGGACTTGCCAAGCCTGTTGGTTCGATGGTTGAATACGACAAGATTCGCGTAGGCAAAGGCAATGACAAGAAATACCTGAAATATCGCGAGGTTGTGCCGATTGCCGAACTTAAAGACATCGTTTTTGGTGCGTGGGACGTGTATCCAGCCGATGCCTATCGCAGTGCCATCTATGCAGAAGTTTTGAAAGAGAAAGACATAGAGCCGGTGAAAGACGAGCTGCAAAAAATCGTGCCGATGAAAGCTGCATTCGACAAGAATTTTGCCAAACGCCTTGACGGCGACAACGTGATGGAAGGCAAGACTCGCTGGGAAATGGTAGAACAACTCAGGAGCGACATACGCAACTTCAAAGCCAATAATGGCTGCAACCGCATTGTAGTAGCATGGGCCGCGTCAACCGAAATCTATGTGCCAGTTTACGAGCCGGTACATGGTTCACTTTCTGCGCTTGAAGCTGCTATGAAAGCCGACGACAAAGAGCATATAGCCCCATCAATGTGTTACGCCTATGCAGCACTGAGCGAAGGCGCACCATTCATCATGGGTGCGCCAAACACAACTGTAGATATACCAGCCATGTGGGAACTGGCCGACAAAACCGGTATGCCAATAGCAGGCAAAGACTTCAAGACAGGTCAGACACTGGTAAAGAGCGGCTTTGCTCCGATTATCGGAACACGATGCCTGGGATTAAACGGATGGTTTTCTACAAACATACTGGGCAACCGCGACGGATTAGTGCTCGACGAACCTGCAAACTTCCGCACCAAAGAGGTGAGCAAACTTTCCACATTGGAGTCAATACTCGTTCCGGAGAAACAACCCGACCTCTACAACAACTATTACCACAAAGTAAGAATCAACTACTATCCGCCACGCAACGACAACAAGGAAGGATGGGACAACATCGACATCTTCGGCTGGATGGGCTATCCTATGCAAATCAAGATTAACTTCCTCTGCCGCGACTCAATACTGGCAGCACCACTGCTGCTCGACCTCTGCCTGCTATCTGATCTCGCAGCACGGGCAGGTCGAAGCGGCATACAACGCTTCCTTTCGTTCTACCTCAAGAGTCCTATGCACGACTATACCAAAGGCGAGATACCCGTAAATCACCTGTTCCAGCAATATGTCATGCTGAAGAATGCTCTTCGGGAAATGGGAGGGTACGAAGCCGACGAAGAAATAGATTGAACCTTTTCGTTAAGCCAAATGACAATAGGGAACCTGCTCACCTTGGAATGGCGAGAAAAGGTCTGAATTTATCAAACATTAAATTTATTTACAATTGAAGATTAGGACAATCATAACACATATATTGATGTGCTTGTCACTTGAGGGAGCGGCTCAAGTGACAGGCACTGTTGTTGACTCGAAGACACGCAAACCAATAGAATATGCCAATGTGTATTACGAAGGACATAACGTAGGCGATATGGCCGATGAGAAAGGCCGCTTCGTGATACGCGAAAACGATAACTGGAACGTATTGACAGTATCGTCTCTGGGATACGTAACCCAAAAAATACAACTCACACCTGGAAAGAAAAAAAACATAACGGTAAGACTGGAGAGTACACCCCACGAACTAGGAGTGGTATCCGTTGAAGGCCAACGCTCCAGATACAGCCGCAAAGACAACCCTGCAGTAGAACTCATGCGCAAGGTGATAGAGCATAAACGCATGAACGACCTGCATCAGAAAGAATTCTGCACATACACGAAATACGAAAAGATGGTTTTCTCGCTCAACGAGTTTACCGAAAAAATCTTTGAAGAAAACGAAATGAAACGTTTCGCCTTCCTCAAAGACCATGTAGAACGCAGCAAGGAAACAGGAAAACTCATACTGCCACTCACCGTCGATGAGACTCTGTCGGAAATACTTTACAGGAAAAGCCCTAAGACGGAAAAGACCGTGATAAAGGCTCAAAGCAGCAAGGGTGTGAACGAATTGGTAAATACAGGCGAGATTCTGACAACCACCCTGAAAGACGTATTTACCGACGTGGATATATACGACAACGAATGCCGACTGCTACAATACCCATTTAAAAGTCCTATTTCCAGCAGTGCCATCAGCTTTTACCGCTATTACATACAAGACACAACCCTCATCGACAACGATAAAGTGATAGAAATCGGATTCCAGCCAAATAACCCTCAGGATTTCGGTTTCTCGGGCCTGCTATACATCATGAACGACTCAACATATCAAGTGCGTCGTGCAGAATTGAGAATACCCGCGCGCAGTGATGTCAATTTTGTGGAAAATATGATAATCACACAAGACTTCGCCGAACTACCTTCGGGCGAACGAGCTGTAGTGAACAACGACATGCTTGTCGAATTGAAACTGGCCTCTTTCCTCAGCAAACTGCAAGTACAACGCGTGATAAGAAACACAAACTACTCATTCGATGAAATTCAGCCCAAAGTATTCAAACACATAAAAGGCACTGTATTCAAGGAACCCGATGCTGAGATGCAGGACGAGGCTTTCTGGAACGAATACCGCGAAGTGGAGCTTACAAAGAGCGAACGCAACATGGACTCCTTTCTCGACCGACTGCAAAATGTAAAAGGATTCAAGTATATGATATTCGCATTCAAGTCGCTTGTGGAAAATTTTGTTGAGACGGGTGACTCGATACACCCCAACTATGTTGACATTGGCCCTGTTAACACAATTATATCACACAATCACTACGACCGCCTCCGCTTCAGGGCTTCGGCTCTGACAAATGCCAACCTGTCGCCACACTTCTTTGCAAGTGGATATATTGCTTATGGAACCCACTCACACAATATCTATGGCAAGGCCCAGCTGCTCTATTCGTTCAACAAAAAAGCATATCTGCCACGCGAATTCCCAATGAATAATTTGTCGATTACATATCTGAACGATATAGTGAGTCCATTCGACAAGTTCATTCCTACCGACAAAGACAACATGTTTCTGTCGTTAAAAGCAAGCGATGTTGACCAATACAATCATACGAAGGAAGTAAAAGTACAGTACGATCGAGAATACGAAAATGGCCTGAAATTCAACCTGACGGCTACTCATACCAAAAACAAACCGGTCGATGCAATGTTCTATCAGCCCCTGGGAAACAACCCGTTGCCATCCCCCGACCCCGCACAGTGGCTACGTAGCATGACGACTACCGAACTGAAAGCATCAATATCGTTTGAGCCTGGGGCAACATACGTCAACACCAAACAGCGACGGTTGAAGATAAACAACGATGCACCGATAATAACAGTGGGTCAAACAATGGGTTTCGACAATGTGCTGGGTGGCGAATACGACTATAATGTGACCGAGTTTGAAATATACAAGCGATTCTGGATGCCAAACAACTGGGGTAAGATGGATTTTAATATCAAGGGAGGCATACAATGGAGCAAAGTACCATTCCCTCTGCTCATACATCCGGCTGCAAACCAATCGTATATACTTGAAGACAACACGTTCTCGCTCATCAGCAACTTGGAGTTCCTAAACGACCGGTATCTATCGGCAATGTATTCGTGGGATTTTAATGGTAAACTGTTCAACCGCATACCACTGCTCAGGAAACTGAAATGGAGGGAAATGGTAGGTGTCAACTTATTGTGGGGTACACTGACCGACAAAAATAATCCGGCAAAAGCCGGAGATAACACCAACCTGTTCTATTTTCCAGGACATTTCAAGGCTGACGGCACATACGAATGCAACACAGTGGTGATGGACAAAAAAACTCCATACATAGAACTGCGGCTTGGCATACACAACATATTCAAACTCATACATATAGAGTACGTCCGCCGACTCACATACCTCAACGACGTGGGAACCAACCGCTGGGGCATACGGGGCAATGTGCGCATGACATTCTGATACTTTTTCCGAGATAATCCAAACACGCACACATATGAGAACAGGAATCCATCTGACTATTATATTGCTGCTGACAACATGTTCTGTCAGGGCACAGGTGTCGTCTGTATATAACCCGAAGAAAACACAGAAAGAAGTACGTGCCTACATAAAAGCCGAGAAGTATGCTCAAGCCGAGGACCTCATAAGCAAATCGATGAAAGCCGACCCTGCTGCTAAAGCCGACATCACCCTGAATTACCTGATGATGGGTGTACAACATGGACTGGCAGACGCAGAAAACCGCAAGATTTTTCTTGCCAGCAAGCCCGATACTGCCAAATATTTTTCTTGCATATACAAAGTATATCAATATGCAATATCAACCGACAGTCTTGACCGTCTGCCCGACGAAAAGGGTAGGGTAAAGCCTCAACATACATCGGGTGTTGCAACACAACTCATGGCATACAGAAACAATATAAAGAGCGGCGGAAAATACTTCTATATGAAGAAAAAATACAATGAGTCATTCCGTTTTTTCAATATCTATCTACAGACACAGCACCATCCGGCACTCGAAACTCTGAAAAACTTCAAGTCCGACATCGACAGCATCGAAATAATGCGCATGGCCGTGTATTCGGCTTATAATGCAGGACAATACAACAATGTTTTAATATATTTGCCACAATGCATGACCGAAGATACAGATATGACAACCTTGTGTCAAATCGGGAGCCGCACACAAATGGCTTTGGCCGACACCATCCGTGCGTTACCTTATCTTTACAGGGGATGGAAGGCCGACCCTATGCAAGAATATTTTTATATCACGCTGCTCGACTACTACAACGGACGTCACAATTATGCCGATGCATATCATGTAGTGACGTCGCAACTTAAGATTATGCCGCAGAACAGATTGCTCTGGTATCTACGAGGTAAATGTGAACAAGGTCTTGACTCGGTTGACTCTGCAATCAGCAGCTACAGGCATGCTATTGAAATACAAGAGAACGACGCACGCTCGTATGCCAGTTTAGGTGGTATTTATATAGATAAAGCACGCCTTGCTTACGAAAACAACCACTTTGCCGTGGGGACCCCTGAATATGCCGGAGCAAAACAAAAGCAGGATGAGCTGTATGAAGAAGCCCGAAAGAATTTTGAGAAAGCACGGCAATATAGTCCTGACGACCTGTCGCTGTGGATGGCCGACCTCAAAGAAATTTATTTCCGTCTCAATAAAGGTGATGAACTAAAAGCATTGGAATCACTTAAATGAAACGATTATTCTTAATATTGTTCATCATCATATTAGCTGGCAGTCATGCCGACAGGATATGGGCCGGCCAGCGCGATTCATTGTGCATATCATTGCTGACGTGCTCTCCGGGCGACATTGCATACACCATGTATGGACATTCTGCAATCAGGGTACATAATCTTACTACGAATAAGGACGTGGTGTTCAACTACGGGATGTTCAACTTTGATGAAGACAACTTTGTCTATAAGTTTGTGAAAGGCGAGACCGACTACATACTGGGTGCGGAGCCTGCCGACTACTTTTTCGGTCGATACCGTGAGAAGGGAATGGGTATAGAAGAGCAAATCTTAAACTTTACTCAAGACGAATATTGGCAGTTGTACGACATCCTGTGGGTAAATATCCAACCACGGAACCGTACATATCGTTACAACTGGCTCTACGACAACTGTACCACTCGGGCACGCGATGCCATTGAACGTGCGGTTAATGGTCGGATAGTGTATGGCTATACGCTCCTTGATAACGACAGTGATACAGCGACTCCTTCTGCAAGACAGATGTTACATGGCTTTGCGAGTGCCGACCGTTGGGTCGAATTCGGGCAGAACCTGCTGCTGGGATATGAGATCGACCAACCACTGACATACCGACAAACCATGTTCCTTCCATCAATGTTTCAACAATATGCCAGCTCGGCAGTGATAGAACGCACACAGATATCCGACAGCACGGCAAATGCAACATATGTAGTTCCATTGATAAGCGCAGCCCACGAAGTGCTGAAGCCCGAAACAAGCAACATCCACGCACCCATCGACCCACCTTTCACATGCTTTCTCCTGCTTTTTGTCGCAATTACATTGCTTAGTATATTCGAAATACGACGCAACAAGACATTCAAGTGGGTTGATGTCATCATGTGTGTGCCCGTTGGCTTGGCTGGCCTGCTTATAAGTTTCCTTTATTTCTGTTCCGAACACGCTGGGGTCAGTACAAATATGTTGGTGATATTGTTTAACCCTCTGCCACTAATCTGGATACCATTTGTAGTGCGAAGGCATGTCACATTCATCTCTTATGTAATATTGGCAGAATTCATCCTGTTCTTTCTTGCCATTTTTACTGTCCGGCAACATGTCGATTTTGCCATTTGGCCATTGGTATCAACTTTGTTGGTAAGAGTTCTTGTAAATATTTGGTTAAATAGACAAAAATACCTAACTTTGCACTCAAGACAACACTAATATTAAATCAAACAAATAAATATAGATGGGTTTCAACGAATTTATGACCAAACTCTTTGGCAACAAAGCACAAAGAGATATCAGGGCTATACGTCCGTTTGTAGAGGAAATCAACAGTATTTATCCTCAGATGCGCCAGTTGTCGAACGACGAGTTGCGAGCTAAGACACAGCAATTACGCAATGAGATACAAGAGTCGGCCACCGGTTTGCGTCGTCAGATAGACGAAATCAAAGCTCAAATAGAGCAAACCGAGATACAAGATAGGGCACCTTTATTTGAAAAGATAGATAAACTCGAAGAACAGATAGTCGAGGTGTTCGACCACAAACTCGACGAAATCATGCCTACCGTCTATGCCATAGTGAAAGACACATGCCGACGTTTCCGGGAAGCAAAGACCATCGAAGACCTCGCACTCACACCAACCGATTTCGACCTGGAGGCCGTAACGCGCTACCCTGGTGTGGTCGAGATTGTAGATGGCAAAGTACTCATCCACGAAGTATTCGACGGGGCTCCGAATATATGGATACCTTATGACTGCCAGCTATTTGGAGGAGTTGTACTCCATCAAGGAAAAATTGCAGAGATGATGACCGGTGAAGGTAAAACCCTCACATCAATACTGCCCGTATTTCTCAATGCACTTACAGGAAACGGGGTGCATGTCGTTACAGTCAACGACTACCTTGCCAAACGCGACTCTGAATGGAACTCGCCTGTATTCCTGTTCCACCAACTCAACGTCGATTGCATTGACAAGCACCAACCCAACTCTCCTGCACGACGACGTGCATATCAGGCAGACGTCACCTACGGCACAAATAACGAGTTTGGATTCGACTACCTGCGCGACAACATGGCTATGCGTCCCGAAGACCTCGTGCAACGTAAGCACAACTATGCCATCGTCGATGAAGTCGATTCTGTACTTATAGACGATGCACGAACACCACTCATCATTTCCGGGCCAGTGCCCAAAGGCGATGACCAGATGTTTGAGCAATTCTGTCCATACATAGAGAAACTCGTCGAAGCACAACGCAAACAAGCCACCCAATACCTTGCCGAGGCAAAGAAACTCATCGACTCCGACGACCAGAAAGATATTGAAGCCGGATTCCTCTCACTCTTCCGTGCATATAAAGCCCTGCCAAAAAACAAGGCACTCATAAAATACCTCTCCGAGCCAGGTATCAAGACCGGACTGCTCAAAACCGAAGAGATATACATGGAAAACAACAACCGACGTATGCCGGAAGCAACCGACCCATTATTCTTTGTGTGCGACGAAAAACAAAAGACAGTAGAGATGACCGATAAAGGCAACCAACTCATTGCCGACATAGTGAAAGACGATGCTTTCTTCGTCCTGCCCGACATCACATCACAACTGTCCGAACTCGAAGGCATACAAGGACTAACCGACGAAGAACGACTTACACGTAAGGACCAACTCATGCAAGACTATGCAGTGAAATCCGAACGTGTCCATACCATGCAACAACTGCTCAAAGCATACACCATGTTCGAAATAGATGATGATTACGTCGTCATCGACGGTGAAGTAAAGATAGTTGACGAGCAGACCGGACGCATAATGGAAGGGCGCCGATGGAGCGACGGACTCCACCAGGCAGTAGAAGCCAAGGAACGAGTGAAAGTCGAGGCTGCTACACAAACCTATGCCACAATCACACTGCAAAACTATTTCCGCATGTACCACAAACTCGCAGGTATGACAGGTACAGCCATCACTGAAGCCGGCGAATTCTGGGATATATACAAACTCGATGTCGTCGAAATACCTACCAACGTGCCAGTCATACGCGACGACCAAAACGACCGCGTATATAAGACCAATCGCGAGAAATACAAAGCCGTAATCGAAGAAATCCAGCGACTCATACAAGCCGGACGTCCCGTGCTTGTAGGAACCACCAGCGTCGAAATAAGCGAGATGCTCAGCAAAATGCTCACTATGCGCAAGATACCTCACAATGTGCTTAATGCCAAACTCCATGCACGCGAGGCTGACATCGTCAAAGATGCAGGCCAATCGAGCAAAGTTACTATAGCAACCAATATGGCAGGCCGCGGTACCGATATCAAACTCTCGCCCCAAGTCAGGGCCGCCGGCGGACTCGCCATCATCGGTACTGAGCGCCACGAGTCCAGACGAGTAGATAGACAGCTGCGTGGACGCTCCGGACGACAAGGCGACCCCGGATCCTCAGTGTTCTACGTCAGCCTTGAAGACAAACTCATGCGACTGTTCGCATCCGACCGCATCGCCAAGATAATGGACCATATGGGATTTGAAGATGGTGAGATGATAGAACATCCTATGATAAACAAGTCGATAGAACGGGCACAAAAGAAAGTCGAAGAAAACAACTTCGGAATTCGCAAACGACTGCTCGAATACGACGACGTAATGAACAAACAACGCAAGGTAATCTACGAACGGCGTAGGCATGCACTCATGGGCGAACGAATCGGGATGGACATCAGCAATATCATCTTCGACCGTGTGAACAAAGTGATAACAGAAAACGACTTCGAGGGCTGTAAAGAGCAATTCCTCCGCCTCTTCGCCTTCGAACTGCCCTTCACGGCTCAGCAGTTCGAAGACAACCGCCAACAGGTCATAGACCATACATACGACACCGTACTTGAACACTTCAAAACCCGAAGCCAACGACTGGCCACACAAGCTTGGCCAGTCATAAAGAACGTCTATGAAGAAAAAGGATACATGTACGAAAACATCATGATACCCCTCACCGACGGACGTCGTGCATACAACATCAGCCTTCCACTCAAAGACACCTATGACCAGCAAGCAAATAACATTTTCACCACATTCCAGAAACTCATCCTGCTACACACCATTGACGAAGCCTGGCAAGAAAACCTGAGACAGCTTGACGAACTTAAACATTCTGTCCAGAACGCCAGCTACGAACAAAAAGACCCTCTACTCATCTTCAAGCTCGAGAGCGTCACCCTCTTTGACAACATGATAGACGAAATCAACGACCAGACGATATCAGTGCTCATGCGCTGCACGCTCCCACTTGCAGACCCCGAACAAGTGCGACAAGCACCCACCGCACCACAGCAACCGCGACGCCCCCAATATGTAGAGACTAAACAAGATCTCAACGCACCGTCAGACACCCAGCGAGCCATGCAACAAGCAGCAGCGGGCGACACGCGTACACAACAGCCACAGACACCCATACGCCACGATCAACCAAAAATTGGCCGTAACGACCCTTGTCCGTGCGGCAGCGGAAAGAAATTCAAGAACTGCCACGGACGCAGCATCCCGACTGTCTGACCAATAAAAAACAGCCAATAGTTTTATGATGGCTGATATGTTTGTGTTTTGATGGTGGTGTGAAATCATGAATGTCATCTATACGCTTCTTTCATGTATATGAATGAGAACAGGGTCTTATCATATCTCAATGATTATGTACGTCGAGTTCCTGGTGGCATGGCGAAGCGTAGGCTGTGTCGTTTCATGGTGTTGCATGGTGTTGTTTGTGATATTTTATATTGTCGGTTAGGGCTTTTGTGTATTTCCGTGCATTGACAAGGTGTTGTGCGTATGTGGTAGCGAAGTTGTGTGTGCCCGAGAAGTCCTCTTTTGCACACATATAGAGATAAGAGTGATGCTCGTAGTTGAGTACAGCATCGATGCCGGCTATAGTGGGTATTCGTATTGGTCCGGGGGGCAGTCCGCAGTGCAGATAGGTGTTGTAAGGTGATGGTGTCTGCAAGTGGGTGTTGAGTACTCGACGTATGCTGTAGTCGCCTACTGCATATATCACGGTAGGGTCGCTCTGAAGGGGCATGCCGAGCTTAAGTCGGTTGATATATAGTCCGGCAATGCGTGGTTTCTCTGCATTGTTGGCAGTTTCGCTATCTACAATGCTGGCTAGTGTTATTACTTCTTCGTGTGTGAGCCCTATTTGTTGGGCTTTATTCATCCGGCTCTTGTTCCAGAATTGGCGGTTGACTTGTTTCATGCGATCGATGAACGACTCTGCCGTCGTTTCCCAATACACCTCATAGGTGTCGGGTATAAAGAGGGCTGAAAATGTGGCGTGTGTATAGCCCAGACGGGCCCATGTGTCGGGATTGTTGCAGTAGTCCGACAGTGTTGTTGAGTCTATCATGAGTTGTTGGGACACGCGTGCTACGAGCATCTCGACGCTTCGCACCGATGGTACTACAAGGGATATGGGGCTACTGTTATGGCTGCGCAGGTTGCGAAAGAGGTCGAGGGTGTTTTGCTGATTGCTCACGTGGTAGCGCCCGGCATGTATGTGACGATTGTAGTGTGTATAGGTAGAGAGCCATCGGAAGGCTGTGAGCGATACGTCTGCTTGGATTTGATTGATTTTATGGCAGACGCTGTCGATATCGTCGTCACTGTCTATATAGAGATACGTGTCGGTTGCGGGGTTAAGCTTATGGCATATCATGTGTGCAACCACACCTGCAGCAATGCTTATAGTTGCAAGTAGGGTGATGCATGATATACGTATATGTTTCGGGTTGTACATGTCGGTTTTTTTCAGTTTTCGATAATTGTGAGCTGGGGTATGTTGTGGAGTCGTGTCATCAGAACGGGCATCTGACTGATCCGGACCGTTAGCGTCATTATCGACTTGTCAAAGGCATAGCCTTGCCCGACTATTTGCGGCTCAAGGTCTTTTACGATTTTCATCACAGCATTCATCGATGGGAATGGAAAGGTGATGGTTATGGTCTGGTCTATTGTTTTTTCGATGATGTCGGCTGCACTGATTGCTTCGGCTGCTGCCTGTCGGTATGCTTGAATGAGTCGGCTCGTACCAAGTTTGACTCCTCCAAAGTAGCGTATGACGATGATGAGTATGTTAGTAAGTTTGTTTGAGTTAATTTGTCCCAGTATTGGCTTACCTGCAGTGCCCGACGGCTCTCCGTCATCGTTTGCACGAAAACGTCTGCGGTCGGCTCCAAGCATATAGGCATAACATGCATGACGTGCATCATAGTATTTCTTCTGTATTGCTGCCACATATTGCTTCACCTCTTCCTCTGTCTCGACGGGATAGGCAAAAGCAAGGAACTTACTACGGAGTTGGGTGTAGGTTCCTTGCGATGGATTGAGTATGGTGAGATATGTGTCCATCTGCTTTTTGTCAATCAAGCTTGTGTATCACAAGGCCTGAACGTAATTTAGGCTCAAACCATGTGGCTTTGGGCGGCATTATCTTGCCCAAATCGGCAATATCCATTATCTGCTGCATGGTTACAGGATATAGTGCAAGTGCTATACGCATTTCGCCAGAGTCAACTCGACGTCTCAGCTCGCCAAGCCCTCGCAGCCCGCCCACGAAATCTATACGGTTGTCGCGCCTAAGGTCGTGTATGCCAAGTATTTGATCGAAAATAAGTCGTGATGAAATGCTTACATCTAGCTTATCAATGGGGTCGGAGTCGTCGTATGCACAAGGTTTGGCAGTCAGGCTATACCACTGCTCGTCGAGATATAGGGAGAATTCATGTAAACGATGTGGACGATATTCTTCCGAACCTTTGTTCTCAACATGGAAATAATGTTGTAGCGCATCTATGAATTGACAGGGAGAAAGCCCATTCAGGTCTCGTATAACACGATTGTAGTCGAGAATTGTGAGTTGACTGGCGGGGAAGCATACTGCCATGAAGTAGTTGTATTCTTCATCGCCTCTATGGTTGGGATTAAGCTGTGCACGTTCTGCTCCCACAAGTGCAGCGGCTGCACTGCGATGATGACCATCGGCAATATACATGGAAGGCATCTGTCTAAATTCGCGTGTGATTGCAGCGATGTCTGAATCGGATGATATACACCACAACTGATGTCTGAATCGGTCGATTGGAGCAACGAAATCGTACTCAGGCTCTGTATGAGAGTAACGGTCGATGATTTGCAGCAGGGTAGGGTTGTCAGGATAGGCAAAGAATACGGGTTCGATGTTTGCATCTGTTGCACGTATGTGTTTCATGCGGTCTTCTTCCTTGTCGGCACGTGTGAGTTCGTGTTTCTTAATTGCTCCCGAAATATAATCATCGCTATGCACACATAGCACAATACCATATTGCGTCTTCTCTACATTGCCTGTTGCAGGAAATGATGCAGTCTGGGCATAAAGATAGTATTGTTCCTTGGAGTCTTTGACGAGCCATCCACGGTCCTGGAACATTTGAAATTGACGTTTCCCTTCGTCATACACACGGGGGTCGTATTCGCTCGTACCTATCTCAAAATTTACCTCAGGCTTTATTATATGATAGAGCGACATAGGGTTCGTGCCAACCTCTTGGCGTGCCTCATCGGAACTGAGAACATCATATGGACGGCTTTCTACGAGTTCCACATATTGACGAGGTGGTCGAATACCATAAAAAGGTTTTACTTTCATATCCTTGGAACCAGTCAGTTGACCTTGAATTGAGTGACTCCTTCGTTTATATATGCCACAATCTGTCGTGCAGCAGCCAAGCCTGCATTGGTGTTTGCCTCGGTTGTCTGTGCACCCATTTTCTTTGGTGTGGAAAAATAACGGTCTTGAAATTTTGAAAACTCCGCATCTGCATCGGGCTTGATGTCGGTTATGTACTTCAAATCGTTGCGTTCGGACATGAGGGCGATCAGTTCCGGTTCGTTGATGACTTCCTTACGGGCTGTGTTGATAAGTATTCCACCTTTCTTCATCTTGCCAACGATGACTCGGTTGATGCTTTGGTTCGTCTCGGCTGTGGCAGGTATGTGAAGTGAAACAATGTCACATGTTTCAAACAGTTCGTCCTGACTCTTGGCTGCATGTACGCCTGCTGCTTCGATAACATCTGTGGGGCAATAGGCATCGTAGGCCGAAACTTCCATTCCGAATCCTTTTGCTATACGTGCAACGTTGCGTCCTACATTTCCGAAAGCCAGTATTCCAAGGTGTCGTCCCTTGAGTTCGCTGCCCGATTTGCCATTGTAGAAGTTGCGAACTGTATATACTAAGAGGCCAAACACCAACTCGGCCACAGCGTTGGCATTTTGCCCAGGTGTGTTCATAACAACAACATTATGAGCAGTGGCTGCTTTGAGGTCAACATTATCATATCCAGCGCCGGCACGGACCACGATCTTAAGTTGTGGTGCCGCACTGATAACCTCTGCATCTATCTTGTCGGAACGGATAATGAGTGCATCTACATCAGATACGGCCTTAATGAGTTGAGTTTTATCGGTGTATTTTTCAAGCAAGACAAGTTGGAATCCTGCACCCTCGATTATTTTGCGTATTCCATTCACTGCTGCTTCAGCAAACGGTTTTTCTGTTGCAATAAGAACTTTCATGTGTATTTACTTATATTATATTTAGATATCCTTCGTGGAACAACTGGGGACAAATTTCATATTAGCTTCGCCCTCGTTTTGACTTTGTCTTTTTCCTCCTTGCATGGCATGGTCAGCTTCGGAGGGGTGTAGTGGACCGGATGGACTGTCCCCGTCATCCCCTTGCTGGGGACTGAGGCGATAGAGTCCATGCGGCAATTTAGCATAACTAAAACGTTGTACTTTCAAAATCCTTCATACAAGCTACAAGTGCTTCTACACCTTCAATAGTCATCGCATTGTAGCATGAAGCGCGGAACCCACCTACATCGCGATGTCCCTTCACACCCACCATACCACGCTGTGTGGCAAAATCAAGGAATTCTTTTTCCAGTTCTTTGTATTCGTCTTTCATTACGAACGTGATGTTCATGAGAGAACGAGAGTCTTTCTCGGCTGTACCTACAAAGAGCTTGTTGCGGTCTATTTCATTATATACTATTGCAGCGCGCTTCTCTGCCAGTTCCTGCATAGCCTTCACTCCACCATGTGCCTTGATGTATCGCAAGTTCATTAGTGCACAATAAATGGGAACTACTGGTGGGGTGTTGAACATCGAACCTTTCTTCACGTGGGTTTGGTAGTTGAGCATTGTAGGTATTTGGCGACTCACCTTTCCAAGTGCATCTTCTTTCACTATGACAAATGTAACACCTGCCATCGACAGGTTCTTCTGTGCACCTCCGTAGATAAGTGCGTATTTGCTCACGTCTATAGGACGCGAGAATATGTCGGATGACATGTCTGCAATAAGTGGGATAGGGGAGTTTATATCTTCGCGAAGCTCTGTTCCGTATATCGTATTGTTTGTAGTGATATGCAGATAGTCGGCATCGGTCGGTATTTCGAAGTTTCGAGGTATATAGGTAAAATTTTTGTCGGCCGATGAAGCAACCTCTACGACTTCGCCAAATGTTTTTGCTTCTTTTTCGGCTTTGGTAGCCCATACACCCGTATTGAGATATGCGGCTTTCTTTTCAAGGAAGTTATATGGAACCATGCAGAACTCCAGACTTGCACCACCTCCGAGGAATAATACGGAGTAACCTTCAGGTATGTTGAGCAATTCTTTAAACAAGGCGACTGCCTCGTCCACTACTGGTTGAAAATCTTTAGCACGGTGACTGATTTCCATGAGCGAAAGCCCTGAACCGTTAAAGTCAAGGCATGCGGCTGCAGTCGCTTCGATGACCTCGCGTGGGAGTATCGACGGACCTGCATTGAAATTATACTTCTTCATTATAGATTATTTATATTATTATGATTGTCTTCTTTTATACGAAAAAAATGTCGCCGGACGACATTTCCGACGACAAAGATAATGTTTATTTATGAATTGGCAATTGCTATAAGTGAAAAACCATACACCTATGAAGTGAAAAACATCAGCACTTAATCATTTGCTCATTCTGATTTGCAATTCTGCTGCAGTATTTCCTGCGGTCGGACTGCTGGCCATGAGTCGGAATTTCACAGAACTGACTGATGTGCGTCCTTTGCAAAATGCTTTTGCTTTATAGCGCAGGGTCTCATGTGGCTCAATCTTCACAGTGTTGGATGGTGAAAGAACAAAGTTTTTGCTGTCGTTCATCGTCTCTACCTTCAATTCAGCAGAACATGACCTGTCAGAATGATTTGTCACCTCATAGATGATATTCACCGTTTCGTTGCGCGAAAAACGTCCGTCACCGTCTTCGTCTTGATATGTGACTCCTGCAATACTCAAACTGCTGTATGCATCCTCGTTGTCGTGGCGGTTGTTTCTGTTTTGTGAGTTTCTCGCATCGTATCCGCCGCCTGTTTGGTATCCTCCGTCGTAGGTGTTGTCAGCATATATGTCATCCGACCTTCGTGACGTCGTCACCCTTCGGTCTGCTGTCTCTCGTGTCAATACATTCCCTATAGCTGCACCGGCAATTGTTCCTATCACACTACCCATCATGGCACGTCCAGGACCATCGTGGCGGTCGGTTGACATCCATCCCAATGCCTCACCAATAACGCCACCTATCTCGGCACCCGCCATTGTTCCCATGTAGTTTCGCGACGATGTGATGTCGCAACCGGTAAACAATGCACTTGTCAGCATAGTTGCACTTACTAAATAAATCCATGTTTTTTTCATAATCGTATGCGTATTAATTGGTTTTGTGCTGCAAAGTTAGTGTTATTTTTTGTTAGTTCTTAAGGAATTTCTCTATTTTTTCAGAGGAGAACTCCGATTATCCCAAATCGGTCATTAGTGCTTTGATAATTTCCAGTCTATTTCAGGCCGGTTGCTTATGTTTTGAAAGAGTAATGGTCTGGAAGGTGTGTTGAGTACAGGATGTACTGTCCCCGTCATCCCCATGCGTGAGAGTGCATCCGGAGAGAGTGTTATCGTCAGGGTTAAGGTTATCTATGAATTGGTAAGAAGTTTTTTTACTTCAACTATTTGTTGTTCTATGGGTAGGGTTGTATCTATCCAGTGTATTTTTGTACCTCGTTTCTCCATGCCGCGAAACCATGTCATCTGCCGTTTTGCAAATTGATGTATCGCAATTTCGAGCAGGTCATGCATTTCGTCTGCGGTGATTTTCCCTAGCAGGTAGAGCGTTACATATTTGTATTCCAGTCCATAGCGTATGAGTGTCTCACTGCTCACCCCCTCGCTCAGCAGTGCTTTTACTTCATCAACCATTCCTTCTTTTAATCGTTGGTCGAGCCGGCGGCTGATACGTTGGCGACGAGTATCGCGATCAATCATGAGTCCAACGACTATACTGCCCACGAGTTTCGGACAGACTCTTCCGTCAAACTCGTAGTTTTTTAATACACTTTCTATATACAGTCCTGTTCCGCCGCAAAGTATGGGCATCCTGCCACGACTGCAAATATCGTTGTAGGCTTGGTGAAAGTCGTGTTGGTATCTGTAAACATTGTATTTGGTGCCAGGCTCTGCAACGTCAATAAGGTGGTATGGTATGGGGCGGCCGGCCACAATGTAGTCGTCAAGATCTTTGCCTGTGCCTATATCCATACGCCGATATACCTGGCGGCTGTCTGCACTGATGATTTCGCCATCGAGTAGATATGCAAGCTGTGCTGCAAATCGAGTCTTGCCACATGCTGTGGGGCCGGTTATTGTCAGTAGTTCGGTCATCGGTCGTTTGCTTCGTCTTCAGCTTCTGCATCACCGGCCTGGAACAGTACGGCCATCTCTCGTTCCTTGGCTTTTGATATCCATTGTTCGGGTACAAACTTCCAGTGGTTCATTGGCTCGGGGTATATGTTTTTTTCTTCACGCACATATTCCATCAGATAGTATCGTATGTCGTGTGTTGTGATGAGCAGTATGCGTTGTTCCAGTTCTTCTTTTGGTATGCCTGCTCCTTTCGTCAAGAGTTCACCGCCACCATTTGCCCTGTATGCTGTCATAGCACAAGTGTAGTAGTGTTGTGGGTCGAATGGTGTACCGTTTGCCATGCTTATGATATTTATTCGTTGGTCTGCCTGACGTCGCACATCTACCTCGTAGCAGATGCCTGCTGCCGAATCGAAGTTGAAGATAAAGTTTTTGAAACCTATGCGCTCGGGATTGCTTTTCATCGGGCAGGTCTGAAGGAACTGGTCAACGTCGCTGGACATCTGGTTTATCCAGCCGTCATAGCTCATTTCGAGATAGCGCTTTATTTCATTGCCAGTGAGCTTAAGTATATATAGTTTGTCTTCAAATCGGTAGATGTTGAACAGGTCGCTTATCTTTATATCGCCAGCTTTAATCAAGGCATTGAAAAACAAAGGTGCAGCAAATGATATGTCTGCTCCGCTTACTTTCAGTTGAAGATGTTGTATGAGGTCGATGTATGCCGACGGCCCGAAATATGCGTCTGCGACGCGCAAGTCACTGTGCAGGTGCCCGAGGTGTTCGGCTGCATATCGGCTCACGTCTTGGTAGTCGCGGAAGAAGTGGTGACGGAATGTTTGGCTATGTGGATTTCGCACTGTTCCTATGTAGTGTATTTTGCTCTCGAGTTTATGACTGATTACATGTTGATTTGCACCGAGTGAAAACTCAATGTTCACCTCTGCCACATTGTGTGCGTAGCTGCCAGGATTGATGCATTGTATCTTGCGTCCTGACGGAGTAGTCACCTCTTCTATATTGCTTGCATGGTCGTGACCATATAAGATAAGGTCAAAGCCTTCGACATTCTGTGCTGTGTCCATAGTGGCATTTTCCTTATATTCATCGGTGGTTATTCCTTCGCACAAACCCGAGTGTAACAGACCTATAATAAAGTCAGGATGTTCGTCATCTTTAACTCGTGCCACCCATTTACGTGCACTTTCTGTTATATCTTCAAAGTGCATGTCGTGCCATACGGTAGATGGTATCCAGTGTGGGATTGCAGGTGTGATAAATCCGATAACTGCAATTCTCACACCGCTTCGATATAGCATGGTATATGGCTGGAAGTAAGGTTCGCCTGTAGAGTTTTCTATTGCGTTTGCTCCAAGTACAGGGAAGTTGCAGTCGCGCACATAGCGGTCGAAAACCTCATGTCCGGTCTCTAGGTCGTGATTCCCAATTACAGCCACATCGTAACCAATGAAATTACAGAAATCGGCTACTCTATGACGTTTGCTATTGCTGATAAAATTGAAATAATAGGATGTTGGCTCTCCCTGCAACATGTCACCGCCATCAATCAGTATGGTGCTGCCAGGTTGTCGCTGACACTCTTGTGCCACGAACGCATACACTCGCTGCAAACTGCCTTTGCCCCAACGCGTGTGCCGGAAATCGAATGGGAAATAGTTGCCATGTACATCGCTTGTAAAAATGATTCTTACCTTACGAGTTTCTTCCATTGAATGTTTATTTGGTGACAAAATTACCAAAAAAACTTCTGAAAACAAAATTAATCCTGATATTTATGTCATCCGACATGCATTTTTCAGCTTATAATATACTTTTTGGCAGACTTTGTCACTGACACATCGCACCCATACGGGTTATATTCCCATTGGCACGATATTTGCAGTTTTATTTATAAAAAAGAAATGAACTATGGCTAAATTTATTGATTACTACAAGATACTTGGTGTGCCAAAAGATATTCCGCAGGCCGACATAAAGGCTGCTTACCGCAAACGCAGCAAGCAGTTCCATCCTGATCTTCATCCCGATGATCCGAAAGCAAAAGCAAAGTTCCAGTTGCTTAACGAGGCCTACGAGGTGTTGAACGACCCCGACAAGCGTACCCGCTACGACCAATATGGTGAAAACTGGAATAAGATGAACGGAGCTGGTGGATTCGGAGGACAACAGAGTGGCGGTGACCCTTTTAGTGGATTTAATCCGTTCTCCAATGGTGGCAACCCGTTTATGGGCGGCGACGGTTCTACATTCGAGTTCAACATGGGCAGCGGTGGATTCAGTGATTTCTTTACATCGCTTTTTGGCGAGATGGCAAATCGACGTACAGCATCACGGGCACGTCAGCAAACGCCACAAGAGTCGCAAGCCACCATAAAAATCGATATATATACCGCACTGCTGGGAGGTGATGTGATAATCGAATCGGGTAGTGAGAAACTCAAGCTAAAACTCAAACCATGCACACAGCCAGGTTCTAAATTGCGTCTTAAAGGCAAAGGGCATGGCGGCTCAGACCTAATACTTACAATCAATGTGGAACTGCCGACACAACTCAACGACCGACAACGCGAACTGCTCATCCAGATGCAGCAAATGAGGTAATCATACCATGAAATATTTTATTGCTTCTCTCTTTTAAGGTTAATGACTCCAACGTATGTAAGAAGTATTACATTCATCATCAAGGCGTATATGATTGCCGGAATCGCAATCGTTTCGTTGTTCAAGACGATAGGGCTGCAAGCTACGGTGATGGCTTGAGCCGCATTTTGCATACCGACTTCTATGACGATTGTGCGTCGCTCACGCCCGTTGAGTTTCAAAATGATTGCAAGCAAGGAACCACAAAGCATGGAGGCCAGTATGAGTACCGACATCGAGAGCCCCAATGTGGGGAACTCTTGCACGATAGTGACACGATGTTGAATGAAGAAAACTGTAGCAAGCAATATCAGGCAAGGGAATGCCAGACGTCGAAGTATGTTGTGAAGACGCGCTGCAAGATGCTGACGTGCATGAGTAAGCCATATACCTATGGCAATAGGTAATGCCATCAATACAATGTTTTGCATAAGCAAGTTGCCTATCGGCAAATGTATGTTGATGTCCTGCCCCACAGATTGTGCTACCAAACCCATGATAAGTGGGCTTGTAAACAATGTGATGATACTGCTAAAGGCAGTGAGCGACACAGAAAGAGCGACATCGCCACCTACCAACATTGAAAATACATTGCTCGAACTGCCACCGGGGCTACATGCAATGAGTATGATACCTATGAAAAAGAGAGGGGCAAGTGCAAACCATGTTCCTACACCCCATGCAATAAGTGGCAAAAGAATTATTTGACCCACGAGACCAGCAATGATAGGCCGCGGACGTTTAATGACGATTTGAAAATCGTAAACACTCAATGTAAGACCGATGTCGAACATCAACATCGTAAGTATGGGTAATACAATAAAAATAGTATTCATCGTTCGTTACGCTCGATATATTCTTTCATTTCGTAGCGCAATCCTGTGTCGCGTCCTATTTGTTCGTAAAACTGAGGCCTGTATCCCGGATAGCTGAGTTTGCCACCTGGCTTTATTCTTCCGTCGGCCGACTCGAGCATTACTTGGTCATTGTGTTTTACTATTATGAGTCGGGCCAGCTGATTCCATCTTTCCATCATGCACCGTGTATAGTGGTCGGTTCGGCTTGTGAGGTATGCAACGGCTTCATCGGCGGTAAGGGTAGAGACTTTCGTCTCGTCTATTGTCACCTGACGTGAGTAGAAATCTTCGAGTTCTGACTGGGCTTCCAGCAGGTCGGGCATGATGACCGAATAGCGTGGATACACCATATTTGCCACAAAGTTGTTCATCCAGAATGCACTTTTCTCAGAAAACTCATGGTAGTTGTTGTTGTCGCGCCTGAATGCATCGGGTACTTTATTTGTACAGCAATACACAGGTACGTATGCCACCATGGCAGCATCGTCGAGGTTGAAATACATCACACCTCCTACATAATCGGGCATCCAGTTGCGCAGTTGTGCCACAAGGGTGAATGCCGACTTCTGTGTAGCAATCGGACGTTCCACAAAATAGTGGTGTCCGTCGTTTGTGGTGAAGGTCATAGGCATCGGACGTACCGGCATTCCCCATGGACCTGCACTCATGTCGGCTGTCATGTCGAGCTGTGTGCCTTCGTAGTGATCACGCATGTCGGCTTGTATGTCGCGCACAGAAACTGGCTTGTCGGGTTTCAGGAAGAGAGGCAGGTGATCACATACATCGAAATCACCATTTATATAAGGAAGATACTTGTCGATTTCGGATGTGTTGAAGTGATGACGGTAAAAACTCCAGACACGAGCATCTGCATAGCGCACATTTTCGAAGTCGATAGGGCAGTAGGCTTCGCGGAAACTGAAATCGGTATCTTTACCATTAAAGTAGCCTCGTTCGCGAGCAAAACGTATTACATCTTTGCTATACAGACAGTTGTCTTTGTCATTGAGAGGGAATTGTCGGATGCGGCTGAGGTTTGCATGGGCACATATACAATCATCGGGTACACGCATTGCAACCCATACAGCACCCTTCACTCCCGGGCCTTTTCCTATGATTTCCATTATCCACGCTTCGTTCTTGTCGCATACAGTGATGGTTTCGCCCGAACTGTTGTATCCGTATTGTGCCACGAGATCTGTCATCACGCATATTGCCTCGCGCGCAGTCGAAGCTCGTTGGAGTCCAAGCTTTATCATTGTATCGTAGTCGAGTAAGCCTTTGGGGTTTACAAGTTCGAGCCGGCCGTCAAATGTGGTTTCTACTATGCACACTTGTTTCTCGTTGATGTGTCCAATGACTTGATATGTATGCGATGGTTCATCTATATATCCGAGTGTTTTGCCGCTGAGCCAGTCGGTAATTGCACGTTGGTCGCCCTTCGCATGGTCGGCTGCAGGAATAAGGGTTAAGAATCCTGCGAAGCCATAACCGTCGCAATTGTAGGTGCAGATTACCGACCCATCGGCAGATGCAGCTTTACCTACAATGAGGTTGGTACATGGATATATGAGTGGATGAGAGATTATAAAAATGAAAATAAGTGTCAATATACGTGTCATATAATCAGATGTTATCGTCGTAAAGCTAATGACCGATTTGGATTCAATGCAAACTTGCAATTAGTTGTTCACATACTGCTTCCGCCGTTGAAGCATCTGTCCCCACGTGTATGCGCAGTGTGCGATGCTGCTTGTCGGTTGTGGATACGAGTAATGAATAGTCGTTGGGCAGATAGGCCATGGCTATGTTTTTCACTGTAATGTCGGTGATTGAGTCTGTCGGGATTGTATATCCATCGTAGTATATGTACCCCTTATCATCCGTACCACCACTATTGTAAATCAGTACTACACCATCTGACTCGTTGCCGCGAGTAGGGTCGCATACTATGATGTCGTCGGGTTCGCCTTGAATCTTGATAATGTCGTCTATCGTCGGTTTCATGATTTGATGGAATCAAAAAAAACAAGTCCCCTCACTGTTGTCAAGATATAGCGGAGGGGACTTTGTTGTGAGTGTGTTTTTACTTGTTAAGTGCAAGTGCGACATTTACGGCACATGCGACGGTGCAACCTACCATAGGGTTGTTTCCTATTCCGAGGAATCCCATCATCTCAACGTGTGCAGGAACAGAAGATGAGCCAGCGAACTGAGCATCTGAGTGCATACGTCCGAGTGTGTCTGTCATGCCGTATGATGCAGGTCCGGCTGCCATGTTGTCTGGGTGCAGTGTCCGGCCTGTACCACCGCCTGATGCGACGCTGAAGTATGGTTTTCCAGCCAAGACACGTTCTTTCTTATAGGTTCCGGCTACCGGATGCTGGAAGCGTGTAGGGTTGGTTGAGTTTCCGGTGATGCTGACGTCAACATCTTCCATCCACATGATTGCAACTCCTTCACGTACATCGTCGGCTCCGTAGCAGTTTACTTTTGCACGTGGTCCGTCGCTGTAAGGGATGCGTTTCACTACATCTACCTTTCCTGTATAGTAGTCGAACTTGGTTTGTACGTATGTAAATCCATTGATGCGGCTGATAATCATTGCAGCGTCTTTTCCGAGTCCGTTGAGTATCACTCTCAGCGGGTTTTTGCGCACCTTGTTTGCCATTTCTGCAATCTTGATTGCACCTTCAGCAGCGGCGAAGCTCTCGTGTCCGGCGAGGAAAGCGAAGCATTGGGTTTCTTCGCGCAGGAGGCGTGCAGCAAGATTTCCGTGTCCGAGTCCCACCTTGCGGTCGTCGGCAACAGAGCCAGGTATGCAGAATGACTGCAGTCCGATACCGATTGCCTCGGCTGCGTCGGCTGCATTCCTGCACCCTTTCTTTATTGCGATAGCACAACCACAAACGTATGCCCACTTTGCATTTTCGAAGCATATCATCTGTGTTTCTTCACATGTCTTGTATGGGTCGAGACCTGCTTTTTCGCAGATTTCGTTGGCTTCTTCGATTGAAGCGATGCCGTTTTCGTTCAAGGCAGCAAGTATCTGCTTGATACGACGGTCTTGTGATTCGAATTTGACTTCTCTTATCATAATATGCTTCCTCCTTTTATTCTTTACGTGGATCGATTGATTTCACTGCACCCTGCTCGGGTTTTGTACGTCCGTATGTACCGGTTACGCTCTTGAGTGCTTCATCGGCAGGCACGCCTTTCTTCACTGCATCCATAAACTTGCCCATGTGAACAAATTCATATCCGCACACTTGGTTGTCGCTGTCGAGATACATCTTTGTGATGTAGCCTTCTGTTAGTTGCAGGTAGCGTGTTCCTTTGGCCTTTGTGCCGTAGAGGGTGCCGCATTGTGACACGAGTCCCTTGCCAAGGTCTTCGAGTCCGGCTCCGATTACAAGTCCTCCTTCGGAGAATGCCGACTGTGTACGTCCATACACAATCTGAAGGAACAGTTCGCGCATAGCTGTGTTGATGGCATCGCACACGAGGTCGGTGTTGAGTGCTTCGAGAATTGTCTTGCCTGGTAGAATTTCTGATGCCATTGCAGCTGAGTGGGTCATACCCGAGCATCCTATTGTTTCAACCAGACACTCTTCGATGATACCGTCTTTTACGTTAAGACTCAATTTGCAGCAACCTTGTTGAGGAGCGCACCATCCAATGCCGTGGGTCATACCCGAGATGTCTTTAATCTCTTTTGCCTGAATC
Organism: uncultured Prevotellaceae bacterium; assembly: GCA_937915745.1. Lineage (GTDB taxonomy): Bacteria > Bacteroidota > Bacteroidia > Bacteroidales > Bacteroidaceae > Colivivens. The sequence goes on along the minus strand of CALGGJ010000069.1, from coordinate 42,197 downwards.
CACTTACCTTCTTCTGGTATTGGAGCTGGTCCGTGGTTAGGACCTTTGGCTACACAGCACATTTCTTGTACTTCTTTTGAATAAACCATAATTTTTCTTACTTTGAGTTGGTTGATATAATTTATTTTGCCTGGAAAATTCTGTGTCAGTTGTGTCTTGTTGATTGTTATCTGTAGTTTACCCGGCTGCAAAGTTAGTCATAAATTTTCATACTACAAACAAATCGTGTGTTTTTAATTTATAAAAATGGTTTCACCTCACCTTGAGCAAGTCGCCGGGTGCCGGGATATAGTCGTCGTTACGGAAATTCAGTTTGTAAAGGTATTTCAGTCTCATACCATAGAGTTGGGCAATTGAGTACATAGACTCGCCTTGTCTGACATGGTGCCAGTATTTCCTGCCGAATTGTTTGGCTGCCCGTTTCTGTTTTTTCTGCAGATAGATAATGTCGCCCTCCTGTATCATTACTTGTTCGATGGCTTCATTGTATTTCAGCAAATGTTTTTTTGAGGTGTTGAACTCTTTTGCGATGCTTTCCCATGTGTCGCGCGAGTTGGCCTTGATACACAATACATTGTTGTTTGTCATGATGGTATGCGAGTTGAGTACGACGTCTTTGGGTGCAACCGTCTCGGGCACATACACATACATGTCGTCAATTTTTTGTTCACGGTCGAGTTTGTTGAGTTCGTACAGTTCGATGATGGCAATCAGGCGGTCGGCATATGTGGGACTGGTGGCGTATCCACAGGCCTTCAGACCGCGTGCCCAGCCCTTGTAGTCGGTGGTGCTGAGGCGGAAGAGACGGCTGTAGCGCTCTTTCTTCAAAAACTGTGAATGGTCTTCATAGCTTTCGCTCACTGTGGAATATACTCGGAAGCATTCGTTTCTACCATCGTCGAAGTGGGTCGTAGTAGGGCCGAACCACGTACTGCCACATTTTATGCCGAAATGGTTGTTGCTTTTCTTCGCCAGTTCGCTGCTGCCGGCACCGCTCTCAAGAAGACCTTGTGCCAGCGTAATGCTGGCAGGAATGCCATGTTTCTTCATCTGCTCGACAGCTATCTTCTTATATTGTTCTATGTAGTCAACAAATGCTTTGCTTTTACCATTTGTCTGGGCAGACAATAGCGTGGCAATCATAAGTATCAGTGCCGTCACACAGTGTCGTCTGTTAAGTGTCATTTGTCTGTAATGGTTTGTTTCTACATGCAAAGATAGTTATTTTTAGTAAATTATGATATGTAGAGTATAAAAAATGTATGCTTGCATACACTATTTCGTCTATGATATGACAAGTTTTTATTCTCTACTTTTCACTTTTCACTTATATTCACTATCTTTGCCGTTGCAAACCTAAACAAATCATCACTGCAATGGAAGAAATCAGCAGGACTATACATATCAGGAAACTTACCGAGGATGAGCTGTCGTCCGAAGAGCGGCAGTTGCTCAATGCAGCTCGCGATGCCACCTATCGCAGCTATGCACCTTACAGCAGGTTCTGTGTAGGTGCAGCAGTGTTGCTCGATAATGGTGAGATATTGAGTGGCAACAACCAAGAAAATTGTGCCTTCCCTTCGGGATTGTGTGCCGAGCGCACCACTTTATTCTATGCCAACTCACGGCATCCCGATACGCCTGTGACGATGCTCTGCATCGCTGCCCGCGACTCGTCGGGGCAGTTCACATCCTCCCCCATCAGTCCGTGCGGTGGCTGTCGGCAGGTTATGCTTGAGACAGAGCACCGTTTTGCAAAACCGATTCGAATCCTGCTATACGGCACAGACGGCATCTACATAGTCAATTCTGCACGCGACCTGCTGCCTGTGGAATTTGACAGCGACAGCCTTGTCTGACATGTTGCTGCTGTAGGAAGCATGATTTGATGAAGCAAAAAAAAACGACTGCGCACTCACGGCATCGCAAGTGCGCAGTCGTAAGACTCCGAGTGCGCAGTCGTAAGGTTCCGAGTACGCAGTCGTAAGGTTCCGAGTACGCAGTCGTAAGGTTCCGAGTACGCACTCTCATTGTATTCAATTGCGTAGTATCTTCTCATCGAGCACCTCGAGTCGGTCTTTCAACCAGTCTTTCAGCATCTTTATTTCATCGGCATAGCTTTTAACTGTATAGGAACGGAACCATGAAAGCATCGCTCCACCCATTCCTGCCATGCCTTCACCACCTCCCATCTGCGGAAATGCGACATTGCCACCTGACATACCGCCCGTGCCTGGCATTGCACCGAATGGAGGAAAGCCACCCATGCCTGGCATTGCACCGAATGGAGGAAAGCCTCCCATACCAGGGAAGCCTACACCTCGTGGTGTTGCAGTAGCCGTGTCAGAGTCTAATTTGTAGTTTCGCATCTGTTCAAACATCTTGCGCCCTTGTTCCATCATGACTCGCATGATAGAGTCGTTCATCTGTCCCATGGCCGGGAAACCTCCCATTGCGGGGAAACCGATGTCAAACTGCGGAAAGGCCCCGCCAGGCATCTGACCTCTTCCACCGCCCTGTACCATGCCACCCATACCTGCCATCATACCACTGCCGGCAGGGCTGCGTTTTGTTTCGCTGCCAAGCAGCTCCGGATAACGGCTGAAATGGCGTTCTTGTGCTGTCTGCAACTGGCGGGCGTAGCCGTCAATGAGTGCAAAGAGGTGTCGGGTGCTGAGGGTGGTTTTGCGAAGCTCGGTATAGCGTGTGCGTACTCGTGCCATGAATGCAGGGTCCTGGTACAGACGTTTCCAAAACAGTGGGGTAGGGTTGGTGTTGCAACCCTCGAATGCCCAGGCATTGATATCGTCGGCATTGCAAAAGCTACAGCAACCGTATGCCAAGTTGTAGTCCCATGCCGGACCTGCGTGGAGCAGCCCACCTGTACCATCGGCATTTTGTCTGTCTTTGTAGAAATATGCACTGCGCTTGTAGGCATCGGCATTGAGACTAAGCTCGGTGTGTATGAAGTAATCTACAAACGAAGATATGTCAATATATGCTGCGTAGCCATGTGTAGGGTCGGTATAGCTGTCGGATGCAAAGGTCCGTTCCATGTCGCCGATGAAGTTGCTTATGTATTCCATCTGCTCTGGCTGCAACTTTTTCTTCTTGGGGTATAGACATGTCCATGTTATGTCGGTCATGAAGAGTCCATCGCCTATTCCTGGTACATGCGAACGGAATGTGGCATCATCGTCGTCAAAGGTATCGATGCGCAGCAAATAGCCACCTGTCAGTTCGCGCCCACTTATGTCGGTCTTCTTCATCTTGTCTATATTGACTCTGTTTTTATCGCGCTTTATGGCTTCTGACAATGCATATACTCCAGCATATTCGCCATTTACAACGACTTCACAAAGGCAAGTGCGTGGTGCCCAGTAGCCCATATCGCGCCATAGCTGGAACGCAAACACATCGCGAATCATCGACACGTCGGAATAGGGTGCGAGCAAAACCCAGTCGGAGTGTGCCGGCATACCCATGAGCGACACATCGATGTCTTTGTCGGCTGAATCGCGCAACTCAAATGTATATTTCTTCTGACTGAAACCGAGCGAACTGTTTCCACGCAACTTAATGGCTACAGAGCCATCGTATTGGTAATCGGAGTCGGACGAAGAGTATTGCTTTTTCCCCTCTGAATAGATTACCCGCATGTGTGCCTCGCGTTTCTCGGTGTTTGTCAGTGGAAGTTTAGTGTCGAGCAACACAATGGGCAGGTTTGACTTAAACGTATTTTTTCCAGGATTGACATCAGCCGCATTGAGCAACACTGATGTCAGTAATGTGACGATGACAAGAAAAATTTTTTTCATTTTCCTAATGGTTTGTTGTTTTATCTTGACTTTAGATGCCCGAAAGTGAAAATAGTTTATTCAGAATACGGTGCAAATCGATAATTTTTCTTATCTTTGCAAGTGTAAATACATGTTTCATTTATCATACCTCCTTTTATGAAAACGATATACTTTATTGCCACTTTAGCCGCACTGCTATCGTGTGCATCTGAAAAAAAACAAAGCGATGGTGCCGACAGGGCACTTGTGATTTATTATTCGCAGACAGGTGCCACCAAATTCGTGGCAGAAGAACTCCAGCGACAGTTGGGTGCCGACATCGAAGCCATTGAGGCTGTCAAGGCATACGACGGCGATTTCCAGGCCACAATACAACGCTCACAACAAGAACGGGCCGAGGGGATAGTGCCTGAAATTAAACCAATCAAAGCCGACCTCAACCAGTATGACGTCATATTCATTGGATACCCTGTGTGGTTCGGCACTTATGCTCCGCCAATTGAAACCTTCATCAGAAACTACGATTTGAACGGAAAACAAATTTTCACATTCTGCACATTTGGCAGTGGCGGACTCGACACAAGCACAGCCAACATGCAAAAGGCTCTTCCAAATGCAGATGTAACGATGGGCTATGGAATACGAAATGCAAGAATAGATGCGGCACCTGCCGAGATAGAATACTTCTTAAAATCAAATAAAATGGTGGAAGGCGATGTTGTCTTACGGCCCGAATACTCTGAACCACAAGCTGTAACTGACGAAGAAATAGCAATATACAATGCTGCATGCGGCAACTATCCAATGCTACACGCACAGCCAGTGAGAGTGGGGAAGGCTGTAACCGATGATACCACCTACTATCTGTTTGAAGCAGAGGAGAACGGGCAAACGCTGAAGATAAAGGTATATGTGAACAATAGTGAAGAAGCTAAACCCGAATTTACCGAGGTGTTGAGGGCATCATAGCGGCATGGCCTGACATATTAAGTCGTTCCATCTCGAGCGACGCCCAGATAAACGGACCGAGACCTTTTGCATCGTTGTCGCGTAGTGGTTCAGACAGATAATATTCGAACGAACCATCGCGACGACGATTTTCCTTTACGTCCGGAGCTGCCTTTAATACTTTTGGGCTGATCCCAGGACCTAAACCGGCAACTGAACAACAGTGTGTAAGCGAAATTAGATTATTAGGGTCGTGCCTTATAAAATGGGTTATTATACCATCGTAAGCACGGTGGCCTGCGTCGCCAAATGATTTGTCAACATATCCCAATCGGCATGACTTCAGTAATGAATAGGCAAACATCGACGAGCATGTAGCTTCAAGGTAGTTACCATCACGATTTGGCGAATCCATCACCTGAAACCACAAGCCTGATTCGACATCTTGCCAGCGTAAAACAGAATCAAGAGTCAGTCGTAACAAGTCAAGCACTTTACTACGTCCCGGATAATCGTTAGGTAATGCATCTAACAACTCTACTAATGCCATGGTGTACCACCCTTGGGCACGTCCCCAGCAATGACGGCTCAGACCTGTTACGGGGTCGGCCCAAAACATTTGGCGTGTCTCGTCCCAAGCATGGCGGTTCAGGCCCGTGGCCGAATCGAGAGTGCGATGGAAAGTCTCGCTCACTTGATACACTGCATCATCATAGACAGTCATTGCAGAATCGGGGTCAAGGAACATGGATGCAGCAAGAACACGGAACGGAAGTCCCATGAATATCCCATCGAGCCACACTTGATAGCTGTATATTGCCTTGTGCCAATATACACTGTCACCGTCGGTGCGGGGTTGTTCCTCAAGCTGTCTCATAAGTGTATGTATGGCAGCAAGGGTTTTAACCTCAGGATGCAGCTGATACATACGTGCAAGAAAATGACCGGTACGAATATTGTCAAGGTTATAATCGTTTAGTTTATAACCTCTGATCTCACCTTCAGGACTGATTATAGTGTCAATATACATCTGCAGATAGTTCATGATATTTTGGTCGCCATATCGAAGATAGGTATCGAGCATTGATTCCAACTCTATACCCATCACATAACTCCACTTTGGTTTTGTGGAGAAATCAAGCAAATAACTTTGAGGAACACGTGACATCTCTGACACGGTCATCCAAAGACTATATGGAGTATATGGCTCATCATCTGACATCTTTATGTCTTGTACTGATTGGCTGGTAGAATCCTGTGCCTTCAATTGACAAGAAATAAAAAATGCTGCAACTGACAGTATCAAAAAACTCTTGTGTGATGCGAAAATATTGAGATTCATGCAGACATTATATTAATGTTTGAGGTGGAGAAAAAAACAAGATGTACCAAATGAACGGCACACCTTGTTGTCTTGTAATCAATAATGGAAGGGGTAGGGGAGGGCCGTGCCTGCACCACACCTTATTTCACCAGTACCTTCTTTCCTCCAATCAGGTTTACTCCCTTTTGGACATCATTCTGGCGACGGCCATTAAGGTCGTAAATTTCGTTATCTTCATCCTGGTCTGCACCTAACGACCTGATAGCAGTTGCATCGCTGCCATGAAGGCTGATGAGTTTTGCATTCTGAACGCCATCAACTGTGATGTAGCAACGCGTGGCATAAAAACCACTGGTCTCTGAATCTACAATCGTGAAGTTTGCTTCTGCATTGTCGCGTACATAAATGCCATATTGACCATCTGCTGGTAGGTGAGTCTGAGCTCCTGAGAACTTAACAGCAGCTCCGGCTGACTTGAAGCAAACTGAGGCATCTGCTTTATACTCCACTACTGCATCTTCTGCAGATACCTTCACACTCTTTGCTTCACCTGTGTAATAAAGCAAATATGGAGTGTTTGCCTTCAAACCATCAGACTTTACATCAGCAAAACGCAGGTAAATGATGCCGTCAATATTTTCGACACTCTGCAAAGCCTCAAGACGACAATCTGCACCAAATGTTGCATTGAGAGCATCGGCAGACATAGCAAAAGGCACACACATTGTGTTCCAGCCCGGATATACATTCCTATACATTGTGATGTTACGTGACTGACCGTCATACTGGGAAATCTTTGTTCCGCTCACACTGCTCAAGTACAATGCTTTCGATTGTGCAAATGCTGATGAAGTCATAAGGAAACATCCTGCTGCAAAAATCAGTGTCTGAATAAAATTCTTCATGTTAATCCTTTCTTTTAAGTTATGTTTTACAATTATTAAGTCTCTGAAATATCAATCATATGGGTATTGTTTTTTTGGTTGAATGGTTTCACGCCTTTATTGCCTGCTTTCCTCAAACAGACCATTACAGGCATCTTCAAGAATTGAGACTACATGTTCAAAATCTTGATATCCACCATAGTAAGGGTCGGGTACATTCGAAACGCTATACTTCCTACAAAAATCAGTCATGCGAACAATCTTGCTTTGGGCCTCAAGCGTCGGTGCAATGTCATTCAGACGTCTTATGTTGTCATCATCCATAGCAACGATATAATTGTATTCATCAAAATCATATTCTCTGATTTTACGCGATATGTGAGTGATATTATACCCATGATTTCTTGCGTGTCGTTGCATACGGATGTCAGCTGGCTCTCCAGCATGAAATCCAATCAATCCAGCTGAATCAACAACATAATCATCCTGTGCATGGTGTTCCGTAATAATTTTATTAAATATTGTCTCGGCCATCGGGCTTCGACATATATTACCGAGACATACAAACAATATCTTGGTCACCGGTTTCTTATTCATTGACCACTGTTTCATTCATCATTGATTCCAATCTGAATTGCTTCGCAAATATACAACATTTAATTTATTCTACAAGTTTTTTATAAGATAAATTTTAAAAAATGTATCTATTTTATGTTTATTACAATAAAAAATCTATTAACAAGTGACTATATGGCTAAAACCAAGTAATCGATGTTAAACTTAAATCGGAATTTTAGGCTATAGAGAAAGGACATGAAAAAAGAAGAAGTTTACATCATCAACCACCCACGATCCCCACACGACAAGCAGGTGTATATACAGAGTTTCTGCGAAGCATGGATTGCCCAAGGCGGAAAAGCGGTGGAACAGAGCAAATGGATGAGGTATCGCCTCGTTCGGAATTTTTTCAAGATGCTGGCTCTGTCCCAACTGCCCATCCGCAAGAAGGGGAAGGCATTCCTCGTATGCTCTCGTGGAGGCCATCTGCTCAAGTCCTCCATTCCCTATCTTTTTCATGGTGACATCATTCCCATACTATGGGACTGTTGGCCTAACGCATGGAAAAGGCTGGAGCGCGACCTACGCCTGCTGCACTGCAAACTGTGCTTCATCACGGCCTCTGATGTGGGCAAGGAATTTGCCCGACGATTCCCCGACGTGAAGTTTGTGCATATACCCGAAGGAGTGGACATCACTGACTATCAGGCAGGAAAACCACTGACCAAAAGAGGTATTGACGTGTATGAACTGGGGCAGAAACACAAGTATTTCCACAAGAAACTGATGGACGGCCGACTGGAAGAGGACTGCAACTTCCTCTATAATCCTAAAAATCCTGAAAAGGGGGCTTTGATACTGTTTGAAGACTGGCACATTTTCACACAGAAAGTGGCAGACTCTAAAATCGTCATCTCCTTCCCCCTTTGCATGCGCAACCCCCGAGAAGATGGCGACATTGACACGCTGACCATGCGCTTCTGGGAGGGAATGTTGTCTCGCTGCATTATCGTGGGCCACTGTCCACAGGAATTGCTTAAACTGATTGGCTACAACCCTGTCATTGAGGCCGACTTTGTGGATCCATGCAACCAAATCAAGCACATCCTCAATCACTTGGAGGACTATCAAGAACTGGTCAACCGCAATCGTGCCGTGGCCTTGGAGTATGCTCCGTGGGAAAAACGTATACCGCTCATCCTCCAAACCCTTGAACAATCTTAAGAAACAATGTAGATATCTCTACGCAGGAAACTGTTCGCCACATTGGTCGAATTATAGATGTTCCATCTAGCACATGAGGATTTATGTTAATAGAGAATTGGGGCAGTTCTAATATTTTCAATTAAACATAACATCGATTACTTGTGAAATATGGAATCAATATTTAATGTTTAGTTCTTTTATGATTGTACTTATCTCACCGAAGGTTGTAAGACGTGCCGGTACGAGTGGTAGTCGAAGTTCATTTTCAATAAGTCCCATACTGTTCATCATAGCTTTCACACCTGCCGGATTACCATCAACAAACAGCAGTTTGAACAATTCTGCGAATTTATGATGTATTGTGAGAGCATTTTGATAATCACCTCGAAGTGCAAGACGCACCATACGCCCAAATTCATGTGGTAAAGCATTTCCAATTACACTGATTACTCCAACCGCACCAAGTGTGATAAGTGGAAAGGTAATACCATCATCGCCAGAGATTACATCGAAATGTTCGGGTTTGTTTTTTATGATATCGTCTATTTGGGTAAAGTTCCCACTTGCTTCTTTAATGGCAACAATATTCTCACAGTCGTTTGCAAGGCGCAGGGTTGTTTCGGCAGTCATATTTACTCCCACACGTCCTGGCACGTTATACAAAACAACAGGAAGGTCGGTATTATTTGCAATTGTCTTGAAATGTTGGTAAAGACCTTCTTGTGAAGGTTTGTTATAATATGGGCAAACACTCAGTATACCATCGATACCTGTGAAATCGTGAGTGTGAAGTATATTTACTATATCCATCGTATTATTACCCCCACAACCCATGAGGATTGGAATTGTCCCATGTACTTTTTCAAGAACAATATCAATAATTCTTCGTTTTTCATCCTCAGTAAGACAAGGTGTTTCGCCCGTTGTGGCAAGTATGCACAGAAAGTCAATACCTCCTGCAAGCTGATAATCAAGTATGCGTCGTAGAGATGCATAATCAACTGCACCGTCTTTCGTGAATGGTGTTATGAGAGCATTGCCTAATCCTCTGAATTTATTGTAAGCCATATTACAATTTGTGTGTTGCAGATATTGTTTATATATTGTAGCTTTATATCTTGCAGATTATGATTATATTGTTACTGTTTGTTTATTTATTCAATGTCTGTATAGTAAAAAACCATGCTATTTACTTTTGTATATTCAGCTTTCCGTATTTACATTTCGTTGGTTTAATATTTCAAGGAATTCTTCTTCTTCAATGATTCTGACTCCCAAATGATTTGCCTTTTCGAGTTTAGATGGTCCCATATTCTCGCCAGCAAGTATGAACGAGGTCTTGTATGAAATACTGGCGGAGTTTTTTCCTCCGTTTTCTTCAATCATAGATTTGTACTCATCGCGCGAATGATGGCGAAAAACTCCGCTTATTACAATGGTTTGTCCGGCAAGCATGTCTGACTTATTATTTATCTGTTCCTCAGAAATCTTCATAGTAAGTCCATAAAGACGAAGCCGTTCAATTATTTCCCTGTTCACTGGGTTAGCAAAAAAATCTACGACACTCCGTGCAATAACCTCCCCTACTCCATCAACCTGCATGAGTTGACTGACAGTTGCATTTTGGAGCGATTCCATCGATGTGAATTTACGAGCAAGTAATTTTGCTGTTGTTTCGCCAACAAAACGTATGCCAATAGCATATACAACACGTTCGAAAGGAACAGAAAGCGATGCACGAATGGCTTCAACAGCTTTAGTCGCCGAAACCGCCCGATTCTTGTTGTTGTTTGAAATCTGAGCAACCGACAAAGTATATAGGTCGGCAACATCATGAATGAGCCCGCGTTGGTAGAAATCGTCGATGGTCTCTGGCCCCAAACTGTCTATATTCATAGCCTTCCGGCTGATGAAGTGCTCGATTTTTCCTTTTATCTGAGGTGGGCATCCCGTGTCGTTAGGACAATAAAAAGCGGCTTCGCCATCATATCTTACTAATGGTGTTCCACATTCGGGACATTTGTCGATAAATAACACAGGTTGTGCATCGTGTTTTCTTTGTGCTATATCTACACCTACCACTTTTGGTATTATCTCACCCCCTTTCTCTACATATACCATATCACCAATATGCAAATCGAGTTCTTTCATTACACCAGCATTATGTAGTGAAGCTCTGCGCACAGTTGTGCCGGCCAATTGTACCGGATCCATGTTGGCAACAGGTGTTATGGCTCCGGTTCGCCCCACTTGATATGTCACTTCGTTGAGACGTGTGCATGCACGTTCAGCCTTGAATTTGTAGGCTATGGCCCATCGGGGTGACTTTGCGGTGTAACCCAGATGATTTTGTTGCTGGAGTGAATTCACTTTCAGTACTATTCCGTCGGTTGCAACCGGCAGGTTCTTACGTTCTGTATCCCAATAGTTTATGAAGTCTATTATTTCTTTCAGGTTGTGGCATTTTTTCATGCCCTCAGAAATCTTAAAGCCCCATTTGCGAGCCATTATCAATCCATCGTAATGAGTATTTATTGATAGCCGATTGTTCTCTGTTTCTGCAAAGAGGTCCATCTGTGCCGGTTGCGTATTACTGTTTTCTGGCAGCAGAAGGTAATACAAATAGGCATCGAGCTTGCGCGACGCCACCAATTCTGATTTCTGCGACTTTAGAGTTCCGCTTGCTGCATTGCGCGGGTTGGCGAATAGTGTCTCCTCACGTGCTTCACGTTCGCGGTTGAGGGCTTCGAACGATGTCCAAGGCATCAGTATCTCACCTCTGATTTCAAACTCATGAGGGTATCCACTACCCTCTTTCAGTTTTAGTGGAATACTGCGAATGGTGCGTACATTTGCTGTGACATCATCGCCCTGCACACCATCGCCTCTTGTTACAGCTTGTTTTAGATTTCCGTCGATATATGTGAGCGATATACTCAGTCCATCGTATTTCATCTCGGCCACAATTTCAAAGTCCTCACCTTCGAGTCCGCTTTTCACTCTCTGGTAGAAATCGGCTACTTCCTCCGTACTGTATGTATTGGCCAACGACAACATCGGATATTTGTGTGTAACCTGTTTGAATGCTTGGTTCAAATCGCTCCCAACACGTTGTGTAGGCGAGTTTGGGTCAAACCACTCTGGATGCATTGCTTCAAGTTCCTGCAACTCACGCATCTTCATATCGAAGTCATAGTCGCTTATCGTGGGTTCATTCAGCACATAGTAGTTGTAGTTATGCTGATGCAGTTCTTTTCTCAATGCCTCTATACGTTCCTCGTCCATGGTTACAGCTGGTTAGTTGTATATTACTCCAATTCCCTTTGTCGGCAGAAACATCCGGCAAAAGTCTCATCGGCATGTGCCACGGGCGATTCGAATATTCCATACACACAGCTTCCACTGCCCGACATTGACGCATAGAAAGCTCCCAGGTCGTACATATGGTCTTTAATGGCAGCAATCTCCGGATATTTTATAAACACGCTCGATTCAAAATCGTTGACGACGGAATCCTTCCAGCATTCAATCGGTTGCTTGAGCAGTTCGGTGAGTTTGAATTCTGCCGGCATAGGTGTTATTCCTCTGTAGGCATCGGCTGTAGAGACAAACACATCAGGCTTAACGAGTAGCAGTGTCTTCCCTGCAAGCGAGATGTCGATAGGTTGGAACACATTTCCAATACCAGTTGCAAAAACCGGCCTGTTTCTGATGAAGAAGGCGCAGTCGGCTCCTAAGATGGTCGCATAATGTTCCATGTCGTCATCGTCAAGTCCCAGGTGGAACTTGTCGTTTAGAGCCTTTATTGTGAATGCAGCGTCAGAACTTCCTCCGCCGAGTCCAGCTCCAGTAGGTATGTGTTTATATACCGAGAGACTACAATCAGGAATATCGAAATCTGATTTTACAAGTTTGTAGGCCTTCACCACAAGGTTATCTTCTGGCGTGCCATCGAGCAAATTACCCGAAACGCGCAATCTATAGCCGCATTCAGGCACCTCACCTTCAATCACATTTATTTCTACTGCATCCTGAAGTGGAATTGGATAGAATACAGTCTCGAGATTGTGATAGCCGTCTTTGCGGCGTTCAATCACGTTTAGGCCGATATTGATTTTTGCGTTCGGATAGAATATCATACACCTCGTTTTAACAAATACGATGCAAAGTTACAAAAAATACCTGACAGCTGTATCAACTTATATTGAAAAAACGATTTATCATAGTTATTTTAACCCAAATCGGTCATTAGCGTTTTGATGATTCAACCCAAATCGGTCATTAGCGTTTAGATGAAAAAATGGACACTTGTTTCCAACAACAAATGTCCACTGAAAAAACAATTGATAAAAGTGAGAAAATGTACTGTGCTTGTTTCATTCAATTCTATACATATATTCCCGCAATCTGAATGTATGATTCATATACATAATCATGTGTGTGTTCAATAATTCCTGCCTCAGACCTTGGTTAGAATGGATACGGCCCATCATGGGGCGATATGGTGTTGAGTGGGTCGTCATCGGCCAGTGGAACAGAGTTCATCCTCGATTGTATCACCTGTTCCTCATCCTCTCCAGGCAAAGGTATTGCATCGTCTGAATTGGCAAATTTTGCATAGTCGCCAATGAATCGCAGTCTTATGTCGCCAGTCTTACCGTTGCGGTGTTTTGCGATTATTATTTCTGCTACATTTTTGAGCGAAACTCCGTGTGAGTCTTTTTTCAATCCGTAGTATTCCGGACGGTGGATCATGCACACCATGTCGGCATCTTGCTCTATTGCTCCCGACTCGCGCAAGTCGCTCAGCTGTGGTCGGTGAGCGTCTTTATGTTGGTCGTCGGCCGTTGCGATACGTGTCTCTATTCCACGGTTCAGTTGTGACAGTGCAATAATTGGGATGTTCAATTCTTTGGCAAGTCCCTTAAGCGACCGTGAAATGGTTGAAACCTCTTCCTGACGGCTGTTGTAGCTCATGCCCGAAGCGTTCATCAGTTGCAGGTAGTCGATAAGTATCAGTTTTACTCCGTGCTCGCGAACCAGCCTGCGGGCCTTCGTGCGCAGTTCGAATACTGAGAGCGATGGTGTGTCGTCGATATAAAGTGGCGCTCCATACATCTCGCGCATCTTTTCGTCGAGTTGTTTCCATTCGTAGGGTGCCAACTGTCCGCTTCTGATAGTCTCTCCTTTTATTTCACATACATTGGTTATCAGTCGGTTCACCAACTGCACATTTGACATTTCGAGCGAGAACATTGCCACTGGCACTCGGTTTGCTATTGCAATGTTACGTGCCATGGACAGTACAAAGGCTGTTTTGCCCATTGACGGTCGTGCAGCAATGATGATGAGATCGGAGTTTTGCCATCCGTTGGTTATGTTGTCGAGCCGGTCAAACCCAGAACTGATGCCTGATATACCATCGGTATTGCTTGCTGCCTTTTCCATCATCTTCACCGCTTCGGTGAGTATCGGATCAATCTGTGTGAAGTCTTTCTTTATGTTGTTCTTCGACAGCTCAAACAATTCGCCTTCAGCCCCTTGCATCAGTTCGTCGATATCCTGACTGCTGTCGAAGGCATTTTCCAGCAGATGGCTCGCATACGTTATCAGGTCGCGTGCCAGTGCTTTTTGTGCAAGAATCTTGGCATGATACTCGATGTGTGCCGACGATATGAATTTCTGGCTCAGTTCTGCAATATATATTGGTCCACCGGCTTCGTCGAGGTCTCCGCTTCGTTTCAGTTGCTCGGTGACTGTGAGTATGTCGATTGGCTGATTTTCTATCGACAGGCTTCGTATAGCCTCGTATATCAGCCTATGTTTTGTTTCGTAGAACGACTCGGGTTTCAGTATGTCGGCCACTCGTCCGAATGCTTCCTGCTCGATAAGGCAGGCTCCTATTACTGCCTCCTCAAATTCGACAGCCTGTGGCTGCTGGCGTCCAAGGTCGGTTACAATCACTACTTCATCGCCGCGTTTCTTCTTTGTTGCTGGTTTCTTGGTTGTTGCAGCCATTTTCCGTGTGTGTGTGGTTTTACATCCTTATTTCTTAATTTCGCTTGCAAATTTAGGTGTTTATTTTGATATATATTTTATAAACAGGTCTAAACATTTCAACACCATTGTTTACAACATTGTTGATAATGTTAATAACTCATACGAAACAAGCCCTCAATTTTCTTTGAATCAAGGGCTTATAGCTTACATCTTCTTTTTTTACCCGAATTAAGCCATCAGACAAATTACACCGACCTTTTCGTGATGGTCTGCACGGCTTCCCTGCCACACAAGCACTATCCGGCACTGACACCCTCCTAAGGTGTTAGAGGCGGCTTTAAATAGATTTATAAGAGGCTTTAGCAGAACTTTTACAAGAGGCTTTATTTCACCGTGACCTTAGCTGCAAGTGCCTTGCATTTGCCGCGTAGTTCGTCGAGCGATGTGCCGAGTTTGTCGTAGCATACCACGACACCCATTCGGCGTCCGACGTGTGCAACGGGTTTGCCGAAAATGCGCAGATATGTATTTGTGGCAGCACACACATCGGCCATCCCCCCGTATTCGGGTTGATTGCTCTCTACGCCCGACAGTATCACGGCGCTGGCTCCGTTACGTTCTTGTGTGATTTCGGGGATAGGCAGTCCGAGCACTGCTCGACAATGCAGTTCAAACTCGCTCAGGTTTTGTGTGCCGGCCAGTGTCACCATGCCTGTGTCGTGAGGACGTGGCGAGAGTTCGGAGAAATAGACACCGTCGGTATTCGACAAGAAAAACTCCACACCCCAGATGCCTGCACCTGTCAGGGCTGCTGTCACTTTTGCTGCCATTTCCTGTGCAGTCTTCAATTGTTCGTCGGATATAGCGGCAGGCTGATAGCTTTCGCGGTAGTCGCCACCTTTCTGGACATGCCCGATAGGACGGCAGAACAGTGTTTGTCCGTTCTTTTGGGTAACGGTAAGAAGTGTTATCTCAGAGTCGAACTTGATGAATTGTTCAACAATCACTTCTTTTATATCGCCGCGTGCTCCTTTGGCTGCAAAGTCCCATGCTTTTTGCAACTCGTCGGGGCCATCTACTTTACTTTGTCCGTGTCCCGATGATGACATGAGTGGTTTTACGATGAAAGGGTATCCTATTTCGTTGGCCGCTTCAACAAATTCGTCGAATGTCTTGGCATAGCGGTAGTTAGCTGTTTTCAGTCCCAGTTCCCTGTGTGCCAATTCGCGTATCGCTTTGCGGTTCATGGTGTAGTTCACGGCTTTGGCCGACGGTACCACTTGTATGCCTCGTTTTTCGCAGTCATAGAGTTTCTCTGTACGTATTGCTTCGATTTCGGGTACTATGATGTCGGGCTTGTGTTTTTCAACTGCAGCCATCAGCGCATCGCCGTCGAGCATCGGAAACACCTCACACTCGTCGGCCACTTGCATGGCCGGAGCTCCGGCATAGGCGTCGCAGGCAACTACGTACTGTCCCTTGCGTTTGCAGGCTATCACAAATTCCTTGCCGAGTTCGCCCGAACCCAATAGCATTATCTTTTTCATTTTTGTCTTGTCGGTGTTTGTATTCTTATTGATGTTGTTCTCTCAGCAGGTCGTTTACGGTCTTCACCGGATTGAATGTATCGAGCGGCACTTCTACGAAGATGGTATTCCAGTCGCTCATCGAGCCGTTCCACAGTCCGGGCAGTTCAAGTGCTTTAAGTTCTTTGCCGTTCTTGCTTTTCGACGAGATGAAGCCTGTTGCCGGATCAACATATTTTGTAAGGTCGAACGGTTTGCCTGTATAGTCTTTCACGGCACACACAAGGTCAACCGGGTTGAAGTGTGTTCCGCTCTTGAACATCTCGACATATTCGGCATTCTGTGTGTCAATCTGTACGCTCTCGAGTATCTGTGGCGATATTGTTCCGTCGGCATTGTATGCCATGAACGGTCCTCCGCCGGGTTCGCCCACATTGCGCACCATGCCACATACTCGCATCGGTCGGTTGAGTTTGTTCTTCAGGTAGATTGCCAGTTCGGTATCTTCCATGTCCTTGAGTTTTGGATTGCGTATGCACAGTGTGTCGCGCATGAATCGTATGATGTTTTCTATATCATCGTGTGTGAAGTTGCCCGAATTGAGGAGGTTGATGAAATCGAATGCTTTCTTTTGGGTCTCAACCAGGAGTCCGGCAATCACTTTCTTGAATTTGATGGTCGGTTCTTTCAGGCGGTCGGGCACCACGTTGTCTATGTTTTTCACAAAGATGATGTCGGCATCGAGGTCGTTGAGGTTTTCGATGAGTGCCCCATGTCCGGCCGGACGGAAAAGCAGGCTTCCGTCATCGCTGCGGAAGGGTTGGTTGTCGGGTGTTACGGCAATGGTGTCGGTGCTTGATTTCTGTTCAGAGAATGTCACATTGTATTTCACTCCATACTTCTGCTCGTACTCCCCTACCCTTGTCTTGACAAGGTTTTCAAACAGAGGTCTGTGTTCGGGACTCACCGTGAAATGTACGTTCACCTGTCCGTCGCGTCCCGACGCATACAGGGCACCTTCCACCAGGTGTTCCTCGAGCGGTGTGCGCACCGAGTCGTCGTAGGCATGGAACTGCAACAAGCCTTTCGGCAGCTGTCCGTATCCAAGGCCATGTTCGCCAAGCAGACACCCTACCACAGCCTTGTAGTTGCCCTCGGCCACGAGGTCTTCTATGGTTTTTCCCTCGTTCACCACGCAAGCATCGGTCAGGGCCTCGTAGAAAGCAAAATGCCCGATGCCGTCGAAGAACTTGCGCATAAAGTCGCTGTCGGGGATATCGGCATCGCCATCAAGAAATTCAAACAGGTTTTTGAACATGCGCGAAGCTGCACCCGAGGCCGGAACAAACTTCACGACTTTATGTCCGCCGTCGAGATATTGGTCCCACGACTGTAAATGATAAGTCTGCTGAGCAGCGTCGGTCACTACGATGCCATTGCCCGGAGCTGCCGCACCGGCCAGTTTCAGGAATGGGAAGCCAGTCTTAAACTGGTTGAGTTGATGGTTGAGAACGTCCTCCGTGATATGTTTCTCTGCAAGGAGGGTCTGGTCTTTTTGTGTAAGCATATTATATGTCATGTAAGAATTGTGCTACAAAGATACAACTTTTTCTGCAACCTTACAAAAATAATCATAAAAAAAACAAACCTTATTATATAATACAAGTTTCGTATGTAAAGTTTCGTACCATGTTTTAGTTACATGTCAGATACACTCCTTCGCTCCGCTCCGTCGGTATGACAGGGCGGGAAGGTTGCTGAAAGATAGCACAGGTTTTCTATGGAGAACGACATTCGAATCCGACCTTTTCTTTGCCTCGGCATAGCCCAAGAAAGCTCGGCCTCTGCTCTCGGCTTAACGAAAACGTACCACCCCGAAGTCATACCGACGGAGGTATGAAATACCGTAGGAGCGTATCTACATGTGAAACCATTTTCAAGTTACATGTCAGATACACTCCTTCGCTTCGCTCCGTCGGTATGACTGGGCGGGAAGGTTGCCGGATTGGCAGCAGGGGGCATAGCACAAACGTGCGAATAAATTCAGACGTTTTGATTTCGTCTTCTTCCGTCACGACTCGGCAGAGTCAAATCAAGCTTTGCTCTGCTCTCGCTGCTCCGTCAGGTCTCGCCGTGACAGAGCAGGCAAGCTTTGACTCCGCCGAGCTAAACCTTCTCTGCTCATTTGGCTTACTGAAAACATCCTTCTTTCCTCACCATTTGACGATTTCGTAAATAATGACGGAAAAGATATGATATTTTCTGCAAATAAATACGTTTGCTTTTGGCTTCTTACAATTTATTCCATAACTTTGTGTCCGAATGAACATCGTGACAGTTATGGTTGACGATTAACAATCAGGATATATGAATAAAAGAGCATTTGTTTTTATGACAATTGCTGTATGTTTGTCATACAGCATGTCGGTTTCGTCTCAACGTCGCGCACCGAAAGGTATGCGCAGCGATGCAGTGGAAGTAGTGCAACAGATGGGGGTGGGGTGGAACCTCGGCAATACACTTGAGGCATATAATGCTCCACGCAGAACCGTTAATACCACCTCCCAAGAGGGGACGTATCGTTTTCCTGCCGGCATAGAGACCGAGACATCATGGGGTAATCCCGTGACAACGAAGGCCTTGATCGACTCGGTATATGCTGCGGGTTTCCGCTCGTTGAGGTTGCCGGTGAGGTGGTATCCACATTTTGTGTATGATGGGTCAGCGCTGAGTATCGACCCTCAGTGGGTTTCACGCGTGAAGGAGGTTGTGGATTATGCTTTGGCCAACGATATGTATGTTGTGTTAAACACTCATCATGAAATGTGGCTTGAGTCGCATCCTACGTATGCCGACTCGGCCAACGTATATAAGCAGATGCGATTGTTGTGGACAGAGATAGCGCGAGAGTTTGCCAACTACGACCAACACCTTGTGTTTGCAGGCACCAACGAGGTACATATACCTGGCAATTGGGGTCGGCCTTCACAGGAGAATGCAGATGTTCAGAACGGTTTTAATCAGGTTTTTGTAGATGCAGTACGTTCAACCGGAGGCAACAATCGCTGGCGTTGTCTGGCGGTGCAGACTTATGTGTGCAACGGACAGTTTGGACTTGAACTGTTTCGTTTGCCTGCCGATGTTGTTGATAAACGCCTGATAGCAGAGGTCCATAATTACGACCCTTACAACTACGGTCTGCAAGACAAGGTGAGGTTTTGGGGCCGACCTTATATTACCTACGGCACTGAGAGCGAGAACGACGAGGCTGCCATCGATGGCACATACCGCAATTTGCACGATGCTTTTACGGCGAATGGTGTACCGTTTATCGTTGGCGAGATGGGTGCAAACTTCCACACAGCCGGCGATGCCGACGAGCTGCGTGTGGTCGAAGAGTCGTATGCCTACTATTTTGATTATGTGGTGCAGGCTGTCAGGCAGAATGGCGGAGCTCCGTTTGTCTGGGATAATGGTGTGACAGGACGTCGCGGTACTGAGTGCTTCGGCATGTTCGACCGCCGAAATGGTGGTCGCCTTCTGCATCCTCGGGTGCGCGAAATACTGAAGAAACATATTCCATGACCAACTATGGTAAATTATTCGAACACGGATTTTTATCTGAACTTACTTTTTGCTACTTATATTGTGCTGTGTATGGTTGAAAGGATGTCTTTGTTAGTCAAAATGCAAGGAAAGTGTATTTTTATTGTTAAAAAATTTGGTAGGTAAGCAAAAACTCCTTACCTTTGCGGCGAGTTAATAATGAGGAACAGCCGAAAACCTCGTAAAAAGAGTAGGCATAACAGTCGCAGGTGATTTCCGCCCGTGTGTTTGACATCAATGCAGGCAGGATTGATTTGCGACATTAAAAACAAAAGAGAAAATGAAAAAAATTATTCTTTCTGCACTCGTTGCAGTATCTGCACTTTCTGCAAACGCACAAGTATGGATGGGCGGTGCCCTTGGATTTGGTGTGAAGGACTTTGAAGGTAGTGACGACAGCCAGCTTACACTTACTGTTAAGCCAGAGGTTGGTTACACCATTAACGAAAACTGGGATGTAGCCGTTGGTCTTGGTTTCAACATTCTGAATAACGAACTTGGTCGGAAGGATCATAACACTACTACATTCTCGGTTAATCCTTATGCTCGCTACACATTTGCCAAGACAGGTATTGCATCGTTCTTTGTTGACGGTGGCGTAAGCTTTGAGTCAGTTAAGCTTAAGGGTTCGGATGCCACTACTGCATTTTGGGTAGGTGTTCGTCCTGGTTTCAAGGTTACTCTTTCTGATAAGGTCAGCCTTGTATCACACGTTGGTAACCTGGGTTACAAGACTGTAAAGGATACTTACAACGAGTTTGGTTTCGGTGTTGACAACAACGCTATCGACTTCGGACTCTATTGGGCATTCTGATACGCCTGTTCAGTAACATATAACAGAACATAATGTCATAAGAGGGGGAGCGCCTTAGTAGGGTGTTCCCTCTCTTTCTTTCTTGTGTCGGAAGAATTGTTTCAGACGTTTCCACCCGTCAACACCGAGGATGGTGAGTCCGCCATACTGGAATGTTTTTGCCAGGCCGAAGAACACTACCCACAGTACGCTTTTGATGGCTGCACTCATGGGGAGGGCCATCTGGGCAAACGATATGATGTAGCATGGTATGCATAGCAATAAGACTGTTACACCGGTACGGAACGACAGGTGGCTGAGCCATCGGTTGATTTTTTCTTTCATGCAGTGTTGATGTCTATCCTCTTACGTTTATGATGGTTTGTCCGCACAGTATTGAATCGCCGTCGATGAGTGGCTGTCCGTCGGGTTGGATGGTGTGTCCGTTGATGAGTGTGGGTATTAGAGGTATGCGCCACGAGTAGTGTGGGTTTGCCGTGTGTGTGTTCACGCACCGGCCGGTACACATGTTGCAGGCATGTTGCAGTCTTGAGCGTATGCCTTTAGGACATTCGGTGCGCCACTGTCCGTTGTTCAGGATCCATCCATCGGCCGTGTGTTTTATCTGACATTGGAAGATGTCGGCCTGCGGGTCGTTGAGGGCTATTGTGTTGTATGCCTCGTCGGTGTGGCGGCCGATGGATATGATGGTGCGCTTGGCCGAAAGAAGTGTCTGTGGGTCGATATATCGGTCGGCTATTTGCAGGTACATGTTGTGCGGGGTCTTTGTGTGTTATTTGGCAAGCAGTTCTTTTATTGCAGGTGCGATGTCTTGTGGCTTGGCGTTCGACTCAAATCGTGCCACTACGTTGCCTTGCTTGTCGATGAGGAATTTGGTGAAGTTCCATCGTATGTCGGTTGTCTGCTGTCCGTTGCGTCCGCTCACTGCCGGTGTCTGTTGTTTCATCCAGGTGTAGAGTGGTATTGCGTTTTCGCCGTTCACGTCTATCTTGTGGAACTGTGGGAACTTCACGCTGTAGTTGAGTTGGCAGAATGCCTGGTAGTCGGCATCGCTTTCAGGGGCTTGTGACCCGAATTGGTTGCAGGGGAAGTCGAGTATCTCGAAACCTTTGTCGTGCAGTTCCTCGTAGATTGCCTCGAGTTCCTTATACTGTGGTGTAAATCCGCAGTGGCTTGCGGTGTTGACCACAAGCAGCACTTTCCCTTTGTAGGCAGAGAGGCTCACGTCTTCCATCTTCTGGTTTTTCACGTCGAAGTCGTATATGGTCTTATCTTCTGCGGGTGTCACTGCTTCGGTTTTGGAGAGTGAATATCCCACGGGATGATTCAATACCGGCACTTGTCGGTCGGTGAGGTTCAGCAGTTTTGATATAGCCGGAGCGTCCATCATGGCACGTGCCACGGTGTTCATGCCGGTAGCGGCGGCAAAGAGGTAGATGTTTTCGCTCACTATGCCTACATCAACGCCTGTCAGCCATTGTGCACGTTCGCCTGTGCTGCCGAATTTCTGGAAATCCACCACGAGCAGTATCGTCACCGGTGCAGTTCGGGCAAAAGCCTGTCCGGCGGTCATGAGGTCGCGGTGGTCGCCGCTGACTACCTCGGTGAGTGTGTTGGTCTTGGGGTTGTATAGGCTCACGCCTTTCGAGTCGAACACATAGGCTCTTACCTCCTGGCGGTTCATGGCGGTGGCTGCGGTAAGGTTGCCGTTGTCGCGGTTCACACCCTGTGCTGCCCACAAGAGGTCGCTCAGGTCTTGTTGTGAGAGTGGCTGCTGGCTGAATTCGCGCATGGATTTGCGTTGTTTGAGGCTCTGCATCAGGGTCAGCGTCTGTCGGGCTGTGTTGGGAGCCGGTAGTTTCACCTCTTGGGCGTTGCACGCAATGCTCATCAACATAGCAACTGCGATAATTAATTCTTTTCTCATGGTCAGTAATTATTTTGTTGTCAATACGATGCAAAGGTAATGATTTTTATGTAAATGGGGGTGATGAAAAGCAAAAAAACGATGTGAACATCGTTTTTTTGTCTGCCTCTCATTATGTTCTTCAGGTTTGCCTGATGGTAAGCCACTGTCTTGTGAGTGCGCATTCTCGGTGTCACGACTGCGCACTCTCGGTGTCACGACTGCGGAGTCTCAGCCTTGTGAGTGCGCACTCGCAGGTGGCAGGCTTTGGAAGTGTCGGGTAAGCACCACCTGCATGAGGTAGATGACACCCATCATGACTGCCACTATATATGGACCGCGTATGTTGCCGTCGAACAGAGTGTGGCTTACTGCACCTACAACTATGGGCGAAAGGAACTGCCCGAGATAAAGCGAGGCCGAGATGAACGGCATGACGGTCGTCACACTCTCTTTGCCTCCTTTTATGCTTGCAATGGTGTTGAGGTATGGTATTCCAACCCCATTGGCGGCACCTATCAAGGCTCCGCCAATGAGCACACATGTCGTGTCGGGCACGAATGCCAGAAGCATGTAACCTACGATAAATGCCGAGGGTGCTATATACTTCATCTGCCGTGGCATCCACCCCATGATATGACCGAAGAGCAGTCCCATGATGAATGCCACGACATCTACTCCCACCATGATGTAGGTGATGGTCATGGTGCTGAAACGTGAGTTTTCGCTTATGGCAAAGTTGCTTACAAACACAAAGAATATAGCCATACACAGCAACATGCCAACTACCGATGGATGGAACCTGCGTAGCATAACCCATGCACCTTGTTGCCGTGCAATAGTGCGTGCCTCGTGCCCGCAACTGCCTGGCTCCACACGGCCGGCCTCCTGTCTGTAACCTCGTGCCGGTGTGAGTTTCTCGTTTGGCAGATATGCCACAACCAGCAATATTGCTATCAGCCCCAGTGCATATACAAGGAATGCGTAGTTCCATTCTATCGAAGCCAGCAGGCCTGCCAGGAGTGTTGCGACGACTCCTCCAACCTGATTCATGGCAGCCGAGAGACCCATGAGCCGGGCCATTGCTTCGGGAGGGAAATAATATGCCAGCAAACCGGTGGATAGTGGCATGATAAGGCCTACACTGACTCCCAGCAGGGCTCGCAGGATGAGCAGGCTCGTGATGTCGTCGGTAAAAAATGCTCCGCACCCGCACACCACGTAGGCGAGAAGTCCGATGATGGCAATGGTGCGCGTGCGCAACACGCGGCACACCTGCGGAAACAGCAGGTTGACAACGATGATGAACAATGCCGGCAACGAGACGATGAACTTGATGAGCATGTCGGGGGCCGTGCTGAAATGGCTGTGTATGATGCCCAGAGCCGGGGCCACTGCCGCTCCTGCCATGACGGTGAGCAGCGAAATTGAGAGGATGGTGAACGTGAGTATGGTTGACATTCCTCCTTCTTGTTTCTTCATAAAGAGAATCTTTTTACGTTGATATTAATACTAAAATGAGGAGTAATGTCTGCCAGCAGAAACTACAGGTGTTATGTAGAAATCGGGTGCAAAGGTACGAAAAAACCTTGACAGCTGAAAATTTTTTGCGGAGTTTTTCTTTCCTTCATGCCGCATGAAGGAAATGACGGAGCCTAAATCTGGCAGGGCAAAATGGCTTCAATCATAGAAGTTCCAACTGATGCCCATGTGTATGCCTTTAGGATTGACCGGATAGCCTGGTGCCCAGAAATATCGGCCGTCTGACTGGTTGGCATGGTAGTACTGTATGTAGAATCGTGTGCGCTTGAGGTCGAGGTTGGCATATACGCTGAAGATGGGGTAGTTGCCAATCTTGATGCGGTCGGCTTGCCGCTGTGTCATAAACTGACTGACGACGGGTGAATAGCTGGGTGCGTAGTACGACGTGAAGTATTTCATGTCGCCTCCAATCTCTATATTGAGCACACGTGCATAGGTGAAACTGATATACAGGTTGTGGTAGAGCGATATTGCAGGTAGTGGCAGTACGTCGGTGTTGGTTGAGTGCTGGTAGGTCACATCATTGTCTATGTGGAGTATTCCGAAACGGAAGTCTTGCCGGAGGTTGGCACTCAGTACTTGCAGGTTGCTGCCACACTGCATGGGGCTGATGTTATTGCTGAATGCGATGTTGGCTCCTGTGGTATTTGCCGTGCCTGTGTTGGCAAAATAGATGTAGTTTTTCATGTTTTCGGCTCCGACGGTGAGTTGTGTCTTTGTTTTCTCCCACGAGAGTTGAGCCTCGATGCGCGTGCGTGTCTCTTTGTCGGGGTCGATGTCCCACCATGCATGTCGCGAGTGGTAGTGGCGTATGTAGTATGCAGGTGTCTTCCGGCTTATGTAGGCATTGATGTTGAGCCTTGCCGTATCGCCCAGTATTGGCGTGTTGAGGTTGCCTGATGCCTTGAGGTCGAGGTCGCCCGAGTGTGCGCCAGTGAGTCCTACTTCGGCATTTATGTTGTAGTGCAGGGTATGTCCTTGGGTGCGTATTATCTGTCCGCCCACACTCATCGTGTTTTCACTCTGTTTGTTGCGGCTGGTGTATCTGGCGGTTGCCGAGAGTGGTGTAGGCAGAGTGTCGGGCAGTTCGAATGTCTGGTGGTCGAAGCTGATATAGGCATTGAGGCCGGCTTGTGCGTAGCGGTTGAATCCTTCGCGCAGCGAGAGGCCTATTATGTTTTTCAGTGCAAGGTTTTTCGTGCGGTCGTTGGTCGAGTCGGCCGGGAGGTAGTCGTGTGTGTGGTAGCCCGACGGTGTGTTGTAGGCAATATATGCGCGCCGCATGTATCTGAGGTCGAGTGTGTGGAATATGCTGGTGACCGGCACGAATACTGACCGTGTGTCGGTTGAGTCGCCTTCTGTGCGGTAGAATCCAAGGTTGAATCGGTGGTTGAGGTGTAGGATGTCGTGCTCTTGTCTGGCCCATGTGCTGGCGAGGAATGTAGGTATGTCGTTGGATGCATAGCTGCGTTCCATGTTTTCGGGGTGTGTGATGTATGTATCGTCGGTGATGCCTCCGTTTTCGGTGAGTTTCATGTAGTTGTGGGTGTATTGCAGGTGGAGGTCGTAGGTGTCGTCTATGTATGAGGCCCATGCCGACGAACCCATGTAGGATGTGGATTGTGAATCGTAGTATCCTTGTCCGTACATGTAGTCGAACAGTCCGCCGAAGTTAATCTTACGTCCGGCGTTGTTGGTGTATATCACCTTCACGTGGTCGTCTCCGGTGGTCTTCGAGCCACAGAAGTTGTATGTGGCGTTGAGGTATGGCGACTTGGTGTTGTAATAGAGGAATTGGTCGGAGGGTACGTAGAATTGGTCGAACGGGTTGACGAATATAAAATCGCCTCCTATGTCGCGCCGTTCCATGAATATGCGATTAATGCGTGGCGAGCCGAGGTTGCCCAGGTGGATGTAGTGTCCGTTGATGCCTTCTGAAAGGTTTTTGTTGTGGAATTGATGCATCACGGTATCGACGAGGGCCGTGGTGCGGTTGCCATAGGTAGGGTCGATGGTCCATGCTTTGATATCTACCGGCACACCCGACTTCTTGTCTTTGTCGGTGCCGTTGCGCCGACCGATTGAGTCGTTTGGGGTCATGACCATGTCGGTATTGGCTTCAAGTTCGCCTACGATGCGTTGTGCCGAGGCTATTTGTGTCAGGAGTATGGTTATGAGGAGGGTGATGGCGTGTTTCATCTCTCAGAGCATGAATCGGATGAAGAATTCGATTATTTTGATAAACAGTGCACCGAATCCTACGCTATAGAACAATAGTTTCTGCTCGGGTAGTGCGAAGAAGATGATGATTGCAGCTACGAATCCTGCCATAAACACCACATTAAGCACCTTGCGCACAGTGAGCAGGGTGTCGGTCTTGGTGTGATGAGTGTGGTGGCGGCTTTTGCGGTTTTGCTTGTCGGCTTCGAGTGCCTCGGCTATTATCTTGTCGATTTCGTCGGACTTCATGCGCTTTTTCTACTCAATGGTGTATGCTATTTCGCGGAATAGTTCGTTTGCCAAATCTACTGTCTTGACACGGAACTTACGGTATGATTTTATCCACTTGCCCTTCTTGGTGAATACTTCAGAGTCGGTGATGACAGTTTCGGCCGTACGTCGTTCGCGGTTTGAGGCGAATGTGTAGTTGTAGGCTATGTCGGTCATGGTAGCACTTACTTCCGTGTCTTTGATGTTGATGGTGAGTACATATTCGATTTCTGTGTAGTCTTTTTCAAGGAATTTGTTTGAGAACACCTGCTCTTCGCATCCTTGGCAAACGATGAGTCCCGCCTGCTTGTCGGTTTGGCTTACACGCGAGTATTGCAGGTTGCGGAAGTAGTCTTTGTCGTTCCATTTGCCGTTTTCCACGTCGGCCATGTATCGTGCCGATGCCCATGAGGCAAGTGCGGTATAGATGTCGGCAGGGGTTTTGCCGGATGTCTTGAATGTGTGTGAGAATACTACCTTGCCTCCCGACTCGGGTACTGCACCCTGCATGTAGGCTGAATAGTCGGTCGCTTTCTTTGTACCTGAGGTGTTTGAACCAAACAGACCGGTGTTTTGTGCACTTGCCATGAATGGCATTGTGGCAAGGATGATTGCATATATGAGTCGTTTCATGTTCCTGTATTTAGTTGTTATCTGTGCAAAGTTACGAGTTTTTGCCGAATAATGCATCACGAATGTTGAATAAAATGGTG
This sequence comes from uncultured Prevotellaceae bacterium, assembly GCA_937915745.1. GTDB lineage: Bacteria > Bacteroidota > Bacteroidia > Bacteroidales > Bacteroidaceae > Colivivens. The sequence continues at coordinate 14,880 of CALGGJ010000069.1, read as the reverse complement.
AATAGTGTGGTGAAAAGTCGTGAGAACGTTGTTTTTTCGTCTGTGGGGCATTTCATTTCCTTATTATTCTTGCCCGTTTTATTCTTATGTCGGTAGTCGGCCGGTCGTTGTGGTCGGTAGGTGTTTTCTCAATTGCCTCGACCACCTCCATGCCGCTCACTACGCGTCCAAACACTGTATAACTGCCGTCGAGGTGTGGCGCTCCGCCTATGGTTTTGTAGGTTTGTCGCATTTCGGGGGTCAGTTTGAATGTGTTGCCGGTCCATTCGTCTATGCGTGTCTGTGTGCGGTCGAGTGCTGCATCGTCCATAGTGCGTCCGGTGATGATGGTGAACTGGGTTGACGAACTTTTGCGCAGTGGATTGGTGTCGTCGCCCTCGCGTGCGGCATTGAGCATTCCGTACTGGTGGTAGTAGAGTGGTGCCCGTACTTCGGCCGGTATCCAGTCGGCCGGTGTTTCGTCGCCCTCGCCCAGCATCTGCCCAGCCTTGGCTTGTTTGCTGAGGCGGTCGCCTGTCTGAATGAGGAACTGGTCGATGACTCTGTGCCACAGCACTCCGTCGAACGTGCCTGCCTTCACTTGTCTCAGGAAGTTGTCGCGATGTAGAGGTGTCTCGTTAAACAGTTCGACAACTATGTTACCGCAGTCGGTCTTGAGCAATACCTGTGGTCGTGTGGGGTCGGTGGCTATAGCATCGCGCACTGCCCGTGCTATGGCTCCTGCGGCGCGGGTGTTAGGGTGTATGCCGTCGATGAAGTCGGCCGACATGGTTTGGGTGAGTGTATGCAGGTCGAGCAGTTGCCAGTTGTGTTTCTTGCAGATTGAGGTCACAGCCGGTATCACACCTGCCTGGATGATGCTGTCGTTGATGCCCCAGGCGTGGTTGAATGCCGTGGCCGGCAGTGCCATGATGATGCGTGGGTGGGACGGTAGTTGCGCGAAGGCGGTGGCAATCTTGTCGAGGTCTTTACCAAACTGCTTCTGCGACTTCCAGTTCTGTGGTTTGCTGTCGTTGGTACCGAGTTTCACCACCACGATGTCGGGATTGAACTTCAGTGCAGCAGCATACTCGTCGGTGCTGGTGTAGGGATCGTCGCCTGATGTCTGAGCACATTTGCCGCAGTTGCCGTAGTTTCTTACATCGAAGCCCGGGCCGAGCAGCGACTGCAGTTGCGCTGGATAGGAGTTGTGGTCGCGGTCGGGAATACCGGGACCCCACGTGATGCTGTTGCCCACACAGGCTACTTTTATTTGTTGGGCCTGCGTGGAGGCTGATGTCGTCAGCAAGGTCATCGTAATAATGAGTGTTGCTGCAATGTTGTGTCTGTTTCGTGTCATATCGTTTGGCGTGTAGGTTTTGTTGTGTGAAGTAATTGAGATCAGTTGTTATACGTGTGCAAGACGCGGAATTTGTTTTTGTCTGTGTGCAAAGTTAAGAAATAATAGACAAACAGGCAAACTCCAATCCCGCTTTTTCCATCCTTGCACAGTGTATGCACTGAAAACAAATGCAAATTGCAGGGAATGAAGGCCGAATACTCCGAATATCTTTACATCCTGATAGGCCGAACGGATGCTCCGTCGGAGTTACAAGGATGCGATGACTGCGCCTCCACGTCGGCATGGCCGATTGACAGTCGGCCGAATGCCGCTGTCAGTGGCCGATTGTAGCCATGCTGTAATTATTTATTGTATGGAAATGAAAAAATGTATGAAGAGTGCTTGCCATATCGATAAATTGTGTTATATTTGCAGCACAGGAATCGATACCTGCACTTACTGAAAGGAAATAAATAATAACAAATCAAACTGAGCATAAAACGACCAATTTATGAAGAAAGCATTTCTCACACTCATGTCAGTAGCCCTTGTCCTGACCTTTGCGTCATGGCAAAGACCATTGCCTCGTCCTGCCGACGATGGTCCGTTGCAGATATACGGAGTAGCATTCTACAATCTTGAAAACCTGTTTGACACCATCCACGACCCAGGCAAGAACGACTATGAGTATCTGCCCGACGGCACCAACAAATGGGGTACCATGAAATATACCAATAAGCTGAAGAATATGGCACAGGTGCTCACTAACCTAGGAACAGAGATGACCATGAAAGACGGAGTACGCAAAGTGTGTAAAAGTCCGGCAATCATAGGCCTGTCTGAGGTTGAGAACCGGCGTGTGCTCGAAGACCTGCTGCGCGAGCCTGCATTGCGCGACAAAGGGTGGCAGATAATCCACGTCGAGGGTCCCGACAAGCGTGGTGTGGATTGTGCTTTCTTCTACGACCCATCGCAGTTTCACCTCGAAAACTACCACCTCACACAGTTCGTGTATGAGAATGGCGACACCACACGTGCCACACGCGGTTTCCTGCTTGCAAGCGGTACGCTGGCAGGCGAGAAGATGCACTTCATCGTCAACCACTGGCCGTCGCGAGCCGCCGGAAGCGAGTTCCGCGAGATGGGAGGCCGGCAGGTGCGCCGCATGATTGACTCAATTCAGGCACTTGACCCGAAGGCCAAGGTCATCATCATGGGCGACCTCAACGACGACCCTAAAGACAAGAGTGTGACAAAGGCCCTCGGTGCCAAGAGCAAGCAAGCCGACTGCGGACCGCACGACATGTACAACCCATGGTATGAAACACTGTACAAGGTGGGACAGGGAACACTGCTCTACGACGGAAAGTGGAACCTCTTTGACCAAATCATCCTCTCGGGCAACCTGCTCAACCCCGAGGGACAGACCAACTACGACGAACTGAAGTTCCGCAAACACGAAATATACCTGCGCGATTTCCTTATCTCACAAGAGGGTAAGACCAAGGGAGCACCAAAGCGTACGACAGCCAGCGGAGTGTGGCTCAATGGATACAGCGACCACCTGCCTACACAGATATTCCTTGTGAAGAGAGCAGGGAAATAAAAAATCCAAGTCCCTGCTTACTCCATCAGAGAGACGAGGGACACAATCGGGAGGGACGGGAGCTCAGCAAGCTCAGACAACTCCACAAGAATACTCAAAAGCATCAAATTGTTAAATAGATAAGATTATGAAGAAACTTCTACTTTCAATCATGGCACTCGTGCTAAGTGCTGCAATGTTTGCCGAAGATGTTACATTCGACTTTGACAACGACTACAAAACACTTTTCCCTAATCTTGCAGGTGAATCATCTGGTGACTCGCACGACGGTGACATCACCGAAACCGTAACAATTACAAGCGGCGACATAACGATGACCGTGAATCCGGCAGAGTCGGGTACTGCAACCCGCATCTGGAACGCATCGCCACGTCTGCGCATCTATTCAGGCACATTTACCATCGCCTCGAGCGGCGCACCAATCACATACATCAAGTTTGATACAGGTTCAAACTGGAGCGTGACTACCAATACAGGCACCCTCGATGGCAAGGAATGGAGCGGCAGTGCACAGTCAATAGACTTCGATGTAGCCAAGAATACACAGATAAAGAGCGTTACCGTCTCGACCGAAAGTGGCCACATAGTACTAAGCACACTATACAGCATCAACTTCAAGACGTCGCAGGACGGATGGAGCATCGACGATAAGAGTATGGACGAAGCACTGTCGTATGTATGGAAGGTAAGTACAAGCTATGGATATGTGGCCAGTGCATACGTAGATAACGCTTCGCATCAATCTGAGTCGTGGCTCGTTTCACCAATCTTCGACCTTTCGAAGGCATCCGGCCTCGAACTCACCATCAACCATGCAGGCAATAAGTTTGCAGGTGCAGTGTCCGACCAGGTAGCATACTATGCTTCAACCGACGAGGGTGGCACATGGAACAAACTCGAAGTGGCTACATGGCCGGCCGGCAACAACTGGACATTCGTTGAATCGACCGTCGATATAGCAGCTTATGCAGGCAAGCCATCAGTGATGCTCGCTGTTGCATACGTCAGCACCGAAGCAAGTGCAGGTACATACGAACTCGACCAGTTGGTTATCAAGGGAGCCGGCGAGATTGGTGTGACAGAACCGCAGGCATACGGCCCTGCAATAACACCTGCAACAGGTACATACGAAGACGACCAGACGGTGACCATCACCGACCTCTCGGGCAACGACTACACAATATACTATACACTCGATGGCTCTGAACCCGAAAACGGAGGCGACAACTCAATACTCTATGAGGGTCCGTTCACAGTGACCGAAACCACAACCGTCAAGGCATCCACATACGATGATGATGACAACTTTGTAGGAACAACAACAGTAGTAATCACCATCAACAAAACTGCCGCCCTCATGACAATAGCCGACCTCATCGCCGCATGTACGGCAACCAGCTCAAGCAATGCACCAACAGTGAAGTTCACTCCAACTAACCTGCTCGTGACAGGAGTCAACAACACAAATGTGTTTGTAGCCGACGATAAGGGCGCATTCCTGCTCTATGGCTCATCATCTAACCTGAAGAAAGGTGATATCATAAGCGGAACCATCGAAGGCAAGCTCTATCTCTATAATGGGCTGCCAGAACTTGCCGTGAGCGATAAGTGGGCCAGCATCACAGTCGTAAGTTCAGACAATACAGTGACAGCCACCACAACTACAGCTGCAACCATCACCGCAGCAGATGCAAGCCGATACATACGCCTCGAAGGACTCACATACGAATCGCAAGAGACAGTATCAGGCAGACTGAACTATACATTCTCCGACGACGATGGAACACAAATCGTCCTGCGCGACAACTTCAACAACCTCTCGGGCATCACATTCAACAGCTACAGCACCTACAACCTCAATGTATTTGTCATACCATACAAAGAAACAATACAATACTATGCAGTAAGTGCCGACGATGTTGAGGCAGTATCCGACCTCACTGCACCAGAGTCGGGATGGACCACACAACACATCGTGGCAGCTATTGGCTCGAATGTTGACAATGCATTCAACACCAACTCGGATGCAGCAGTAGTTTACACATCGTCCAACACCGACGTGGCAACCATCTCGGCCGACGGAGTCATCACAATCGTAGGCACAGGCATAACCACCATCACAGCCACAACCGCAACGACCGCCACATACGCCGAAGACAGCAAGTCGTTCACATTGGCAGTCACATCAGGAGCCGACGGCACAGCTGCAAAACCATTCACGACAACCGACGTGATGGCTGTATTCGACGGCACCACAGCTATTGAAGGCGTATGGGTGAAGGCCTACATCGTGGGCTTTGCAAACGGGGCATTCAATGCCGACAAGATTGTATTCGGTACCGACGAAGCACCTGCAACCAACATCGTAATAGCCGATGCCGCCGACGAGGCCGACTACAAGAACTGCATACCAGTACAGCTTGCATCAAGCCCGGCTGCCTGCAAGGAAGTGCGCGAAGCCATCAACCTCAAAGACAATCCGGATATGCTCGGTCGCGAGATATGGCTGCATGGCAATATCGACAAGTACTTCTCGGTGGCAGGACTGAAAGCTGTTGACCAATTCAGCTTCACACAACCAACCGAAGCCGAGGCTGAAGACGTAAACGGTGACGGAGCTGTAGATACACAGGACGTGCTCGTAATATATGAGTTTATGCAAAACAAGACCGACGATACGCCTGTCGGAAGCACAGATGTAAACTCTGATGGAGCAACCGACACACAAGACGTACTCAAAGTCTATGAGAAGATGCAGGAAAACTAAATAACACACAAAATGCATCGTATATCCTACACAATATGTATGCTCGTCTGTGCCATGACTTATGTCGTGGCACAGCCTTCAGCCACCTACTACCAAAGTGCAGAAGGCACGACACAGGTGGATCTGAAACTTGCGCTTAAAAACATAATATCCGACCACGTGACACTTTCATACTCTGGTGCACTGCCCAAAGCCTACGAGTCGGTTTATTATCAAGACGACGACCCTACACTTGTGTACGATATGTTTTCATACGACGACTACACTTTCTCCACCTCCAACAAGTGGAACAAAGAACACGTCATCCCCAACAGCTGGTGGAATGGAGAACGGAATGCCGCCTATAGCGACCTCTACAGTGTGATCCCTTCCGAACAGGTTGTCAACAATCGCAAGAGCAACTACCCAATTGGCACCGTGTCGAGCATCACATACGACAACGGATGTATCAAAGTGGGACGTCCGGTCGAGGGACAAGGAGGCACCTACAACTACGTGTTTGAACCGGCCGATGAATACAAGGGCGACTTTGCACGCATATATTTCTATGTAGCTACATGCTACAGCGATATAGGGTGGGGAACCAACTCTAATGTGAAGAGCGAAATAAAGTGCGAAGACTGGCCCACACTCAACCCGTGGCTATACAAACTACTGCTCAAATGGCACAACCAAGACCCTGTGAGCGAGAAAGAAATCAAAATCAACAACTCGGCCGAAGCAATACAACACAACCGAAACCCATTCATCGACTATCCTGTGTTGGCCGATTACATATGGGGAGACTATCAATCGGTAGAGTTCTGTCTCGACTCTGTAGCACTCTACACCCATATCAACGGTGAACATATCGACATTGTCGAAGAACCAACCGACACGATAGGCATTGTCGTTCCAGGCGAAATGCTGCTTGCTGAATACTTCGACGAACTCACCGAAGGCAGCAACACGACAACAAACTCGTCAACCTCATGGTACGGAAACGACAACTTCAGCGCCACCACTGCCTATCAGGCAGGCGGAGCAGTGCGCCTGTCAACAGCCAAGAAAGCCGGACAACTCACGTCGCGCACCATCAACTACCAAGGTGGAGCAGTCGTAGTGGAGCTGGCCGTCAAAGGATGGACCACGGTCGAAGGAGGGATTACGGTCAGCATCGGAGGCGAGACAAAGAATGTAACCTACACATCGCGCATGGCTGATGCCTACCAAGTCATCACACTTGAGTTCAACTCAGTACTGCCTCAACCTAAACTCACCATCGCTGCCGATGCAGGTCAACGCTGCTTCATTGATTATGTAACAGTGCGCGCTGTCAGCCGTAAGCTACCTGTCGATACAAATGCCGACGGAGCGGTCGATACACAAGACGTGCTTGCCGTATATGAATTTATGAACCGGCACGGTGATGGAGCCGACATCTCTGCATTCGACGTCAATGGTGACGGAGTGGTCGATACACAAGACGTACTGACCATATACCAGTATATCAGCAACCAGTAGGAAGAAGAAACCATACCTATAAATTAACTCCAAAAACAAACAATTATGAAAATTCTAAATCTGAGACATACACTCGCAGCAGTATGTCTTTTAATGGTCGGAACCCTCATGCCGGTAACAGCTCAGACAAAAGACTCACGTGTGGTCGATGAAGGCGGAACCGGAGCCTACAAGGCCATCATGCTCGAAGATGCCAGCCTCGAGGCACACACCATCTTTGTACCACAAGACCTCACGCCATTTGGCCAAACAGAAAAACTGCAGGTACTCGTGTGGGGCAACGGAGCATGCACAAACTCACCATTCGAGCACTACCTGTTTCTCAACGAGATTGCATCACACGGCTTCATTGTGGTTGCAACGGGATACATGCCAAAACAAGGCGAACGCTACCAAGGCCCTATGTCAACCACTCAACAGCAGATAGAGTCAATAGACTGGGTAATGCAACAAAACGAGAAGAAAGACAGTCCATACTATGGCAAGATTGATACTAAGAACATATGCATGGCAGGCATGTCGTGTGGAGGACTCCAGGCACTCTACAACTGTGCCGACAAACGAATCACAGCCCTAATGATTTGCAACAGCGGACTGTTCAACCAGCAGAATGCTGGCAGTGCCGTTGGCGGAATGCCGATGCCCCCAAAGGAAAAACTCAAGGAAATACACACACCAGTAATCTACATCTTAGGTGGTGAACGTGACATTGCATACGGCAATGGTATGGATGACTTTCACCGCATCGACCACGTACCGGCGGCAGTGGCCAACTTTCCAGTAGGGCATGGAGGTACATACAGTCAACCTCACGGGGGCGAATTCTCGGTTGTGGCACTTGCATGGCTGCAGTGGCAACTCAAAGGTGACAAGCAAGCCGCCAAGATGTTCGTGGGTAAAGAACCCGAACTGGCCAAACGCGAAGGTTGGACTCTAGAACGAAATTCAAAGATGGAGTAGGAATCCCAGGTAAACATACTCCTTCAGTAAACATACTCTTTCAGTAAACATACTCTTTCAGTAAACATACCCTCAGTGAGATATATTGTTGTCATTTCAATCCTTACGGTGTTGCTCTTCATGGCAAACCTTTTCTTCGGCTCAGTAAACATACCAGTCAAAGATGTTTGGCACATTTTGACAGGAGGTGAGGCCGAGCGGGCAGGCTGGGCCTATATTGTATTGCAATCGCGACTGCCAGGGGCAATTACCGCGTTGCTGTGTGGAAGCTCGCTGGCCGTGTCGGGACTCATGTTGCAGACAGCATTTGGCAACCCACTTGCAGGGCCGTCAATATTGGGAATTAGCAGTGGGGCCAATCTGGGGGTAGCCATAGTCATGCTTGTCAGTGGAGGTGTTATCACTACTGGTGGAGTAACCTTTACGGGTTTTATGTCGGTCGTCATGGGGGCTTTCATAGGGTCAATGCTCATCATGGCCCTCATCCTGATGCTTTCGACATTCATACAAAGCAACCTCATGCTACTTATAACAGGCGTCATGATAGGCTATATAACATCGTCGGCCATATCACTGCTAAATTTCTTTGCAACAGAAGAAGGAGTCCATAGTTTCGTAATCTGGGGGTTGGGAAACTTTGGCGGAGTGACGATGGGCCAGATGCCTATGTTTGCAGGTAGTGCGTTGGTGGGACTCTCCATTTCGTTGATGCTTATCAAACCTCTCAATGCTCTTCTGATGGGCAATCAGTATGCAGAGAGCCTTGGCATCAACATCCGTCGCACACGCAACTTGCTGCTTATTGCCACTGGTCTGCTCGTTGCTGTCACAACCGCTTTCTGTGGCCCCATTGCGTTTTTAGGATTAGCCACTCCGCACGTAGCACGCATGATACTCAGGTCGGAAAATCATAACACGCTGATGCCACTCACAATTGTCTGTGGTGCAGCTGCTGCGTTGCTCTGCAACCTCATTTGCATACTGCCAGGCAACAAGGGTATAATTCCGCTCAATGCGGTGACACCCATGTTGGGCGCACCAGTCATCATTTACGTCATAATGAAAGGGAGGCGCACCAGTTGACGGCAGTCATAGGCCTTACTCCATTTGTTTATAGTATTGAAGTTGGTAATCGGGCAGTGCCTGTGGATGAAACATGCGAATCATTTCCTTCAAGTGACGCTCGGGATGATAGGGCAAGTCATTATAAAAATGTACATGGCTGAGATTGCAACCAAAAACCATCCTGTTTCTGAAGGCTTTCATCTGTGAATATAGCGGTGACTCTACAGAAAGGTCGCCGAGTTTTTTGTCGGCAATGGGATTTGAGTATTTCATGAACCATACATCGGCATCCTGGCTCTCGGCAAACACGGTCTCGGGTGCTAATGCGAGTGACCCGCTCTCCTGCCGTGTGGCGAATACATAGTTGCCGCCGGCATCTGCCATGAGGCGTCCCATAGTACTGTTTCCTCCAGGCACATACCATGTAGAGCCAGTGATGATGTCGCTTATGACACGTGGGCGATAATCGATGGCTGCAGCGATGGCTTTCAAACTGTTGTAGGCTGTCTCAACCTCTTTGAACAGGCTGTCAGCCTCCTTGGCATGTCCGTAAAGCATTCCGTAGAATTTCATCCACTCGGCACGTCCCAGGGGTGAGGTCTCCATATAGTCGGCACATTCGACGATTGGGATGCCAACTGTCTCTACAAGCCCGTAGCCGCCGCTGTTTTCAAACGGAGAGAGTAGAATGGCATCAGGATGTATATCGATAAGAGCCTCAATGTCGGGAGCGAGACTGTTGCCCAGATTGACTATTTCTCCCTTCTCGTAAGCTGTGAGTATATGCTCATTTGTAAAATACTCCACTTCGCATACTGCCTTGATACAATCGACGGCACCAAGTTCGTCGATAATGCTTCCATGCACGCCTGAATACACAGCAGAACTACCGAGAGGTATGTATATGATGTCAGCATTCATGTTCGTGATGTCTGATATTTCTGTCGAGTCGTTTCGGTTGACGAGTATGTATGAGTGAAGTATTTCTTCCTGTCTCCAAGGGTTTTTCAGGTCAACACGGGTATATCCGTCGTAATTGACAATACAGATGTTTTCCGCATACTTCATGGCGAGGGTATCGCCTTGATGTGAAGTTTCGTGTCTGTTGCCATTGCTACACGATAGTATGCAGAGAAGTCCGACGGTATATAGGAATGGTATGAGTTTGTGGTTCATGGTTTTTCTCTTTTGGAAAAACACTCTTCATCCTTGATGAACAGCGTCTTTATTTTTGGGGAGAAACATAAGAACTGCCGGACAATACATCCGACAGTTCTTGATATCTATAGTCTGTTTTATTCGAAAAGCATCTTTACAGTAGCAAATCCTGCCGACACTTTATTCTCAATCGTTCCGTCTGCCTTAATCGGACCGTAGATGGTGGCCGGAGAACCCCATGCGGAGTCGAAGACATAAATGTCGCCGCGTGTTGGGTCAATATTTATCCCTGCAGGACTTATAAACTGGTTGATATCGGTGAGTGTTGACTCCTGTTTGGTTGCAATGTCATATACGAATGCTTTTTTCGTATCGGGCATATAGTACTCTGAATAAAGCACATATAGTTTGTTGTTGTAAGTCGCAATGAATGTACCACGGCACACTTCGCTCACTTCGTCGGTCTTGGTGTCTATGCATTGTACTGTACCATACACATAGTCTTCGGGAGCAAGTCCTGGTGATCCGGCATAGTTGCCGTTCGATACGATATAAACATTGCCGTCGTCGGCCACCACACTTTCGGTATATGGGTTGAGCAGTACGGTTATGTCTTTCTTTTTTGTGAATGTCTTTTCATCGACAACAGCTACGGTGTTCCCGGCTCCGTAACCACTGATGTTGGCATAGAGTTTGCCGTTAGCATAACTTAGAGCCTCTGGATGGTCGCCCACTTCCACTGTTCCTGTGATGTCGAGACTTGTGGTGTCAATACGTGTTATGCAACCGTCGTAAGCTGTCACATATACCTTGCCATTCGCACTTGCCATGTCGCGTGGTTGAGTCGGTGTTTCTCCGTTCATGAATTGGATGGTCTTCACGATTTTCATGTCTTTGTCGAGAACAACCAGTTTGGATGACCCCGTGACAGTTACGTAATACTTAGAACCATACTTGATGATGTCTTGTGCCAAGTCGCCCAGAGCCTCATCGTTAGCCGCCATGTAGAGGTCGCCGGTGATAGTGTGTGTTGTAATGTCGAGGCGCATGATTGATGCATCGTTACCTCCCCAGTTGCCAGTGTTGAGCACTAATGCAGATGTACTTGGAGTTACCGGTGAAATTTGTGGAGTGTTGTTGTCGTCGTCGTCGCTACATGCAGCAAATGTCAGTGCAGCGAGAGCCAGTGCATAGAGTGAATTTTTGTTCATGAGTTGAATTGTTTAATTTAAAATGAATATTGTAATGAAAATTGATAATTACGTCCGGGCATAGGATAGAAACGCACCACCTCGTAGTTCTTGCCTCCGATATTGCGTATGTCGGCTTGCAGCCGTAGTTGGTTTTTGGCTATGGGGAATATGCGGTAGATGCTGACAGAGTGGTCGGAATATGCTTCCATCCGTGTAGATGGCAGATTGATTTGCATGCTGTATCGTGGTCCTGTCCATACCAGGTTGTATGTCAGATTAACCAATGGGTTCTCTACTGTGATGGTTGCGCTTCCCGAGTGGAGTGGGGTATAAGGCAGTTGGTCGTGCCATGCAGCCGTGTTGCGGTCGGTTATGTCGCGCGCATCCATATAATTATAGGTGGCTGAGGCGTACCATTGTATTTTTCTATATTTTCCATTGGCAGCAACACTTACGTCGATACCTTTTGTCTCAACCTTTCCGATATTGAACATTGTCCAGAAAAACATTTTCGGAATGGCCACAATCTTGTCATCTACACGTCCATAGTAGGCATCGGCCGTAATGGAGACATATTGCAGCCATGCCGGCCGATTGTAGAACGAATGACTCCATACCGTCCCCAGGTTCCACTGACGTGTTTTTTCTGCTCGCAGGCTGCGGCTGCCGAGCATTATATAGTATAGGTCGTTGAATGTAGGGTTTCTGAAGATGTCTTTGTACGAGGCTCTCAGCCGCCAATTTGTCTGTACTGGCAGTCGCCAGCTCACACTGATTGCGGGCGAGAGGTGATGGTGGTCGTCGGCAGGGGTATCTTTCTTCGAATCTTCGATAATCACTGTGTTGAGCAATGAAGCGGTGGCCGTAACATTTCCTATGGAATAGCGTGAGGCCAGTGCAGTCAGCAGCGAATAGCGTGATGGGAAGATGCACTGTGGGGTGTTTGCATGAAGGTAGTTGTATGCGATGTCTTGTGCCACGCTCATCTCCAGTCCTTTGGTTGGCTGATGCCATACGACGGCACTGGTATAGACCTCGGTCTGACGGAAGCGGTCATCGACCTCGCGTGCTATGTCTTTATCGGTGTATTGGCTCCATGTCCAGTTGTATTTGGCACTTGCACTCAGTTTCCATCGGTCAGACATGCGGTTCTCATAATTGAATTGTCCAAAGTAATTACGGTCATGACTGCGTTCGGCTGCATAGGTGTTATCGTAAACCACGCTGCCCGGAAGCCCTCGGTCGCTATCGAACAGGTATGCTTTTGCTTTCAGGGTTTGAGTGTGTGAAGGCATCCATGTCACACTCAGTTCGCCTCGATAAGTGCTGACACCGCTGTTGTTGCGTTTTTCGTTGATGTTTTTTTTCCCGTTCTTCATGTGGAAACGGTAGTTGCCGTCGGCGCGCAGATAGTCGGCATAGGCCGATACGTGCAGTGTATTGTCAATGAATTTGCGATATAGTAGTGTGGGGCCGACCATTCCGTATGAGCCGGTGCGTACTCGCAGCATACTTTCCTCCGACAGTGTTTGAGTCGATATGTCGAGCACAGCGGCCGAGGCGGTCTGTTTGGCCGAATGGAATATGTCGTCGGTCTGTCCGATGCTTAGTGCCAGGTTCTCCACATTATCTATGGCATATCGGCTGATATCTACCTGTCCTGTCTGGCAGTCGCTCACAGCCACACCATCGTACATCACAGCTGTGTGTTGTGCCCCAAGGCTGCGAACACTTATCGTCTTCAGGCCGCCGATGCCTCCGTAGTCCTTCACTTGCACACCGCTCATGTGGCGAACTGCATCGCTCACATCCGATGCTCCCATACGTTCCAGTTCCTCACGTCCCAGTACCGTCATAGGCGCAGAGGCGCGCTCGGCTTCACTGAGCCTGCGTGCATTCACACTCACCGTGTCTATCCCGACATCCTGAGCCTTCAGCATACATGGATACAGGGACATGACAACTGCAAGCCACACTACATGGGTTGATGTCATCCGTTTGCTTTGTTTTACTGCCCTTACACCGAGGGCGAGTTAAACTTCTCGATAAGTCTTGCAGGTCTTCTGACTTACCGCCGTGCAGTCCAAACGTCTTCCCAGGGGGTACATACGACATCGCCCCAGTGACTTTGGTGTTTGGCTGATAAAAGGCGGCTTACAGCAGCGGGACTGTCCGGGATTTTCACCCGATTCCCTTTTAATCCGCTCACGTGGCGGAACAAAACCGAGTGCAAAGGTAATGTTTTTCTGCAAAAAATCCACACTCGAAAGTGAAAAAAAACCACTTCGAAGTGAAAATTGTGTGTGTTTAGGCTCATTTTTCACATTTATCATTTCGTGGATCACATTATTTAGTTAACTTTGCCCTATAAAAATCATTGAGATATGAATAAGATAATCAGAATAGCTCTTATGCTGCTTATAAGCATGATGCCTCTATGCTTTCATGCAGTCAACGAACAGCCCGGAGAACCGGCAAAGAAATACCCGGAAATCAAGTTTGAGCGTGTCACCATCGACCTTGGCACCTTTTCTCAGGATGAGACCCTCCATACATGTGTGTTCAAGTTCACCAACGTGGGCAAAGCCAAGCTTGTCATCAATTATGTCAGCACGTCGTGTGGTTGCACAGGGGCCGAATACCCTAAGGACTACATCAGCCCCGGAGCATCGGGTGAGATAAAGGTGACTTACGACAGCAAGGGCAAGGTGCCGGGACGATTCAATAAAATCATACAAGTCTATACTAATTGTAAAGACGACCTCGTGAAGCTGTCCATAACGGGCGATATGACAGCACTGCCCCGCGAGAGCAGTAAATAAATTCTTCCCCTTCACCATGGCACAGACAGCACAGATGCAGAACATGATGCTCACGATGGCCAGCGATGGGTTCATTGGGCGCAGGGAATTCGACATGACATTGAAGTACCCCCTCGTGCGTGAGTCGCTCGACTTCCCGCGCGGACAGGCACCTCGCGACGTGTTGGTGGCATTGGGTTCTGTGTCGCTCTCGTTTGACGAGTGTCAGAGTCTTTTCGACGACATACGTGTGCGTCTGCGCGAGTTGGGTGTGAAGTTGGTTGACGACATAGACATCCGCTATTGTCAAATCCTGTCGGACGACGGTGCCGCCAAAGCCGAATATCTTCTTATGTATGAAATGAAGTGACAGGATGATAAAAAATAAACATGAATCTTCACCGATTAAATTAGGTCAAAACAGACCGAAACAAACCTTAAATCAAATCGCGTAAAACACTGTCTTACAATTAACTCCGCTTAACTAACCTTATTCTTCGCCTATT
>CALGGJ010000068.1 GCA_937915745.1 uncultured Prevotellaceae bacterium | reverse complement strand
CCTTTGGTCATTTGGCTTAACGAAAACGTTCCTTTCCATTCTCTTCCATTCCCTTTAGAACATGTCGCCATAGACGGCCAGCACATCCTGTGTATCTACTTTGCCGTCGTGGTTGACATCTTGTATGGTCGATTCATCCACCACGCCGTCCCTTTGTATGAATTCATAGACGTTAAGTACATCTTGTGTGTCGGTAATACCGTCAAGGTTTACGTCGGAGGACCGTGTGGCATTGGGGTCGAAGAGCATGATGCTGCGGAACTCTTCGATGTCGGCCATGCTCACTCCAACTTCCTTCGTCCAGTAAGTATCGAACTTGTCGCGCAATGTCTCACCGTCGTATGTCTTGATTTTCTCGATGAGTTTCTGATGGTCGCCGTCTGCATACCCGCTCTTTGGACGCAGGCCTGCAAATGAGAGCGACGTGAGTTCGTATTCTTTGTTCATCTGCTCCTGCGACAGACCGAGCAAGCCCTCGAGCAGAACCGACACAAGGCCGGTGCGGTCGGCACCCCATACACAGTGGTAATATACGGCCTTGCCTTGGCGTATGTGGTCGAGGAAGAATGCAAACCACTCCTTATAGCGTTTTTTCGAATCGGCATTGGTGAGGTGTTCGAGTTTGCAATCGTAGCCGCCCTCGCGGAAGAAGTAGTGGCCGGACGAGAATCCGAATGCACATTTACCCACTTCGCCGTTACCGCTGTCGTAGTTGTTGTCTTTGCGCAAATCGACTTCGGCACCGATGCCGAGGTTGATGAGGGTGATGCGGTCGGCTGCCACCGAAGGGTGAAGACCATTTGCCTCGCCACCACGGTAGATAAGTCCGTAGCGCACGGTACGTCCGTCCTGCACGGTCCATCCTCCGATATCGCGTATGTTGCTGATGCTTGGTGCATAAATCATGCGTACAGGCCCTTCAACCGTGAACCGTCCTTTGCTCAGTACCTCTTCGCCTGCATCTATGCGATAATAGTAGGTGTTGCCGGGAATGAGGTTTGGTATGTAGCAGAAATCGGCACCTTTGTATATTATGCGTGTCTGTGCATCGCTCAGGTCGGCATTGATACCGAACGACACCGTTGCGTTGGCACTGAGGCGGCCGTCGGGGAGCGGAATACCTATGTTGTGGGGTATGTCGAGACGTGGCGGAGCAGGCTTGAAGTAGTTGCCTATGACCGACGGTGTCTCGGGGTCGGGATAACTGGTGTTCTCCAGATACTGGCGTGCACGGAAGTTCTCGATATTCACGGTGAAGTCCATCTGCTGCGGGTCGGTGAATTCAAAATGTGTGAAGTGTGATGCACTGTACTCTTTGTCGGCCACACTGAGGGTGTTCCATGTATATGTACCTTCAACAGGATAGATGAGTCCGCCCTCCCACAGCACCGGCACTTGGTCGGCCCCGGCTGCCGTTACGTATGTGCTGTCAATCTCGATTTCGTCGATATCGCTCTCGGCCACAACATAGCATGGCACGTTGGCACGCACCTTCTTCACAGGATAGAGCAGGGCGGTTTGAGTCAGTTCATTGAGCGAACCTATTTCATACACAGCGTTAAACTTAGATGCAGGTATGTCGCACGGCACGGCCAGCGGTGTCATCTCGCCTGCCTTGAAGTGTTTCTTCAGCACCACGTCGGCAGTTGTGTCGTCGTTTACAGGCAGCGGGCTGCCTTCGGTCAGTGTGATGACCGACGGTGTGCCGTAGTATAGACGGAAGTTGTCGATTGCAAGCCAGTTTTGTGCTGTGCCTCCGGTTGTGAGACGCACACCTAACGTGAGGTCGCCATCGGCATCAAGATGAGCATCCATCGTGTTCCAGTAGTGTCCGTGGTCGAATGCCTGGCGGGCGATGGCCGGAGTCTTGATAGGGTTACTGCGGTCGCTGCCAATGTAGTGGCTGTGAGGGAATCCGCGTCCGCTTATGACTGCATATACATCGGCCGACTTCGATGTCTGGGCCTGAAGCATGTAGCAGCCGTCGGCGAAGATGCTCGATACGGCTTTTGAGTCTTTCACTCCTATGTACATGTAGCCTTTTATTATATCCTTGCCGCGCTCGTAGTTGGCAAGGGCTTGTTTCATTTCGCCTGCACGATAGAATGCCTGCACCTTCAGGGTGTAGTCGCCTGCAGGCATGTCTTTCAGTTTTTGGTATATACGGTCGGCAGATGTCTGGTTGTAGAGTTCGGCAATTCCGTCGGTGGTGGTAATCGTACCGTTTGCAGTGGTCCATCCCTTGATTCCGTTGTCGAACGAAGGGTTGGTGATGAAGCTTGTCACGTCGTATTGTCCCGACTGTGCCGGTTGGGTCTTCAACAGGTTGAAGATGGCTGTGCGCATTTCTGCCTGCATGTCTTTTATGTCGTCGGAGGTTACCGGTGAGCTTTTGACCACTTGTCTCATCGAGTCGATGACAGCATAATAGGAGCTTGCATCGGTGGCCTGACAGGCTATATCGTTGTAGATGTCGAACAGGGTTAAGTCAACATCCGACGGGTTATAGTATCGTGTAAGTGTTATGTTGGAGAATGTAAACCAGTTGAGGTCGTAGTCGCCCTGTGTGTTGTTTATGGCCGGCACTGCATATTTCAGTGTCAGTTTTCGGTCGGTAACGAATGCCCATACTGTCGTGGTGTATTGTGGATTGGCCGGAAAGTTGTCGAAATCGCCACGTGAATAGGGCAGGGTGGATGATGTGCGGATTTTCGACCATTCTACGGCCTGCACCTTATTGTCGTTGGCGGCAAAGTAGGCATTACAGATGCTTATGCCTTCGTTTTGTGACAGCAATGCGAGGTGTTCGCGTTTCGACGAGCGATATGTGTTCTGAATCGTTGCCTTATAGATGCCGTTGGGTACTTCTATCGTCTGCGAAATCTCCATCGCCGTGTTCTGATACAAGGTCATGGGGTATTGCGACTTGTAGGCTATATTCTGGTTGCCGGCCAGAATCTTAACCGTCCAGCTGTCTTGGCTCGTTGCCAGTGTGGGGTTCGACACCAGGTCTGTAGCATCTTCGGCACTATATGCCTTCAGCGCATTTTCAAACTGGGCTTTTACGTCGGCTGTTTCAGTCAGGTTGATGCCTGCAGCTTGTGCGATGGCTGCAATTTGTGCCGACTCATTTGCGGCTACGATTGCATCGCGCTCGGCTTGGGTGAGCAGTTGCCACAGAGTATTGAAACTTGACGAATGCAGGTCGGTCTTGCACGTCAACACCTGACCGTCGCCTTCTATGCCAAGGGGGTCGCTGAATGTCAGGAGGTAGCCATCGCCGGAGGCTTCGATGGTGGCATATGCTGCAGTTGCCTGGTCGCCCTTCACCGTTGCTGCGTTTTGTGCCACATAGCGTCCGTTGTCGAGAAACATGATGGAATAGCCGGCAGTGCCTTGCTTGATTTCGACGGGCAGACCGAACTGGTCGGCGGTTGCTCCCGTGGCATCGCGGCTGAGGAAGAGCCGGTAGGCTGAGTTGTAGAGGTAGTAATGGCCGTCGGGTTGTGCATACAAGGCTGCACCTGCCACAAGCATGATAACTGTAAAAGTAAACTTTAGATTCTTCATAATTGTGATGTTTTTATATGTGATATTTGTTTGTTGGATTCGCCCTCGCTTTGACCTTCGGCTTCGCCCTCGTCCCCCCTCCCCCTTCCCTCTGTGGAGTGCGATGGAGTGCGAGAAGGGGGGGAAGACCCGTTTTTGTCCACCCTCAGTCCCCCGCTGGGGGCTTTCGTCGGTGATATATGATGTATGGCCAGGGCTATTTATAGCAGGCAAATATGTCGTCAACCAGTTGCTTTGGCAGTTTTGGCGTGATGAGGCTTACGATCAGCACTATCGGGAATCCGCCAATCATTGCAATGGCTCCGCAGTTGATTGGGTTGATGGGGTTTCCAAGCATCATGTTGACAACTGTGATGCCTACGCCCCATGCAAAACAAGCCCATACGGATGCTGTGGTTGCTCCGCGCCAGTAGAGTCCGAGCATGAACGGTGCGAGGAATGCGCCGGCCAGTGCACCCCATGATATTCCCATAAGTTGTGCGATGAAGGTTGGTGGGTTGAGTGCTATCATGAGCGACAGGACTATGAAGAATACTATCAGCACGCGCATCACAACTACCTTACGGCGTTCGATGCGTTCGGCCACGGTGTCGTCGATGGCGCCTTCTTCAACCTCGCCTGGTTGTGAGCGTTTGTCGCGATAGATGAGGTCGAGGGTCATGGTGCTCGACGATGTGAGTACCAGTGATGCCAGTGTTGACATTGATGCCGATAGTACGAGCAGCACAACGAGGGCTATGATGATATCGGGCAGTGTAACCAACATTGACGGTACGATGCGGTCGAATTCCAACGACCCGTTGGGCAGTGTGGGTGGTGTGCCGAAGATTCGTCCGAATCCGCCGAGAAAGTAGCATCCTCCTGCCACGATGAATGCGAAGATGGTGGATATGATTGTGCCTCGACGTATGGCTCGTTCGTCGGTTATGCTGTAGAATTTGCCTACCATTTGTGGCAGGCCCCATGTGCCGAGCGAGGTGAGGATGACTACTCCGAGCAGGTTCCATGGGTCGGGACCGAAGAGTGTGGCAAAGCCTCCGTTTTGTGTAGGTTCGGCATCCGACGGCAACTGGGCCAGTTTATCGACTGCGGCTGTGAGTCCGCCTTGTGAGTTGAGTACTGCTGCTATCACGATTACGATGCCGAAAAGCATGATGATGCCCTGGATGAAGTCGTTCATGGCTGTGGCCTTGTAGCCACCGAGTATGACGTATAGGGCTGTGAGCAGTGCCATGATTACGACGCAATACTCGTAGGGTATTCCAAATCCCATCTCAAACAGTGTGGAGATGCCTTTATATATGCCGGCTGTGTATGGGATGAGGAACACGAATGCAATGACTGAGGCAAAGACTCGCAGTCTCTGACTGTCGAATCGTGTGCCGAAGAAGTCGGGCATGGTACGGCTTTCGATGTGTTGGGTCATGAGTTTTGTGCGACGTCCGAGCAGTATCCAGGCAAGGAGCGAGCCTATGACGGCATTGCCTACGCCTATCCATGCTGACGACAGTCCGTATTTCCATCCGAACTGTCCGGCATAGCCTACGAAGACCACTGCCGAGAAGTATGATGTGCCGTAGGCAAATGCAGTGAGCCACGGACCTACGTTACGACCGCCGAGTACGAATCCATCGACGCTTTTGGCTTGTTTGCGGGAGTATATCCCGACTGTTACCATCACTGCAAAGAAGATGATGGTGAGTATGATTTTGATAGTCATCGCTGTGTGTGTTAACTGGTGTATGTGTGTGAATTTTTGGTACCAAGGTTTGATTTGTAGTTAGAATGCAATCTGCACTTGTGCTTGTATGTTGTTGTAGTCGGAGTCGAACTGTCGCCATGTGTGGGTGTATTGCAGTTGGAGTCGGCACTTTTTGTAGTACCAGTATTGCAGTCCGATGGTGGCATTGGTCTGGTCGTAGCGCATTTCTTTGTTGCGGTCGAACCAGTCGAACGAGGCTACGGCATCGAGAGCATCAACCACAGGCACTCCGGCCGTGAGGTATGCACCGCGGCTCTTCACTTTGCCGTCTTTGCCTTCGAGCCATTCGCCTCGCAGGCTTATAGGGCGTGCCTCTTTGTATTTGGTCGGGCAGTATGCTCCGACTTTCAGTTCGGCACCTACGCTGTAGCGGTCGCGGGTGTAGTTGTCGCCTACAGATATGTCGGGGTTCCATGCTGCGGTACCCACTGCGTGGCCGCGGCCTTTTTGTCCCGATGCCACGAGGCGAAGTCCTTGTACGGGACGGACGTCGATTTTGGCTATCACATCTTTGTCGCGGTTGCCGTCGCGGCAGTTGATTCCTTGTCCGTTCATCAGACCCAGTTCGTAAGCCAGATGACCGTCAAACAGTTCGCCGTAGAGTTTCATTCCTATGTCGCGGCCGAATTGCTTGCCCAACAGGGGGTCGCTGCCACAGCCGGCCATATAGGTCACTGGCTGTGAGCATACATCTATCAGTTCGAGTGATGATGGTGACAGCGGATTTTCGAGCGAGAAACTGTTTTTGAACTGACCCACGCGCACGCTGAGGGCCTTGCCCGGACTGACGCGGTAGTCGGTGTAAAACTCCTGAACCTCGCTGTTGAAGTCAACCATGAAGAGGAACGACCAGCGGTCGGTGATTTCGGCACGGGCCCATAGCAGGGTGCGTTTCAGGTTGAAGTCGCTTGTTTCGGCTTGTTCTTGGTCTTGATAGGCATATCCGGCCTGAGCATATCCGTTGAGTGTGATACGATGTGAGAGGTCGCTGAGCCAGTCGGACCCAGGTTGGAGGGCTTGGCCACACACTGACAAGGGGGCTAATGACAGTATGCCGGAGCAAATGGCCGATGCAAGGAGAGTACGATGTTTCATGATATAGTTGTTTTGTTTGTTTTATGCCTGCCCTGGGAAACGCACTGAATACGTAACTTTGCAGGCTATTCTGGTGCAAAGTTACGAATAATTAGTGAAATGGATAGCTTGGTTTACGATAAAATGTTAAGTAGCCGTGTTTTTTTATCATAAACACAGGACGTAATATCAAAAACGACTGCGCACTCTGGCAGGGCTGGTGTTGCCCCATCACCTGCACAAAGTCTTGAACGGGCAGAAGGTGCAGTGGGTGTCGTTGGTATTTGCCTCGAACGGGTTGTCGGGATTGAGCATCTCAGCCAACAGGTTGCCGAGGCGTGTGGCAAATTCGTCGTGACACTGGAGGCGGTAGTCGGTTATAGGCTTGCCGCCAATCTTCACTTGTGTCTGGCATGGGTCTTGTGCTTGTTTGATGTAGAGCAGGGCCGGTGACAGCGGAGCGGTAGGGTCGGTCAGGTGGGCAAGCATCACTTCGCAGTAGTAGAATGTCTGGAATATGTGTGAGCTGCGCGAGGGCAGTGTGCGGTCGAAGAGGTCGGCTATGCTGCCGGCTGTCTTTGCCTTTATCGATGTTTTGTAATCGACAATGCGGTGCAACTCCCGCCCCTCTATGGTGCAGATGTCTTCGCGGTCGATGATGCCTCCTATATCTATACTGGCCTGACGGCCGTAAGCGTCGGTGTAGGCGAACTTGTCATACCGGCGGTTTTCGGTGGCGAGTATGGTGAGAGGAGTGAGCTGCATATCGGCCACGAGCTGTTTATAGACATATTGGCAGATTACCTCGTGGTTGAGCAACTGTGTGCCGTTGAGGTCGAGTCTATAACGGTCGGCAGTTATGTCGGTCTCGTCATATCCAAACAACTCGCGGGCAAATGCCTGGTCAACGATACGGCGTATGGTGTAGGTCGTATCATGGTCTTTACCATAACCGCCGGGGGCTATGTGAAAATCCCTGACCGTGAGCGGACGACCGAGGCGAGTGGCATAGAACCGCTCCATGGCATTGTGGAAAATGCTGCCGAAGGTGTTGTCGGCCACATCTTCGCTCACTTCGTCGTCCTGGTGGAAATGGCATATGTGTTGCAGGTAAAAACGGAGTTTGCAGTCGAGGTAGGTATTGATGGCCGATGGCGACAGCGACGTAATCGGCGGACTGCTCCTGTCGGCATGTGCAACGATGACTCCAGCCTCGGTCCTGATGTCGGCCTGTCGCCCCGTTGCCGTGATTTGACTCATACCCGATATGTCTCCTTCATACTTCAGTTGCATCATAAAGCGGCTCATCTCGCCACGGTGCAGACCGTCGGTAGAGCTGTTATAGACCAAGGTGATGTTGGTGGCACGAGCCATGAGGCGATAAAAGTAATATGCATAAAGTGCAATGCGGCGGCGTGTGGTGGTCATACCATTTGCCTCGCGCAGGAAGTTGAGAATGAACGACGTGGAGTGCGACTGCCGTGGCAACATGCCTTCATTGGTAGAAAGCATGATGATGTTGTCAAAGTCGAGGTTGCGTGTCTCGAGTATTCCCATCAGTTGCACTCCCACGGCCGGCTCGCCGTGGAACGCGATGGAGCGAGCCGAGAGTGCCTGGCGCATGAGCCGCAAGAGAGTGTCGGGGCTGGAGAACTGAAGACCCTCATCGCGCATGAGCCGGCAGAAACGGTTTATCGTGGTGTAGGCCGTATAGATGCTTTCTGTGTAAAGCACATCGTCGGTATGCATGGCAATGGTCTGAAGTATATGGCCCAGATGCTCCAGGTCGGCCGCCATGTCGGCCCGTGGCGGCTGAAAGACATCAGAAATGAATCCGCCTATATCAAACAGCGATGCATCGGGATAGATGAGGTTCTGCCGTTTACACTGGCCAACGATGCGAGTAGCGTCATCCTTAGCCATGAGCAGCGTATATGGATGCCTCAGCACTCGCTCGGCATAGGTGTATCGCCATTTGCCGCCGGAGTGACGTGCAGCACCTCGCCAGCCACGATACCTCAGTTCAAGCACTGCCATGATAAAACCCACGACGGGTGTCTGCCCCAGCGGATAGCCCATGGTGATATTGAGTTGAGTAGGGTGCGAACCGTCATAGGTTGGAGGCAGGGTGTTGAGCACCGATGGCAACAAACTCTCGTCGCACAGAACGATGGCAGTCTTATTGAGCGGTTGAGAACTGCTGAGGCTGTTGGCAAGCCACACACCAGCATAACTGCATTGCGCACTGTCGGTGGATGACGCAACAAACTGTATGTTTTTCTTACCACTTTTCAGATTGCGGAACATGTCGGGGGTAGCCCAGGCCAGGCTGTTGCCAAACAACTTTATGTTGTCGGATATGAACATGCCGGCCTCCATATCGGGGTTGGCTGCGAAGGACTCGTCGTAATCCCAGTAGAAGAGAGCCTGATGGGTGCGGCGGAGATGGAGAAATAATTGCCGCTCGGTTTCGTTAAGCACATTGAAACCCACTAAGGCATAGGTCCCTCCTTGGGCTTCGATATGCTCGGGGGCATAGGTGCTGCCCTGCATATTGCCGGCTGAGAGGTCGAGACGCTCAATCACATCGCGTTTCATCATGCCAGGGTAGGCATACCCATGCGATTCGAGCATCTGTCTGAAACGTGCGTATATGCGTGGCATGGCTTTCCACATGCGCAGATACCGCTCCTGCAATTGTGTCACACTCTTAATGTTGAAACTCTCAAACAACTTACGTATGGCCTCTTCCTGCTCGTGGTCGATATAGTCGAAACGAGTGAGTTGCTCGAGGTCGGATATGTTTATGAAGAGTTTCTCTGCATCGACCATGGCAGAGTCGATGTCGTCGAAATCGCTCAGCAGCACCTCGCCCCACGAATAGAAGTGGTCGAAACTTTCCTCCTCGCCAGTCTCGACCATATAGGCTTTGTAGAGATAGAATGTGAGCAGTGCGGGGTCGGCCACAGTGAGGCGGCTCATCGACTGAAACAACTCGGTTATGGTGGTGTAGTGAGGCGCCCATATCGGTGGTTCCGTGTGTCGGGCCAGATGCTGGTTGAAGAATAGGCTGGCACGCTTGTTGGGAAAGACTATCGTGAGGTCTTTCATCTGTCCGTACTTGCCACTGTCTATACGGCGGATGATGTCGGTTGCTACTATATCGAGAAAGTCCATACTAAATTACATCTTCGAGAAAGTCCGTACTAAATTACATCTTTTATTTCACCGGTGCGCATATACCATATATATCCTTTCACATTAGTCATGCCCATCTGCCTCAGCAACTCCATGTAGTCTTTCACCTGTCTGTCGTGATTGTTGTCGGGGCGCCCGGTCTTGTAGTCAACGACTATAGTCTCGTGTCCGTTGTATATGACACGGTCGGGACGTTGGGTGGTGATGTCGCCGTTCTTGTCGCGTACAATGATGCTGCATTCGTTCATTACTGTCCATCCGGGGTCGAACCATCGGCTTACCTGCGGGTTCTTCATGGCCTTTTTTATCTCTGCTTCGATTTCTTCCTGGAAGGCAGTGTCGGCCATCACGCCCTGCTGCTCGAGTTGTCGCATGGCTTGTGGTATGTCGGCGGCTGTGTGTATGTTTTCAAATACATTATGTACGACGAGTCCTCGTTTGATATACGTCTGTCGTTCTGCCTCGTCTGTATCGGCCGATTCGGGGTCGGTGGTGAATTCTTTCGATGCGTTCGACTGTCTGAAGACTGCATTGATGCCACCGGTATGGAACTCTACTGCGATGTTTTTGCTTGGTGTCGGTGATGTGTCGGTGTGTGGTTCGGGGCTTCCTATGGTGAAATCGATGGTGTCGGTATCGGCAGGCAAGTTGTCTTGTACGACCGTTTGGCCGTCTTGCATAGCCGTTAGGTTGTCTTGTACGGGCTTTTGGCCGTCTTGCATGCAAAGTTGCTTGGTGGCACTGGCCAGAATGTCGTAGGTTGAGTATTCGTTGTTTTTTGGCTTTTGGGTGATGACAATGAGGTTGTTTGATGCTCGGGTGAATGCCACGTACATCAGGTTGAGGTTATCAACGTAGTTTTTCAGTTGCTCGTCTTCGTAGTCGGTCTTGAAGTCGGTGTCGCTCAGGGTTTTACCGAAGGCTACTGGTATGACGGGCAGTTCGCCTTCGGGTGTGTTGTTCTTGCACCACAGCACTTCTGCCGGCTTGCCTCCCATCTTCCAGTTGCAGTAGGGCAGTATGACGGTGTGGAACTCCAGTCCTTTCGAGCGGTGTATGGTGAGCATCTGTATGCCTTCGGCTCCTTCGGCGGGTATGGTTTTTTTCGAGAGGGTGTCGTCCCAGTATTGCAGGAATGTGTTGATGTTGGTTGTCTTGTCGTTGATGAAGGCCGACAGTTCGTCGAAGAATGTGAACATGTATGCTGCTTGTCCGTCGATGGTGTCGAGTTGGAATATGTCGTAGATGCGCTCGCAGAGTTTGCGCAGAGGTGTCATCTGCAGCTGGTCGATGTGTTTTATGAACTCTTCCGGCAGCTTGGATGCGAGTTGGTCGGCGGTGGTTTCGAAGTACTGGCCGGTGTCGGTGTTGTGGTTGCCGAGTATGAGTGTCTGGTATTTCCATGCCAATGTGCCGAGGAGGAATGGTGTGAGGTTGCTGTTGGTCTCGGCAATTGCCTGGAGTGCCAGTATGATTAGTTTGATGGCTTCCGACTGGTTGAGTTGGAATGCTTCGCTGCTTACTATGCGTATGTCGGGGATGTGTTGTTGCAGGTGTTGGGTAATGGTGCGTAGTTCGGCGTTGTGGCGTGTGAGTATGGCTATGTCGTTGTAGTTTATGCCGGAATTCTGTGTGAGGTGTATGATGGTTTGCTCTACGTATTCGAGCATTTTGTCGGTTGGTTGCTGTCGGTCGGGTGCCTGAGCTTGTTGGTTGTCGGTTGTTGTGGATTCTTCGTTGTCGGCAGGGATTTCTGTTATGCTCACATATCCTTGTCCTTGTTTTCGTGGCTCGATTTTCTGTTCCAGGTCGGCGTATGCTGCCTGTATGTCGGAGGTGCAGTCTTGCGTCTTGCTGAATTCGGTTTGGAAGTGTGTGGCTACGTCTTTGCTTGCTTGGCGGAAGAATTTGTTGTTGAACTCTACGATGTGTCCGGCGCTTCGTCGGTTGGTGTCGAGTGTGTGTCGCATGCTGGTTTCATCTACCATCGGACTGAATGGTGGTGTGTGGCCGATGTCGTTGAGTATTCCCCAGTCGCTGTTGCGCCATCGGTAGATGCTTTGTTTCACGTCGCCCACTATGATGCACCGGCATCCGTTGGCCAGGCATTCCTTGATGAGTGGTTGGAAGTTCTTCCATTGCAGTTCGCTTGTGTCTTGGAACTCGTCGATCATGATGTATCTGAATTGTGCGGCTGCTTTTTCCATTATGAAAGGAACGTCGGTGTCGCTCATGATTTCGTTGAGTCGGTGTGCTGTGTCGGCCAGGATGAACCGGTTGTGTTCTTCGTTTTGTTGGCGCAGTGTGTCATCTACTTTGCTGAGCAGTTGCATTTGGTTTGCATGTTTCAGCTTTGCGTTTATGGTTGCCAGTGTGCGTCGCAGCTGTTGGTCTTGGTTTATGAGTTGTCTGAATAGTTCGGCGTGCCGGTTGTTCAGCAGGGTGTCTTTCAGCCATGGTGCATAGGGGTCGTCGAGCAGTGCTTTAGGCAGGTCTTTGGGTGCTTTGCCTTCGGCCACTTTTGGGAAGTATGCATATACGCCTTTGCTGCCTCGCACGAACATATCGGGGGTCAGGCCGAATGTCTGTGTGTGGTTTATGAAGGTCTGCGCTGTTGCCTTGCGTTGTTCCTCGGCACTGTGGCGTGAGTTGATGAGCGCTTGCTTGTAATGTGGATAGAAGTGTTGGTCGGCTGTTATGTGCCGTATGTCTTTTTCTGCTTTCAGATAGTGTTCGTTGAATATGTTGTGGCTGAATTCGATTAGTTCTTTGTCTATCTTCCAGTTTGTGGGTTTCTGGCTGTTGATTTTGTCGGTTACATATCCCACAACGGCGTTGAATGTGTTGTCGCCCCGTTTCATTTGTTCCATCATCAGTGCCACGGCTTCGGTCAGTGCCTCGTCTTGGTCGAGGTCTATGCGCAGGTTAGCTGTGAGGTTGAGCTCGCGTGCCAGTTCGCGTATGATGCTTTGGAAGAACGAGTCGATGGTCTCTACCCTGAAGTGGCTGTAGTCGTGTAGGATGGCTTTGAGTGCTGTGCTGCAGGTGTGCTGCAGGTGTGTGGTGTCGCCAGCGTGGCAGAGGTATTGTGTGTAGCTTTGTGCCTTGGGGTGTCCCGTTGCTATTGCGTGCAGGGTGTCGATTATTCTTGATTTGAGTTCGGCTGTGGCTTTGTTGGTGAAGGTTACAGCCAGTATGCGCCGGTAGTTGTCGGGGTTTTCTACGAGCAGGCGTATGTATTCGAGTGTGAGTGTGAAGGTCTTGCCGCTGCCTGCCGAAGCGCGTCCTACGATAAGTTTTCCTGTTTTGTGCTGTTCGGTTGCCTTCATGTCATGCTTATTAGTTTCAGTAGTTTGTATGTATTGAAAGCCGTGAGGCTGGGGTGCCGACCTTTGAGGTTGGATTTGAGGGCTGGCAGCAGTAGTGGCAAGATGAGGCGCAGTGGGGCAGCGAGGTGGCAGCGTGTGAGGGTATCGGCCGTGTCGAGCAGTCGTGAGTAGCCTCGCAGTTGGGTCATGTGTGTGGCCAGTGTGTGAAGGCTTTGGTCTGTCTTGTCCAGGAACGATGTGTTGTCTTCAAAATGGTCGAATCCTACGGGGTTGTCGATGTTTTCGACTTCGATGCCGGCTTCCATGAGGTGTTTGCCCATCAGCACGTCTTCGTATCCGTATTGTGATATCGACTCGTCGAACGGATGTGACAGCATCACGTCGGCATCGATGCAGAAATTGGATGTGTGGAAGTCGTGGTTTGACGTCTGTGGGCTGGTCTTGTGGTGGTTGATGTGTGCCTTGCTCCGTTCGTACTTGTATCTGAGGTTGCCCTGCCATGCCTGTGGGTCGGATGTCACGACATAGCCTCCCTGACACACACTGCTTGTCGTGGCGAGGTATGTGGCTATGTAGTGTGGTGATATGATGGTCATGTGGCTGTCGATGAATATGAGTCGGCGGCCTCGTGCCTGTCGTGCCAGCATGTTTCGGGTGTAGCTGCGACCGCGGTTGGTGTCGCCTGACAGCAGGCGGCAACATGGGAGTTGGCCTATGGGCTTGTTGGCTGCCAGGGTGTCGGCATTGGTCGAGCCGTCGTCGGCTACGATAATTTCGTATGTCAGGCCGGAGGTATGCTCCAGCTCTGCACACTCGTTATGTACGGCTGCCACAAGCGCATGGCAGTCGCTGTTGTAGGTCGGGATGAGTACCGACAGCTGCAGTTTGTCTTCATTCATGCCACGAAGTTACGCAATAATTCTGACACTGCAAGACGTTGCTCGGTAAAAAATGTGCAGGTCGGCCATTTTTTACCACCATTCGAGCTTATATTCACGACTGCGCACTCGCGGGCTTGTGACTGCGCACTCGCGGACTTGCGACTGCGCACTCGCGGACTTGTGACTGCGCACTCGTTTCCGCACAAAAAGAGGGACTTATTACAATTTATGGCAAAAACATAGTCGGTGTTTCGTCAAAAATACCTAACTTTGCAGACAACCAACCGACTAATCAGTATGAATCATATCCTAACCGCATCCTTAGCATGGCTTTCTGCCATGAGTCTTATGGCACAATCGTTCACGTTCGACGGTGCCGACAAATCGGCCATACGCATAGGCCCTTCAGATACGTACGACGCTACTCGTGGCTATGGCTACGACATGACGAGTCTGGCTCCAGCTCCTGTCAGCGGCAAACCGTTTTTCTTCTCGGTAGCGGTGCCCGACGGCAACTATCGTGTGACCCTCACCCTGGGCAGCAAGCAACGCCGAGGCAACACCACGGTGCGTGCCGAGAGCCGGAGGCTGATGGCCGAAAACATAGTGACGAACAAGGGCGAGACAAAGACTGTGACGTTTGTGGTGAACAAGCGTAACACCATCATCGGCGGCACCGAACGTGTGAAGATAAAGGACCGCGAACGTACCAAGCTGAATTGGGATGACAAACTGACTATCGAAATAGGTGGCGAGGCACCTGCATGTGGAGCAATCAAGATAGAACCCGCAGACGATGTGACCACCCTGTGGCTCTGCGGCAACTCTACAGTGGTTGACCAAGATTATGAACCATGGGCCAGCTGGGGACAGATGTTGCCACGGTGGATGGACGACGGTGTGGCTGTAGCCAATTATGCCGAGAGCGGCGAGACAGCAGCCTCGTTCATGGCTGCCGGACGGTTGAAGAAAATCCTGTCGCTGGCCAAAAGTGGCGACTACCTGTTCGTTGAGTTCGGACATAACGACCAAAAACAGAAAACCCCAGGCTCGGGAGCATACTACAACTTCGCAACCAACCTCAAACAGTTCATCGACGAGGCACGCGCCAAAGGCATGACACCTATATTCGTCACTCCCACCCAACGACGCACATTCGACTCGTCAGGGCACATAACCGAGAGCCACGGCGACTATCCCGATGCCATGCGATGGGTGGCGATGCGCGAAGGGGTGAAGGTGATTGAGGTGCACGACATGACACGTACGTTCTACGAAACAATGGGCAACGAGGGCAGCAAACGCGCTTTCGTACACTATCCTGCCAACACGTTCCCCGGACAACAATCGGCATTGGCCGACAACACCCACTTCAATCCCTACGGTGCCTATGAAATCGCAAAGATGGTGTTACAGGGAATGCGCGACCTCAACCTGCCTGTAGCATCGCACATCAAACCCGAGTTCACAGGATTCGACCCATCAAGGCCCGACCCTGTAGATACATTCCGTTGGTATGACTCGCCATTCTTCGAAGCATTGAAACCCGACGGAAACTGATACATCTTTCTTAAACATAACTCCTTACATCATGCGCAGACAATACATTCTACCCGCCATCCTCATCATAACTGTTGCATACGCCACAAGTCTCCAATCATTCGGAAGGGTAGGTGGAGGCTCCTGGCCAACCCCTTCTCGCGAAGCACGACCCTACACGCGATGGTGGTGGCTTGGAAGTGCAGTGAACGAGGCCGACCTGCGATATAACCTCGGCGAATATGCCAGGGCCGGTATCGGCGGGGTGGAGATAACACCCATATACGGAGTGAAGGACAACTCACAGAACAATATCGACTATCTGTCGCCACGGTGGATGCAGATGCTCGGAACGGTGGAACGCTTGTCGGCCGAACTCGACATCGAGGTCGATATGGCTACCGGCACCGGATGGCCCTTTGGCGGCCCGTGGGTGCCAGCCGAAGAGGCTGCAGCCAAGCTCAGGATAGATAACGGGCAACTGCTGACCGATCGCACACGGCAGAAAGTGAAACGTGCAGCACCCGGAGGCGAGGGTTTTGTGATTGACCACTTCGACCGCCAAAGCGTCGAAAACTACCTGAAACACTTCGATCAGGCATTCGGCCAAAGCGGTGTGAACTATCCACATACGTTCTTCAACGATTCATACGAAGTATATGGAGCCGACTGGACACCACGGCTGCTCGACGAATTCAGACAACGGCGCGGATACAAGCTCCAAGACCATGTGGAAGACTTCCTCGGCACATCAGACGCCAGCGACGATGTGAAACGACGCGTCATGTCCGACTATCGAGAGACACTGTCAGACCTGCTTTACGATAACTTTACGTCGGTTTGGACCGAGTGGGCACACAGCCACGGGGCCATCACACGAAACCAGGCACACGGCTCGCCTGCCAACCTCATCGACCTCTACGCACGTGTGGATATTCCCGAGTGTGAGGGCTTCGGACTCTCTGACTTCGGAATCACAGGCCTGCGCACCGACCCCGGTATGACCAAAGCCAACTATTCCGACCTCTCGATGCTGAAGTATGCATCGTCAGGGGCGCACATCGCGGGAAAACCATTCACGTCGTCAGAGACATTTACATGGCTCACCGAGCATTTCCGTACTTCATTCTCACAGTGCAAACCCGACTTCGACCTCATGATGGTGGCAGGAGTCAACCATGTGTTCTTCCACGGAAGCTGCTACACACCCAAAGACGACCCCTGGCCAGGATGGAAATTCTATGCATCTGTCGATATGTCGCCAACCAACAGCCTGTGGCGCGATGCACCGGCATTCTTCAAATATATTGAACGTGTGCAGACATTCATGCAACTGGGCCAACCCGACAACGACATACTGGTTTATCTGCCATTCCACGACATGATATACAACCAACCGGGACGACTCGTGCAGTTCGACATACACAGCATGGCACAACGTGCACCGCAGTTCATTGAGTCGATAAACAACATCATACGCGCAGGATTCGACTGCGACTATATATCCGACCGCTGCCTTTCGCTTGCACAACCCGTAGAGAATAAAATCACCACTACCGGACAAAACCGATATGCCGCCATACTCATACCTCAAGTGTCACACATGCCGTTATCTACACTCCGGCAACTGCTCTTCCTGGCCGAGGCAGGAGTGCCTGTCATATTCATCGGACACATGCCACACAGTGCGCCGGGCCTCCTCGGACTCAACATACAACCCGACTACGACAAAACACTGGCCGAACTGAAAAACAAGGCTGTCATAACCGATGACTATTCGGTGGTAGGCCGATATGCAACACCCGAACACATGCGCACCCAACAGGGCCTGAGCCTGATACGCCGGGCATGGGACGGACAATATATCTACTTCGTCTCCAACCTGCAAGGCCGCAACATCGACGAGGATGTAAGCTTGGGACGCAGCGGCAGCCATGTCACATTCTACAACCCCATGACGGGACACATCACTGCCACCGAACTCTCCGACCAGCAGATGGTACGCCTGCAACTGCGGTCGGGCGAAAGCATCATCATGGTGGTAGGCAACCAGCCAACCGATGGCATACAGCCGCACCATTATCTCAACGAACACCCCGACCGTGCAATCACAATCACCGATTGGAAACTGTCGTTTGTGGAATCACAGCCCGTAAAGATAACGAAAACATACAAGATGCAACAGCCGCAGTCGTGGACCCTGCTCGGCTCGCAAGAGTTGTGCGAAACAATGGCTACGGGACTTTATACCGCTTCATTCCGGCTGACCGATACCGACACATCATACATACTCGACCTGGGCGATGTGCGCGAGACAGCACGCCTGAGCATCAACGGACAATATGTGGCTACGCTTTTTGCAGTACCTTACCGCATAGACATCACACCCTACATCCATAAAGGCAGGAACACCGTCGATGTAGAAGTGACCAACCTCGGAGCCAACCGCATTAGCCGAATGGACCGCGACGGTATCGAATGGCGCAAGTTCGAAGAAATCAACGTAGTAGATCTCAACTACAGAAACACACGATACGACCGCTGGACGCCAATGCCGTCAGGACTGTGCAGTGCCGTCAGGCTCATCCCTGCTACTAATGACCGGCTTGGAATATATGATTAGAAGGTCGAAATCAAAAGTCCCGGTACAGAATATTCCCTAATGTCATGGACTAACTAACCCTTAAGCGCTTCTTCAACGGCTTTTACCATATCTTCGCCGCGAAGGTCGCGCTTCAGGATGGTTCCGTCAGGGCCGAAGAGAATGATTTGAGGAATGCCCTGAATGCCGTATGCATCAGAACCTACCTTTTGTGCATTCATGATTTGTGGGTATTTGATTCCCAGTTCTTCGATGGCATTTTTTGTGTCTTCGGGCTTATCCCATGTGGCAACACCAAGCACAGTGAA
The DNA here is from genome assembly GCA_937915745.1 of uncultured Prevotellaceae bacterium. Classification (GTDB taxonomy): domain Bacteria; phylum Bacteroidota; class Bacteroidia; order Bacteroidales; family Bacteroidaceae; genus Colivivens. Next base: position 5,271 of record CALGGJ010000068.1, on the reverse strand, counting down.
CTTATCGCCCGCATATTTGTTGTAAAGCTCGATGATGGTAGGAATCTCGGCACGGCATGGACCACACCAACTTGCCCAGAAATCAACAAGAACATACTTGCCCCGTCCTACATAGTCGGAGAGTTTCTGAACCGTTCCATCATACTCAACACCGAAGTCGGTGAACATCTGACCCTCGCTTGTAGCCTCCACTGCCTGAGCTGCAGCGGCAGCTGCATCAAACTGCTCTTGCGGAATGGCTTTGTAAACAATATCTTTCACTACATCACCGCAGCCGTTAAGTATTTTAGCTGTGTGGTCAAGACCGAGCGGCTGTGCTGCCATGAACATGGCAAATGCGCCTGCAAGGTCGTTGGTGTGTTGTTGCATGAACGCTTCGACGCTGGTGCGCAAATCGTCGATAGACTCTGCCTCTTGTGCGTCTTTGAAGAATTGTGCGATGGCATCGTTCTGAGGTGTACCCGAAGGGAGTGAGAGAGAGTCGATGACGATGTTGCCAGGCTCGGATACAAACCAGAACTGAGTGTTGTTGTCGAGCGTGGCGGCAACGATGACAGGTGTGCTGCCGTCGCCTTCAATCACAAATCGACCGTCGGACACTGCCACTGAGTCAATCTGAGGGTCGTCGTCGAAGAAGTTGCTGGTGTAATAAACATATTCTACACCTTCAGGAGCTTCACCGCTTACACGGTAAGTGTTGTTTGTACATGATGTCAGCATCATGGCTGCACATGCTGCAAGTACGACTGATTGTTTCATAATGAATCTTGATTTTAGTGGTTTGAAATTATATTTTGGTTGGTTTTATTATTATGATGCCAAGCACAAGAAGTAGGGCTGCAAGCAGAAGGAATCCTACGTAGAAAGGTGTTGTGTAAGATATGATAAGGTAGGCCAGCATAGAGAGTCCGCACACTTGTAGCAGGTAGAGCAGCCCTCCAGGGAATTCCATGTGCTTATATATTTCGAGTGCAAGAGCCACGAAACTGACTACAGCACACCACACCAGCACTACCAACGAGGCCATGAGTGGCGGCAGATACAAAGGGTTGAGAGTGGGGTGGAAGTAGTATTCTTGCCAAAACTCGGGAACCCACATCTGAATGCATGAATAGAGACATGCAATGGTAGCCGAAAGCATGATACAAAGGCATGGACAGAGGGGGTCGAGTGTAGAGTGTAGCAGCTTTGAGCGTTTCTTTGAAAAGACCGCCAGGATGCCGAGTGCGGCGATGAGCGTCATCCATAACAGACGCGAGGTTGTAAGGCGGTCGATGACGATTGATATGGGGTCGTCGGGGGTCGTGCCACTGAGCAGACAAGACTCGGAGAGCCAACCCATGGTCGATTGGTCGCGTGCCACCTTTATATACACCGTGTCGGTCGTTGTGCGAATATCGGCCACAGCTATCACGTCGCCCTTGAAGACGGCAATGGAGTCGGATGACGCATCATCGCGTAGGGAGAGTGTGAGTGTATCGGCCTTAACGCGGAAGTTGAAGTTGTAGGTGTAGTGGTGAGACAGACGGAAGTTGAGGCTGTCAGCCTGTGCCTGAGTGAGTTGGAGCAAAGTGTCGGTGTAGAGTACGTTAGTGGCCGATGAATCGCCCAGGACATTGAGCTCGCCTACCGACTGATGGGTACACGAACATAGCAGCATGACTGCAATGAAGGCTTTCATCACATGCATCATGCAGCGACGGCAGTCGAAATCCAATTTTAGACGTGTACCATTGGACATCTTCAGCAGCAACGGATTTGTGGGGCGTTTACACATGCCGAGCGAATATTTTATACAATGGCGGCAGGACATAAGTGCTGACGATGGGGTGGTATCGGCCAGGTCTGGATACATGGTATTCGAAGTGCTCTGGGTACTCTGAGTGCTCTGGGTAGTCTGAGTGTGCGGGGTGGTCTGAGTGTTCGGAGTAGTCTGAGTGTTCGGAGTAGTCTGAGTGTTCGGAGTAGTCTGAGTGCTCTGGGTAGTCTGAGTGTTCGGAGTAGTCTGAGAAATCTGATTATTCTGACAATCCAGCCTGTTAAGACAGACTTCCGTCATAGCGGCTGTCAGTTCGCGTCGCCACTGACTGAGCCACGATGCAGGGATGAACCAGTTTCTGGTTGTAGCGATATCCAACGAGCGCAGTCGGAAGGTTGTGTCGCCCATCTTTGATAGTTGCCTGTGTATATTGTCGTGCTGATGAGTGTGTGCCAGCTGTTTCTCGCATTGGGCTTCGCAGTGCACAGAGTGGCCGTAATCGTCGGTCATAGTGATGCTGAAACCATCAGACGTTTCGTCAAGTGTCATATCGACTGGTATATATCGAGTCGCACTTTCATGTTGTAATATATCGTCGAACTGCTTGTCGAAATTGCGGTAGAGCCGCATCTTGGGTTGCAGCTCGCGTGGCATGTCGAGTGGATAGAGACGTCCGTCGGCTACTTTGTTGAGGCGAAAACCATGCAACCGTCCTCGCTTGTCGAAGAAGCAGAGTCCGTCGCCGTTGGCAAACTGCTGCAATCCAGCCACGGTGAAGTATGTGGTGAATACATCCTTAACCTTGCCGACCTCTTTTCCCAATGCCTTTGGCGTGTCGAATGAGAAGATATCTGAGGTGCGTCCGTGAAGGAAATAAGTCGTAAATCCTCGGTTGAAACTCTTGTAAACGTCGGGTTTGAATTTAAGTTCGACCATGCCTGCCGATGCTCGCTTATAGATATCAGGTCTGGCTGAAACAATCTTGTTTAGTTCGAGCGAGTAGGCTGCCGTCACATTTTTTACGTATGACATGTCTTTCAGGCGTCCTTCGATTTTGAACGATGTGACCCCTGCATCGATTAGTTCGTTCAGATGCTGAATGAGGCAGAGGTCTTTGAGCGAGAGCAGGTGTTTGCCGTGCAGCAGTGTATGTTCTGCAGGTTTGCCTCCTTGCATCTGTTCTTCTATGAGGTCGAACTCCATGCGGCATACCTGTGCACACTCTCCACGGTTGGCGCTTCTTCCGAACAGATGTTCGCTGGCGTAGCATCGTCCGCTGAGGCTCACACACAAGGCTCCGTGTACGAAACACTCTAATTTCATGTCGGGACACGCTTGATGTATGTCTCTGATTTGGTCGATGGTGAGTTCGCGGGCCAGTACTACTTGACGTAACCCCATGCTGTAGAGTTGTTTGATGTGTTCGGGAGTACGGTTGTCCATCTGTGTGCTGGCGTGTATCGTGATTGGTGGCAGGTCGAGAGTGAGCAGCCGTAGGTCTTGTATGATAATTGCATCGACACGTATGTCGTAGAGTTGATTGATGAGAGTCTGGACATCCGACATCTCGTCGTCCCTCAGCAATGTGTTTACTGTCACAAACACTTTGGCTCCAAACAGGTGTGCATGGTTTACGAGTCGATATATATCGTCGATGCTGTTACCGGCCGCAGCTCTTGCTCCGAAGCGTGGCGCCCCGATATAGACAGCGTCAGCACCGTGGCTGATTGCCTCGATGCCAATATCTGCGGTGCGTGCGGGTGATAACAGTTCGAGATTAGTCATGTATGTCGTCTATGTTGTATGGTGTCTCTTGATAAACGTAGTAGTTGAGCCAGTTGGTAAACAGAAGGTTTGCAGTCGAGCGCCATCTCACGATTGGAGGATTGAGAGGGTTGTCGCCCTGATAGTAGTTTTTTGGCATTTGTATTGGCAGTTTTTTGTCCAGGTCGCGCCGGTATTCGCTGTCGAGTGTGAGAGGTGCATACTCAGAGTGTCCGGTTATGAAGAAGTCGCGTCCGCCGCGTGCCATGACTATATGCACTCCCGCTTCATTGCTCTCTGATATGATTTGTAGTTCGGGACGAGCTTCGATTTCTTGTTTCGGCAGTGTGATGTGCCGGCTGTGTGGTACATAGAATTCATCGTCGAAACCTCGGAATATAGGTAGCCATGGTGTCAGCGAGTGGTGAGGAAATACTCCGAACACTTTTTCCGGTGTAGGTTGTTTCTGAATGCCGTAGAAGTGGTAGAGTCCCGCAAATGCGGCCCAGCAGATGTATAGTGTGGATGTTACGTTGCTGTGTGCCCAGTTCATCACTTCCTGCAGGTCGTTCCAATATGATACTTCCTCGTATTCCATCTGCTCGAGTGGTGCGCCGGTTATTATAAATCCGTCGTATTTCTTGTTGCGCATATCGTCGAAGTCGTGGTAGAATGCCTGCATGTGTTCTATTGGTGCGTTTTTCGACGTATGGCTTTTTATTTTCATGAACTCAATCTCGATTTGCAGCGGTGTGTTTGACAGTATGCGTACAAAGTCGGTCTCGGTGGTTATTTTGATAGGCATGAGGTTGAGTATGGCAATGCGAAGTGGACGAATATCTTGGCCATGGGCACGTGTGGTGTCCATGACGAAGATATTCTCCTGCTTCAGCAACTCGATAGCCGGAAGCCTGTCGGGTAGGTTTAATGGCATGTTTGGTTAATTGGCAATTGTTAATTGTTAATTGACAATCAGACGTTTGTACTTTTGCTTTGTTGCGGCTTACCAGATGTTCACTCGTTTTTCTTTTGGAATGAACATTGGGTCGTCTTCGGTAATGTCGAATGCTTCATACCAGGCGTCGATTTGTGGCAGTGCTCCGTTCACACGCCATTCGCCGAGCGAATGTGGGTCGGTCGTGGTGAGCTGTCGCATGTTTTCCTCGGTTATGTTTTGTGCCCATACTCCGGCGTATGCCAGGAAGAACCGCTGCTCGGGTGTGAATCCGTCGGTTGTCGGCAGTGGGTTGTTTTTTGTTGCGTTCTTGAATGCGGTGTATGCAATCTTGAGTCCACCGTGGTCGGCAATGTTTTCGCCCTGTGTCAGTTCGCCGTTGGCGTATAGTCCCGGTAGTACTTCGATGCCGTTGAAGAAATCGACCATGGCTTGTGTGTGTTGTTTGAAACGTGTGTCGTCGCCTTCTGCCCACCAGTTGTTGAAGTTGCCTTCTTTGTCAAACTGGCTACCTTGGTCGTCGAATCCATGAGTCATTTCGTGTCCGATTACTACGCCTATGGCTCCGTAGTTGAATGCATCGTCGGCGCTCATGTCGAAGAATGGGTATTGCAGTATGCCGGCAGGGAAGCATATCTCGTTGGTTGTAGGGTTGTAGTATGCATTCACGGTTTGCGGAGTCATATACCACTCTTCGTCGTCAACCGGTTTCTTGTATTTTCTTTCCACCTCGTCGCGGTTGGCCCATTCTGATACGTCTTTCATGAGTTCGTAGAGAGTCTTGGCCGGGTCG
>CALGGJ010000067.1 GCA_937915745.1 uncultured Prevotellaceae bacterium | reverse complement strand
AGGGCTCACTCGGGACTTGCACCCGTTAGACAATGCTCATGCCGAGCATACCAAAGCGGGGATGCACATCAAATGTACATCCCCGCCCTGGCTGACATCAGCCCACTATCTGATTACATCACAGCATCCCTATTCGGTCTGCCACAATTGCTGGCGCAGGGTGCGTATCGAGTCGGAATGTACGTATTCGTCGTAAGTTGTAAGTTTGTCGATATGTCCGTTGGGACCCAGTTCGATAATACGGTTGGCCACTGTCTGTATGAATTCGTGGTCGTGGCTTGCAAAGAGTATGTTTCCTTTGAACTGTCGCAGGTTGTTGTTGAATGCCTGGATCGACTCGAGGTCGAGGTGGTTTGTTGGTGTATCGAGTATGAGGCAATTGGCATTTTTGAGTTGCATGCGCGCAATCATACAGCGCATTTTCTCGCCTCCTGAGAGCACGTTTACCTTCTTCAGCACTTCCTCGCCCGAGAAGAGCATACGTCCGAGATAACCCTTAAAGAACACGTCGTTGCCCTCGCCAAACTGCGACAGCCACTCTACGAGGTTCTTGTCGCTTTGGAAGAAGGCCGTATTGTCGAGCGGCAGATAGGCAGTCTGTATGGTAATGCCCCATTTGTAAGTCCCTTCATCCGGTTGTCTGTTGCCGTTGATAATTTCGAACAATGCAGTCATGGCACGTGGGTTATGGCTGAGGAACACCACTTTCTGACTTTTTTCTACATTGAATGTAAGGTTACGGAAAAGCGGAGTTCCGTCGTCATCGATGGCTGTGAGTCCATCTACCTCGAGTATTTGGTTTCCTGGCTCACGGTCCATGGTGAATATTATGCCAGGATATTTGCGCGTAGATGGCTGGATTTCTTCAACATTGAGCTTTTCAAGCATCTTCTTGCGGCTGGTCGTTTGTTTGCTCTTGGCTGCATTTGCCGAAAATCGGCGTATGAACTCCTCAAGTTCACGTCGTTTCTCTTCTGCTTTCGCTTTTTGGTTTTGTGCTTGACGCAGTGCCAGCTGACTGCTCTCATACCAGAATGAATAGTTTCCTGCGAAGAGGTTGATTTTGCCATAGTCTATATCGACGGTGTGTGTTGAGACCGCATCAAGGAAATGACGGTCGTGGCTCACTACAAGCACAGTGTGTTCGAAGTTTGCCAGATAGTCTTCGAGCCACTCAACGGTATCAAGGTCAAGGTCGTTGGTAGGTTCGTCGAGAAGCAGGTTGTCGGGGTTGCCATACAGGGCTTGGGCCAGCATCACCCGCACCTTCTCCTTGCCCGAGAGTTCAGACATGAGTTTGTAGTGCAGATCCTCCTTGATTCCGAGTCCGCTAAGCAGAATAGCGGCATCGCTCTCAGCATTCCACCCATCAAGTTCTGCAAACTTCTCTTCCAGTTCGGCGGCACGAACCCCATCGGCCTCGGTGAAGTCGTCTTTGGCATACAAGGTGTCTTTCTCGCGCATGATGTCCCACAATACAGTGTGTCCCATCATTACCGTATCCATCACATTGTACTCATCAAATTTATTATGGTCCTGACTGAGTACTGAGAGGCGTTCGCCGGGACCAAGAGTGATACTGCCAGTCGTGGTTTCAAGTTCTCCGGTAATGGCTTTCAGCAAGGTCGATTTTCCGGCACCATTGGCACCGATAACTCCATAGATATTACCGTTAGTGAACTTGAGGTTCACGTCTTTGTATAGCACACGCTTTCCAAACTGTATTGAAAGATTTGAGACTGTTATCATTGGTTTGAATCATCATTAAAAAAACGATGCAAAGGTAGCGATTTTTATTCATAACACGCGGATTGACACGTTTATTTTTGCATTTATGTATAATAATTTGGAGTGTGACAGGAAGCTTCTGATATTTTTAATTAACTTTGCACCGCAACAAGCCATCAACTAATGATTACCCAACATACGACTAATGATGTCCTCGAAAAATAATAAAAAGATGCAAAATATAATAACTTTCCTGCGCGACTTGTCGGAGCATAACGACCGCGCGTGGTTCGCTCAGAATAAAAATCGCTACGAGTCTGCCCTATCGAGTTTTTACGCCATTGTTGACAAACTGATACTCGCCATATCGCAGTTCGATTCTACGATATCTAATCTGACAGCCAAAGACTGTACCTATCGCATATATCGCGACACACGTTTTTCTAAAGACAAAAGTCCCTACAAGACTCATATGGGTGCCTATATATGTCAGGGAGGCAAGAAATCGGGCTATTCGGGCTATTATTTTCATATTGGCACAGGACTTGGGACGGGTTACCCACATGCTCACATGTTGGCTTCGGGCGATTACATATGTGAGCCCGACGTACTTAAAACCCTGCGCGAAGACATCTGCTACGGTGATGGCGACTTTCAAGACATCGTGACACATCAAATTGCGCCAGAGTTTAGGCTTGACGATGAGAGGTTGCTACATCGTGTTCCTGCCGGCTTCCCTTCCGACTCGCCTTATTCACACTATCTGCGCTTGCGTAACTTCTGTGTGTATTACGAACCCGACACTGATTTCATGCTATCGGAGAATGTAGTGGCACATTCAGCCCAATTATTCCGCACTACCCTGCCACTGTTACAATACATCAATCGTGCCGTTGCCTACTGTAAGGAAGAAGCGGCTATGGGCAGCAAGTGAGACGGAAAGTGGGATGAGGGGAGAGATATGCGGGGTCATAGCAGGTTGAATGCTTGTGGCAGGTGGTCTATGATATCCGAAGCGATGAGACTTTCCTGAGATAGGTTTTTGGCTGCTATATCGCCTGCAAGTCCGTGAATATAAGTGGCCATGAGTGCTGCTTGCAGCGATGAATAGTCTTGTGCAAGAAACGAAAGGATAATACCTGTAAGCACATCACCGCTACCGGCTGTCGCCATACCCGGATTGCCCGTTATATTGAAAATAACATCGGTATCAGGGGTGACAATCGCGGAGTTAGCCCCCTTTATTATTATATACACATGGTGTTTCTCGGCAAACTGGCGAGTGAGTTGCAATTCTTCGTAGCTGCTGGCAGATGCACCGATGAGTCCGCGCAGTTCTTTCTTGTGGGGTGTCAATATTGAGTCTGGCGGAATCTGCTCGACAAGCGATGGATGCATTGCCAGAATGTTGATTGCATCGGCATCCATTACAAGCGGCCCCTGATGATAGTGCATCTGTTGTGACAAAGCTCTCACTGTCTGTTCGCCCGTTCCTATTCCAGGACCGACCGCCACTGCATTATATGTGGTTGTCTCGAACGGTTTGGTAAACGTATGTGTCTGGGATTCGATGTGCAGTATTGCTTCGGGGATAGCAATCTGAAGTGGAATCACGTTGGCCTCGGGTGTGTGTACGGTAAGTTTTCCGGCGCCGCTGCGCATACATGCCCTCGATGCCAATATGGCAGCTCCGGCCATGCCTTGCTGACCTGCAATAAGACATGCGTGTCCGAACGTTCCTTTGTGTGAGAAACGTGGTCGGGTCTTGAGCATACGTACAATGTCGTCTTGCTCAATCATGTAATATGGTGTTTGTGTATCGCGGTTGTCGGGGTCGGTAAGTTGGATATCGAGCACTTCCACACGTCCTGCGAACGGTTCGTTTTCGGCAAACAGGAATGCCAGTTTGCCTGCCTGGAAGGTGAAGGTGTAGTCGGCTTGTACTACGTGTGTCATGACATTGGTTGTATTGTCTTCGGTCATAAGTCCCGACGGCACATCGATTGCTACAACCTTGGCTTCCGACGAATTGATATATTTGACAACAGCAGCGAATCCCCCCATGAGCGGTCTGGATAGTCCTGTTCCGAACAAGCCGTCAACCACGACATCATCGGCAGTAATCATCGGCGGCACGAAATCCGATACAATCTCGTGGAAATCGACAGCAGGACAATGTCGCATACGGTTTTTGTTGGCCATGCAGTCGGCCGACAGGTTATTACCGATATTGAAGAGGTATGCAGACACCCTGTATCCGAGCATCGACAACTGGCGTGCCACTGCCATAGCATCGCCACCGTTATTTCCCGGTCCTGCAAACACTATGATACGGTGTTCTTTATTGAACAGTTGGCAGATGCGGTCGGTAACGGCACTTGCGGCACGTTCCATAAGATTGAGCGACGATATTGGTTCGGTATTGATGGTGTGGGTATCTACCAGACGTATCTGTGACGATGTAAGTATTTTCTTCATCTATTGTATATGTTCGCAATATAATGGGGGGTTAAATGAGCGGCATACCAGCCTGTTTGCATGCTTCGCGCATCGACTCAGGCCAGATGCTGGCTTGTATCTCGCCTATATGCGCTTTCTGTAATAAGACCATACACAGGCGGCTCTGACCTATTCCTCCACCAATGGAAAGCGGCAGTTCGCCTCCAATCAGTTTCTTGTGGAAATAGAGTTGTCGCCGTTCCTCCTTGCCTGTCAGTGCCAGCTGACGATTGAGTGCTTCTACATCCACGCGTATTCCCATTGAGCTCAGTTCAACAGCATGTCCCAAAACCGGATACCATATCATGATGTCGCCATTCAGCCCCTTGTATCCATCTGAGTTGGAGGTTGTCCAGTCGTCATAGTCGGGTGCACGCAGGTCGTGTGGTTGGCCGTTGCTCAGTTTTCCACCTATTCCCATTATAAACACGGCTCCATAGGTGCGGCAAATGGCATCTTCACGCTCTTTAGGTGTGAGGGTCGGATAGAGTTGCAGGAGTTCTTCTGAGTGTATGAAGTGTATTTTCTCTGGCAAAAACGGACGTAGTTGGCGGAAATGTTCGCATACTAAATATTCGGTGCGGCGTACTGCGCTGTAGATATTGCAAACCGTTTCCTTCAGAAATTTCAGGTTGCGGTCTTCGGGATTGATGGTCCGTTCCCAATCCCATTGGTCAACATACAGCGAGTGGAGGTTGTCGAGTTCTTCATCTCCACGTACTGCATTCATGTCGGTGTAGAGTCCGTATCCCGGCTGTATGTGATATTCTGCCAGCATCACACGTTTCCATTTGGCTAACGAGTGTACCACTTCTGCCACTTGCTCGTTCATGTCTTTTATAGGGAACGACACCGGGCGCTCCACTCCGTTGAGGTCGTCGTTGAGACCTAATCCACGCAATACGAACAATGGTGCCGTTACCCGACGCAGACGCAGGGCTGTGGAGAGGTTTGACTGAAAGAAATCCTTTATCTGCTTGATGCCTTGCTCGGTATCGAGGGGGTCGATGAGTGGCTTATACCCTTCAGGAATCGTAAGTTTACTCATATCTTACCTTGTGAGTGTTTGTATGGTTGTCTTGTGTTATTAATATATTACCTTCTTCCATAGCGGGTCTTTCTCGCGCTGGATTCGTTCCTGGAAGCTGTCGTTGTTGTCTTGCAGATAGTGTACCATGTCGATGATGCTCACCACCGTCATTATTATTGGTAAATACAATGCATATCCAACTCCGAAGGTGATAAGTCCGAAAACCGTATAGATTACCCATGTAGCGAAATATACTATAAGATAGCTCAGCCCACGGTCGTTGTTTCCGAGGTAAAAATGGTGTATTCCCAATACACCGAGGAAGAAGGCCAGAACTGCTGCGACAATTTTGTCTTTCGACGGCTGTACATATTTATATGAAGCTGATGAAGCCGCCCCAGGATTTGTGTTACCTGCCTGTTTCTCGTCCTTCTGATAGTTTGACGTTTCGTCGTTCATGTCATGAGTGTCGGCCGGTGTCTCCTCCGTCGCAGCATCTGTGTTGACCTGCTGCGTCTGCAGGGTAGTCTCAACCGGATATCCGCATTTAGGACATACGGTAGCCTTGTCGGATATCATTTGTCCGCATTCCTTACATTCTATTAGTGCCATAGTATTTATAAACTTTTGTTTCTTGATTATGCTTGGTTTTACTTCACTCTTATTACCAGATATCGGCTGACACTCCAGAACTCGGCAGCATCGGTAATTCGCAATGTATATTCGCCTTTCGAATCTTTCAACAGCGAATATGAGCCTTCGGGATGTGTGGTAAGAATTTTTGCCGACTTCGATTCGAGTGGGATGACGTTGGTACGGCGTATGTCTATCTTAGTAAAGTAGTTGGCATTAAAGTCGGTTGTCTTCAACACATCGCCGTCAACCAGTATCTTCTGTTGTTTCAGTTCTTTTGTCGTTCCGAATACGTAGTATGCTGTATTGAGCTGTGCATCTTGATTTTTTGCTATCTCGGCATTAACCTTGCTTTCGGCCCTCACTTGTGTGTTTTCGGTCTTCAGCTGTTCCACCGATTCGCCCAATTCGATTATCTTCACATCGCGTTGTGCCAACTGTGTACGCAGGTCATCTATTTCCTGTGTTTTCTCTTCGAGTTGTGCAGTGAGTTTCTGCAGGGCCTCTTGCATCCTGGCTGTATTTACACTGCTTTGTTTCAGGCGTTGCTGCAGTTCTTCTATCTTTCTGCGGTTTTCGAGCATGGTATTCTCTATAAACTCCATGGTCTCTTGTATGTTTGCCACAGCATTGTTTCCCTCTGCGTTTTCGCTCAGAAGGTTCACACGTCCCTCTGCCTCGTTGATTTGGTCGAAACCGTCTTGAATGTCGTTGAATGCCTCGAGCATTTCGTTTAGTTCGCTGTCTTTCTGGTCGAGCAGGCTCTGCAACGAATCCATGCGTTCGTCGCTTTGCGATGGTGTTGTTCCCTTAAACATTTGGTCGCACGATACCAACATGAGTATAACTGCAACAAAAACTGATAGTTTCTTCATAGCTTTATGATTTTTTATTCATTGTTTATGTCTGATTCTTTATCTTTGTTTTTCGCATCCGACTCTTTTTCTTTTCCGCTTACGACGATGACAAACTCGCCTTTGGGTTCGTACCTGCTGAAGTGTGCGATTAGCTCGTCTAATGTACCTCTCACACTTTCTTCGTGGATTTTTGATATCTCTCTGCATGCTGCTGCCTGTCGGGTGCCACCAAATGTTGCAGCAAACTGTTCCAAGGTTTTCAGCACTCTGTACGGGGATTCGTAAAATATCATAGTCCGGTGTTCGTCGGCAAGTTCTGACAGACGTTTCTGCCGCCCCTTCTTCTGAGGCAGGAAGCCCTCGAAAGCGAATCGGTCGCACGGAAGTCCCGATGACACCACTGCCGGCACCATAGCGGTGGCTCCCGGCAGTGTTATCACTTCTATGCCATTACGCACACACTCTCTCACGAGCAGGAATCCGGGGTCGCTGATTCCTGGTGTACCTGCATCGCTTATCAGCGCTATGGTCTGTCCCGATAGCAAACGGTCGATGATTCGCTGACTGGTTTGATGTTCGTTGAATTTATGATGCGAGTGCAGCTCGTTTCTTATGTCGTAATGATGCAACAACACCGATGACGTCCTGGTATCCTCTGCCAGGATGCAGTCGGCCTCACGGAGTACACGGATGGCTCGCAGCGTCATATCCTCCATGTTGCCAACAGGTGTCGGCACGATAAACAGTCGTCCCATTCTTTCGGTTGAATCTATCATCTTGTCTCTAACCCACCGACCTCGTCTGCAGGTTTTCTTATTTTTCTCTGCACTTGTTGCCTGATGTGAGGTTTCACCTTCGTACTGAAATCGCGGTCGGCTTCGTTTGCCGATGTGAAACTGAATGTAATCGTCGTATCGTCGGTTATATCGGCCCTGATGAGTGGAAACCCTACAAGTACCACTCGGTTTTTATATTCCTGGAGGTCGGTATCGGCCGTCAGAGGCATGAAGTCGGCCAATGTAGGCAGGGTGATGTATTCGGCCGGCTCGAGAGGTTTCCAGCCAATACCGAAGAACTTCACCTTACTGTCCCATCCTCCTGCTTCGACCGAGTGTATCAGGCAAATGACATCGGTATCACCAGGTCGGCACATCTGAATCTCTGCATGGTCGTTCAGTTGCAGTTTCAGCACTGAGGGTGTGAGCATCGTGAGGTGTGACCGTCCGTGCAATGCATCCGACACTGTGTTGTCGAGCCCTGCATCGAAGAAGTCGATAAGGTCGAGGCGGTCGTTGCGAGTGAGGGTAGGAAGCAACGAGTCGGGCATTGCAACAAACACATCGCGTATATCCTGTGCACCTGCAATAGGCGTATGCATCACAAGCAACAGCGGCAAAATGATTCTTAATGTCATAATCATTATATTCTTTTTAACTTATTCTCTACAGCCTCTTTTTAACTTATTCTCTACAGCCCTTGTTCCCTCCACTGAGTCCAAAGTGTCTTTACCTTTTTTCGCAGCAAGTTGCGCTGGCTTTGCCGGCATCCTATAAAGTAAATGCTCGCACCTGCCGACAAGAGCGACACAAAGCCAACACATACCACCTGAGTCAGTGGGTGCTGGTGCAAGCCGCCATACAAGTGTACCAACAGCGGCAGTATGCTGCCTGCCGCCACGACAAGCATCGACCGCAACAGTACCTCGCGCACATAGGTTGATACCGGCAGCCCCACCACCGGGCAGACAATCAGCACCCTCACCACTTGTGTAATGATAAACACGCATAGCTCGGCCACTAACACCATTATTGGCGAATACCCAGCCCACAGCAGCCATGCAGCTATTGGTACGATGAGCAACAGGATATTGGCTTCTATCATCTGGAATTTGGCAATACGTCCTGTGGCATGTATGGTGATGCACATCACCTGTCCGAGGCTCTGCACAATGGCCATCATCAGCGCCAAGCGTACAAACCATACCGTATATGGGGGAATATCCTCACCCAGCCATACGTACAGAATGAACGATGTCTCGAGCAATATGGGCAGCGAGAGCAAGAACAGCAGCATGGCGGCTATACGCGACGAGCCTATCACAAGAGTGTGGAGGTAAGTCATGTCGCCTGCCGCATAGCTCTTCACTATCTGCGGACGTGCTGCTGCAAGGAAGTTGTCGGCAAACGAGCTCACCTTGTTCTCCACAGCAAAGGCCACGGCAAAGGCGGCATTGAGCAGGGGACCGTAGAAGTAATTGAACAGGATGTTGATGCCCTGTGTGAAACCCACCGTAGCCAGCGTGCCGTTGAATGTCCATGCACCAAACCTGAGCATACTGACAAACAACTTGCGGTCGAACACCCAGCGACCGCGAGTCTCGGCAAAGTTGATGCGGCAATACATGCCGTATATTATGCGCAGGCTCACCTGTATCAGCATCACCAGTGCTGCATAGAGAATCAGCTTGTCTGTACTGACATACTTCACCAGGAACACAATCACCAAGTTTGCCAACACATTGTATATACCGATAGACGCAAACACACCCATACGCTCGTGTGCCACGATAAGGGCATCATAAGGCGCACACATGATTCCGATGAGCGACGTGACGACAGCAAACTGATATACAACCACAGCAGCAGCGAGGCGTTCGTGGGGTACGTTGAGATAATTGAGCACATAATACATACCCACCGTCTCAGCCAGGATGAGTACCACCGCACTGATGGTGAGGTGCACGCTGCGTGCAGTACTGAATACCATATGGAGTCTTTCCTTACCACTACCCCGCCCCTGCTCAAACGTTATGAACCGCATCGTGGCGGCCTCGATGCTGTTGAGAACGGCAAACACGCCCATCACACCACCCACAACACCGAAGACACCATAGTCTGTCTGACCCAGGGTGTCGATTACAACGCGAGTGGTGAACAGGCTCACAATCAACTGTACCAACATCTGTATATACAGATAGATGGTGTTGCGGGCCAGCCGCCCAGTGCGGTTATGTAGCTGCTGTTCGCTATCCATCAGACTATTATATCACAAAAGGCACGATGCCAGGATATATAACGTATAATTACGCTCGCGTATTGCCCTGCCTATATATTTCAATCGGTCGCAGGCCTTGTTTTTGGCGAAGTATTGCTCTGCCAACCCACACATGGCAGCAAAATAAGCCATCGAAGTCTCATCGTCGAGGCTGGCCATCCTGCCACCCGACAGTTTCATGCCCACAAGCAGCGCATCGTATAGCACATCATCCCTCTCGATGCCGAGTCTGTCTATGTCTTGCAGCAGACGTCGCACCACCCAGTAGGCATCGATGTTGGCATAGTTCCCCATTTCGTTCGATGTGAAACTGCCTTGATGGCGATTGTAAATATAAGTGGTCGAAGCCACCGTCGTCGTCCGCTGTGCCAACCTGAACAACACAAACGCCAGCAAAGAGTCCTCATACCTTACCCCTTCGGGAAAGCCCACATCTGCAAACAGACGAGCAGCGAACACCTTGCCACACGCATATCCGGTAAGGCTGCCTGTGTCCTCACCGTCGGCATGACTCACAAGCATCGACCTCCTCCCGTCGGTCACTTCCGCCATCGAGCCCTCCACCACGTCTGCATCCACAGCATATGCCGCATCGAGCCAAGCCTCTATAGCACCGGGAGGCAACTCATCGTCGGCATCGACGAACGTCACGTATCGGGCATCGATAAAGCTCAGAGCCATATTGCGTGCAGCCGACACGCCGCGATTCACCCGCTGGCCGATGACCGTAAGTCGGCAGTCGGTACATGACGACTGCAAGCTGTCGGCACTGCCGTCGGTGCTTCCGTCATCCACCACCACTATGCGAAACGAATAGCCAGTGCGCTGCCTCAACACCGACTCCACACACACCTTCAACCTCTCGCCCGCATTATAAGCCGGCACCACCACCATGAGGTCACATACAGGATGTGTACAGACCACGTGTTTGGCAATGCATGATGTCGAGCCGTCGGCATGCCGAGCCGCAAGGCACGCCTCGGCCTGCGCATGCGACACATCAACCCGTCGCCGCGGCAACACGCGGCGCAACACACCGAAGCAGAGGCGGCAGGTGTGAGTGGCACGAGCCATACGTTGTATTCGCGTAATGTAGAACATAAAAAAGAGGGAGGGGGGAGGCGCGGATAACTCTTTTGCGTGCCAAGGGTGTCGGGACTGGACAGACTCTCCCGCCTGGGGGGGGGGCGAGCGAAGTGGGTGTGTGTGATATTCCGTTCTATCACCCCCGCCGGATGGGCAGTCCATCCGGAGAGTGGGGGGATAGGAGGATTTTATTTCTTCTTCATCACAGCGTAGCGGCTCATGAACTTGTCAACACGTCCGGCCGTGTCAACCAGTTTAGCCTTACCCGTGTAGAACGGGTGAGATGTAGATGAGATTTCAAGTTTGATGAGAGGATACTCCTGACCCTCAAATTCAATTGTCTCGTTCGAGCGTGCGCAGGAGCGAGAGAGGAACACATCGCCGTTCGACATGTCTTTGAACACTACTGGGCGATAGTTCTCTGGATGAATACCTTTTTTCATTTCGTTTTACTTTTTGTTTTATTGTTATTATACAGTTCAATTTATGTTCTGGTGAACAATAAACCCGTGCTACAATCCAGCCGTCAAAGCCAGAATCAGCGTGCAAAGGTACGAAGAATTTTGCGAACAACAACCATCATCCCACATTTTTTCACCATATCATGCGTTTTTTCTCCAATCAAACATGTTTTTAACCCAAATCAGTCATTAGCGTTTAGATGATTTTAAGTTTATTTTCGAGCAGGTTTCTTGCGGCATTGAAGGAGTAATGG
>CALGGJ010000066.1 GCA_937915745.1 uncultured Prevotellaceae bacterium | reverse complement strand
AGCAACTTGCTTATACAGAATTATTTGTAACTTTGCACCGCCCAATACAGGGAGGCGCGAAAGGTTTTTAAACGTATTATGGTCATATGCATGTGAGATTTTTGAAGAACAGGTCTGGCAGTATAAGTGTCATTTCTTCTGCCAAAGCTTAAAGTCAGTGAACATTACTTCGCCGCGAGCTGCGGAATAGGTGGTTTGGAAGAGTCCGACTTGCAGTGTTTTGCCATCGAACATTGGGGCACTCACCGGACTCGAAGGCATGTCGGTCCATATATGGCCGTCGGCCGATGTGCGCACATAGATAGTATTGCCCTCGCGCTGCAGTTGCAGATAACGGTCGAACTGATAGGCTTGCTGGTTGTTATACTGCTGACGTCCGCGACGCAGGATGGTGGTGAGCATGTTGCCGCAGTTGTAAAGTGGGAAAACACCAAGTTGCACCAGCTGCTGGGATGTGCCACCCTGACCAGGTAGTATGGCCATGAGGCCGCCCTCGTTGTAGGCTGGGGTGTTGCGTCTTGAGAGTCCTGTCATGTCGGCAATCTTCACCTGTGCCACGAAGTCTCCATCTACTTCTTTATATAGCATTGGGCCGTTGTGTGAGGGGTCGGAATCGAAATTGGTGTTGGCCGACGCAAGGGTGAGTATTCCTCCCGTGGCTGTATAGCCGACGTCGGTGTTAGTCTTGTATTGTCCGTCCCATGTTTTCAGTGTTTTGAAATCGTCGGTGAAGAGCGTGTATTGGCTGGAGTTGACGGTGATATCGGTGGCAAGTGTCTTTTCTTTGCCCGTACCATCGCTCACGACGGCCATGCAGGTCTGCCGTGCCTTTCCGTCGGTGCTGAGCATGATGGTGTTGGAGTTAGATTGGCGGCTCATTTCAGGCATTTGGCTCTGCGACTTGTCGCTTGTGATGCCGTAGCTGTAGCGCAGGGTTCCAGCGTGCAGCGGTTCGCCTGCCAAGTCGGTCACAGACAGGCGCACTAAAGTTGGCGCGACGGCTTCTGCTCTAAGTGCAATGTTTTCGAAATCGACTGTGATACGGTCTTCTGTGTCTGATTTCACTGTATAGTCGGCAAGTACTTCATCAGCAGTCAGGCTGCGGTCGTAGAGTCGAAGTGAGTGTATGTATCCGGTGAAGGCGTTGCCACCGTAGGCATCTGAACCGATGGTGATTGGGCCGTCTGGACGCAACATGATAAAGTTGTTTTTTTCGTGTACGAGCCGTCCGTTGAGGTAGAAGCGGTTGTTCCATCCATCGAATGTGACGGTCCAGTGCTGCCAACTGCCTTCGCCCTGACTCACGAGCTGTGGCAGGCCCAGGCTCTCGTAGCTACCTGCATGATCGATGATGCCCGTCTCGCGGTTGCGGTTGTGGTTGAACTCAAATGCAGTGAGGTCACCACTGCTTGGGGTTATGCTTGCCACCGTCTCGCGCGATGATACATCGGGGTTGAAAATCCATGCCGATATGGTGTAGGCGGCATTGTATGTAAAGTTTTTCGGACATGGGAAACTGCTGCTCAGGTGGCTTTTGCCATCGAAATAGAATGCATATTTCTTGTCGATTATTTCAACCAGGATATTGTTGGCAGACGTGAACTCACCGCCAGTGCGGTTTTTAACGGTCTGGGTTACTATGGCCTTGCCCTGGGCATAGTCGTCGGCATTGACATCTACTACCAGTCCATCCGGATAGATTATACGTTCGTCGGGATTGACGTCTTTGAGGTGGAGTCGTGGATACCCACGTAGAACGGCTTCGAGGTCTATGCCGTCGGCTGAAGGAAGCATGGCCGAAGGATCATTCTTTTTGGTCGCATTATAAACTTTCACGTTCCACAAGGCACCAAAGTGACCGTTTTTTTGAGTGTCGGTGATGGTTACTCTGATATAGCGAGCCTTGACGCTGCCACTCTCAATCATTGGTGATCCGGCATCGGTGTTATTGGTCTTGTCGGCATAGAGTTCCCATTGGTTGCCATCGACCGAAGTCTCAATCTTATATTGATAGAAGAATGTTGGGTATTCGAATTGTAACCACACTTGATTGAACTGTGTGCTGCGGCCGAGGTCGATCTGCAGCCATGATTCGCCTTGGTTGTTCTGAGGGCGCCACAGTGTCGCATTATTGTCATCTACTGCATATTCGGCCTTGAAGTCATCGCCCAACACTGACGAGGCTTTGACCTTAGCTTGGTATGCAAGGTTGGGCGTAGTGTTCTGTTTGGCTTTTTTTGCCAACGATGATGGCAATAAACCGGCATGAGTAGGTGTGATGGGGAGGATATCGCCATTGGCATCAAACTCAATCTTGTCTATACATAACTGACGGTTGAATCCGTGAACAGAATGTGGATTGTTGTGACGGTGATATACTATGTAATAATCGTCACCATCCACCAGAATGGAGTGATGTCCCGGGCCGTGTACCGTGCCGTCTTCGTTGCTTTTCAAAATACATCCCTTGTATTCATAGGGACCGATTGGGCTGACGGTACTGGTGGCATATTGCACCCGATAGGTGGCATCATGGCAACTGCCAGATGAATAGGTGAAATAATAAACACCATCCTTCTTAAATACGAAAGGTCCTTCAAAGAAGTCTTTCAGCTGTGTGTTTGGCACCAGCCCCTTGTCGGTAAACGATTTTCCGTCGGGTGCCAGACGTGCCCATCCGCAACCCGAGTTTTCGTAGATGCCCCATGTGCCTACGAAAATGTATTGGCTTCCATCGTCATCAGTAAATACCTGTGGGTCGAGTGTGATGGCCATAGGATCGCAATAACGGTCGCGCATAAGTACTGCATCTGGGCGTCCAAGCATATTGGTCCATGGACCTACAGGACTGTTGCTTTCGCCTACATACACCTGACATGGTGTGCAATAGTAATATCGATATTTACCATCTTTGGTTGGAATGACTTCCGGAGCCCATACCACTTCGGTGGTAGGCCAGTTCATGACTACATTACGCCAGTTTACGAAGTCTTTCGACATCCACACTTGTGCCGGTCCATAGCCGTTGCCGGTTCCGTCGGTTGTGGCATAGATGTAGAATGTATCGCCGAACTTGCGTATCGTAGGGTCGGCAAAATAACCTGGAATAAACGGATTCAAAATGCCAGGAGTGTTCCATTCGATTGCTGTCTCCTGTGCACATGATGAAAGTGACGTGGCTACAAATAGTGCCAGAAATAGTGATTGTAGTTTCATACGTATGAATTATTTAATATTTTTTAATGTCTTAGTATAAAGTGTAAGCAATTGGTTGACGGCATTAGTTTCGAATGTAACCTCGAGCGCGGCTTGTGCTGCCTGAACTTTTTTGCTCTTCGATAGTTTTGGGTCGTTTTTCATTTCCTGAACTCGTAAACTAAGTTCCGACCATGCTTCGAGTAAGTCATATTCTTCTTTCGTAACTGTCATGAACGAACCATGTTGAGGGTTTACGTTGCGGCCTATCTCCGGACCTTTGTCAATGTTTTCTAGTGTTGCATTGGCCTCGCACACACGGTAAATCTTTGGATTGACACCATAGTTTATGTATGCCACTTTCCATTTGTTTTCGTTGATAAGGCGGAATGCACTTGGACCTTCTACCTGGCTTGCCCCCTCGTTGGTTATGTGCAGGATATCGCGCCACTGTCCTGTTGGCAAACGGTCGAACACTGCTTTATAGATGCCGCGGTCAACTCCTGCAACACCTTCTTTCTTGAAAAATACATGATACATTTGGTCGCAGTCGTTCCAGTCGATGTGGCAGTCGATGATTGAAATACCTCGGTCGTGCATCAACTGTGGCTTGGTCAGGGTCGTAAATTCGCGGTTGGCATACGAGTAGTATATGCGGTCGTGATCGTCGCCAGGGTTGGAACTCAGCATTGAATAATAGACGAGGTATCCGCCTTGCCCATTATTATAGTCTTTATCCCAGATGACTTGCGGTGCCCACACACGGTTTACCTTTGTATAGTCGGCAAACCAGTCTTTACTCTGAGGGTCGGAAAAGGCCTCTTTTCCACGGCGGAAATCTATCGATACAGATGTCCAGTGAATGAGGTCGTTCGACTTCATGAGGTCGATGCCATGATTAAACCACGAGCGCGACTTCCGGTTGCTCATGTCGGTAGTTACCATGAGGTAGTTGTTGTCTTGTCCGCGACAGATGAATGCATCGCGTACGCCGCCTTCTATCTCGGCCATCACTTCAGGGTCGTAGATGGGTTGGTTGTTGAGCAGTGGATGGAAGAGGAGTCCCCTGTCGTCTTTGGTACCTAAGGCATAGAGCGTGTTTTCGCTTGTGCCCGACATGTGACAGTATAGATATCCAAACTTCGCATCATCGGGAGCAATGGTAAGGTTGAATCTTACAGTCTCATCGCCTGCACGGCACAGCAGTGTGCCACCATCGGTGTAGCCGTCGAGTGGTAACGATGTGGTGAATAGTGAGTGCCCGTTGAGCGAGATGTAGGGCGAACTGCCTTTAAGTTCCCATTGCAGAGATCTTCCATCGAGAGTAGAGGGTAGGGCTATATTGCCTAATCTCAGGGCATTGAATTGGTAATCTACCGCTCGCATCAGGCGGCAACGAGTGCAGTTGGTGTCGGGACAGTAGATAGCTTGAGCTTTGAGTGCCATGTCATGAAACATGAACACAGCCACAATTAGTAATGTTGCTTTCTTCATCTTAGGTGGATATTCCCTTTTGGTTAGCTATTGTAATTTATGGTTACGCCATGCTTTTGTTTGCAAATATACGAAACTATTTTTAATTATACGCATGTTTGCCAAAATAAAAGGGGATACAACATCTGTTTGCACCCCTTTCTCTGTGATTTTTTTCATAGCGCAGGTATAAGTTTAAACTGTTTTTACCATACGCTCTTACTCCACGGTCATTTAATCAGCACTTTTTTGCCATTTTGAATGTAAAGCCCACGTACAAGGGTGTTTACAACACGTCCCGAAATGTCGTATGTCGTTGCATTGTATGCTAATCCTGTTGCAGGAATGTAGTCAATGGCTGTTGAATTGCTGCTCAAAGTGATGTTGAACACATAGCCCTTACCCTCATAGTATGCAACTATAGTGGCATTGTAGTCAGTATCAGCCTCGCCGTTCGAAACTAATGTATGGAATTCTCCATCGATATATCCAATAGAGAATACAGCTTGCTCGCTTTCCGGTTTGGTCAGTTTTCCTTCGGCATTGAATGTATAGCCGTAGATGTCGTCGTAATCGAATGTGCCGAGCAATTGTCCCAGTTCGTTGTAGGCCAACCATTTGATGTCGTCGGTATTGTTGCATTCGAGTACCTCGGCAACTGCCGACAGGTCGAATGCCGTAGTGGCATAATCATCGCCTGTGGCATCACTTTTTGGCAGAGTCAGGTCTTGTGTTGCAACGATATCTACCTTCGGGTTGAGTTGATCGACAAATACCACCGTGATATCCAAATCGATGCGTTTGCCTTCATCGGTGTTGAATATGACGAATTTTGAAGTGTAGTAGTCACCGGTCTTTCGTGTTCCGTCTTTCTGCCAGAAGCTGAGTTTGCCATTTTCGTAACCGATGGCATATCCTGCTGTCAGTATAGGCAGAGGGTTGAATGGAGCAGCGATGTGTGCAAATGAGTCGTTGCCGGTTTGCTGAACAAAATAGCTGAGATCCATCATCTGATAGCCCATGTTTGGTGCGTTTTCGATACCCGAGTTGACAGATATCTGGTATGCAGCAGACATGGTTTGGTATCCGGTTCCTGGTATGTAGCTCAATGCCACGAATGTTGTTCCGTCGAGTCCCATCGTAGATTCAATGATTTCGGAAAGGTCGATTGCATCTACCATGTCTTCGCTCTGCATGTATGCTCCTGTGCCAGCTGTTGATGTCTGTATCTCTACGGTATAGTTGAGTGTCTCTACCTTTTCGCAGTCGTTCATGGTCACCTGTGGCAATATAGTCAGGTTGATGTTGATGGCATACAGCTCTTGTCCCCATAGATAGAGGGTGGTACTTACCGTGGAGCCTATGGCACTGTAGTTCGGATAGATGCCCACATGCAACAGGTTGAGACCCTCGTAGTAGTCGGGTTCTACAAAGAATGAAGGCGATGTGCTGTATTCTGTCACGTATCCGTTGACATCAAACCAGAAACCTCCGTAGTTAGCAGTAGAGTTGTCGGTGAGTACACCGTCGCTCTCAAGGCCATAGAGTGTAAGTGCATAATAGTCTTCATACCATTGCGACGAAAGTGGCACATCTTGTGGCAGGAGCGAGAGCAGTGAATCGACTGGCAGGCTCACTGTCTGGTATTTGTAACTTCCGTTGTAGTGTATTTCGAGATTGGCTGTCAGACTGCCTGTCACATTGTTGTCGGCAACGTTAAGGCGTGAAGGGTCGGTGTCGATTATTTTTACTTTTACATCAATCTCAACGGCACTGTTGTCAATCACGATGAAGAGTGGGGCGGTGTAGGTGTTGCCTGCTGTCACTCCATGCTTGTTATGCCCCACGCATAGGATGAGCTTTTTGTCTTCCAGTGTGTAGTCGCGGATGTAGATGTTTGTTTCTCCCTCATAGAATGGGGAAGAACAGCATTGTCCGGTAGGCAAGTCGGTAGCCTCGTCGTAGAGTTCGACGTACCACCATCCGACGGCTGTGTCGTCAACATTGTTTGTTTCGTTGGAGAGTTCGTCTTTCGCAGCATCATTTCCGGCATCGTATTCCACGGTGTAGATATCGGATGTCTTGATGTCGGCTTGTGTGAGTTTTGCCAGTGCTTCGCTCAAATCGATGCTCAGTTGCGTTGCTGTGCATTGATTCATGTTGCGCTGAACATCTATTTCCACTTTGTCAACGATGTTGAGCGTACTTTTGGCAGGTTGTTGTGCATGTATGCTGATGGCGAATAGTGCCGACAGTGTCAATGCAACGATGTGTGTAGTTTTTTCTTTCATACGCTGTGTTTTGTTTTGAGTTGTTAATGTCATTCTGATATCACCGCAAAGTTACGGATGTTTTGTCATTCGGCCAAATAATCGTTATAATATTAGTGTTTGATGTTGTAAAAAAGTAATCTTTTCTGTTTGGTATAATTTTATCAGAAAGAAAATCTTTCACACATATACAATGGATAGGTGTAGCCCATATACTGAAACAAGGTGAGGCCTTGAAACGCCACACCTTTGTTCCAGTATTTGTTCAGCAGGTCTGATTGTCTGCTGTTACATAGCTAATGCATTGCTGTTACTTAACCAATACTTTCTTGCCGTTCTGTATGTAAAGTCCCTTGGCTGGGTTCTTCACCAGACGTCCGGCGATGTCGTAGGTTGCAGCACTGCCGTTTTCTGCAGCTATTGTCTTGATACCATCGGCATCAGGTGCTGTGACAGTGATGTTGAAAAGATAGACCTTGCCGTTGTAACGGCCTTCAATCTGGCAGTTGTAGGTCTTGTCGTAGTTGGCTTCGTCGATAATCCACGACTGGAATTCAAACATATCGTTAAATCCTGCCATGAATTCCTCGGACGTGTCGTCAACTGTTGTTCCGTCTGCTGCAAACAGGAATCCTCCCGGATCTACGAAGTTGGCAGTTGACCATGCTCCATCTTTGTTCTTAGCAAGCCATTCGCCTGATGCCTCAAACTCCTCTTCGGTACATCCAAGTGCCGCAAACATAGCAGAGAGGTCAATCTCTGTGATAAGAGGTTCTTCCGGGTCGTCCGCGCTATGGATACCAACAGTAAATGATTCCTGGCCTACAAGTTCGTCAACATTGCGTTCGGAAACGTATTCAACAAAGAGGTTTATTTGAACACATTTTGTCTTATCTGTATTTGCGAAGTAGAATACAGCATTGTATTTATCGCCTAATTTGCGTTGGTTAGGGAACTGGAAGAATGAGAATGTTGAAGGGTTTGAACTTGCTACGCCAATTCCGAATGCATTACCGATTGATGCACCCCAAGAACCTACGACTGCGCAGTGGTTGATGGTGTCTTGATTCATCCAGAATCCCTGTGAACATCCACTCATGCTTTGTTGTGCGTTGCTGGAATAGAATCCGCGCGATTCACTCCATTGTTGTCCCCAAAGACGATATGTGCTCGATCCAATGAGTTCACGAATTTCTTCAAGATTGAAATCGATAGCTTCTGCCATATAGTCGTCTTGATATTCGCTGCTCGGGATAATCTGCATAGTAAAGCTGCGTACAGCCACTATTTCTGCCGTGGCAAGCAGTGGATCCGGAACGTCTGGCACTTCCTTAGGGCCAATCAGATAATCAATCTTGAACTCATAATAGTCGTTCTGATATACCAGGTATAGCGAGCCGGTTGGCTTAGCTTCTTCCTCTTTCTCAAATACGTTAGGCATGTGTCCGATGGTGAGTGTGCCAGAAGAACTATAATCAACATAGTAGCTCTTGACAGTTGTGGTCCAACTCATTGGATGGCTTTCCATATCCATCCAGAAACCAGTTGTATTTGTAGTATAGCTGGTAGTTGGATTGCCATCTGCGGTGAGTGCAGTAAACACGAGGTCGGAAATTGTCACATCATCAGGGAAGAGTGCGATGATTACATCGAGGTCGATATCAACATCCTGAGCATCATAGCTGCCAATGTTATCTGATATGAGAGATATCGTTTCGCTACCTACACAAGTCTTCTGATCCCATGGGAGGTCAGGTATTTCGCTTGGTATGATGTTGAGAGTGACATTGATGGCAAATGCTTTTGTCCCATGAATCACATACAGGGTTGTCTTGTATGTGTTTGGTGCCTGGAGTGAGCCTGTCTGACCGATTGATACAGTAATGATTTCGCCGTCATATCCCGACAGGACAACGCGGAATCGGCTTTCGGTGTTACTGCCTTGGATACATTCCTCAAGCGGATTGGCTTCTTCGTCGTAGAGCTGCTTGAAATAGCTTGACGAGTTGTAGGCGATGAGTTCAGTCGATTTCAACTCGGTCTCTGCATCGATAGTGGCTACATATACCAGCTTACTGATCCAGAAATCGGCAAAGAGGTCGGCATCGACTCCCAGCTTGGCAGCGAGATCGCCCACTTCCACTTCGTAGCTGGTTCGTGTGGTGTTGGTACGAGGGTTCTGTTCTGCAACCACTTCAACACTGCCTATGATTTCGAGGTCGGCTAAAGTGGTTGTGACATCAAACTCAGGCTCTGGGATGTAAGTGAGTTTCACAACAATGAGGCAATACTTGCTTGCGTCATCAGGATTCTCTACACGGAATGTGGCTGTAAATGTGGCAGGTTCGTTTGTCTGGCCCTGCATACCACCGATATAATAGATGTGAGGGGCTTTTTCGCCTGTCTCTTCATCAACATCAGGGTTGAAGTCAGCCTTCACGCAGATGCGTGCATCGCTTCCCCAGCTTTGCCAGTCGCCATCAGCATTACGCCATCCATCGTATGCTCCCCCCAGCATATAGTTCTCGTCAAGAGTACCATCGCTTTGTACGGCATAGATTTTGGCTTCAGAGAGTTCACATCCAATGGCAGCTGCAATTGCAGCCTCATCCAATGTTTGTGTATAATTCTCATAAGAGTCTCCTACATACGATTCAAACTCGTAGGTAAAAGTCTCTTGGGCCATTACACTGGAGGCAAACATCATTGCCGCCATTGAGATAATTGAAGTGATTGTTTTTCTCATAGAAAACTTAGTTTTTGATTAATAATTTGTGTTGGTTTGATATTTGATTCGTATAGATTTGTGCAATTAGTCAATTCAGCCATGTAGCCTACAATTTGTCGCACCAAAGTTACGTCATTACTTTGAATTGACAAAACATTTGTCGAATAAATTTAAAAAAAATGTTAATTTTTGTTTGGTTTAGTTGCAGAATTGAAACATCGGGGCATGAATTTGGCTTGAATCTCATGTTTATTCGTGGTGGTATTGTTCGCCACGTATGATGGTGTATGCACGGTAGAGCTGTTCGGTGAAGAAGGGTCGAATCATCTGGTGTGAGAATGTAAGCTGTGAGAGCGACAGCTGTTCGTTGGCGCGTCGATAGACGTAGTCTGAAAATCCGTAGGGTCCTCCAACAACAAACACTATATGTCGTGTGCCGGCTTGTTGCTTGCGCTCAATCCATGCTGCAAATTCTGTGCTGCGAAGTTCGCGGCCGTGCTCGTCAAGAAGCACAACGAGGTCTGCTGGTTGCAGATGTCGTAAGATCTGTTCGCCTTCCATCGTTTTCTGTTGTTCATGGGTGAGCGATTTGGTGTTTTTCAGTTCGGGTATGGTTGTTATGTCAAACTGTGTGTAGTGTTGCAGGCGGGCGGCATAATCGTCGGTCAGTGCCTGGATGTGTGGAGATGTGGTCTTACCTACAAGAATCAATGTTGTGTGCATGTGGAATTTGTGTTCTGATCAAGAATTTCCGGAGTTGGCTCGGCTAACGTCTTTGACTCCCTTGACTGTTTTGAGTTTCTTAATGAGTTGGTTGAGTCGTCCCACGTTGTCGGTCATGATGGTTAGGTTGCCGGCAAAGAGTCCGTCTTCCGACGAACGTATGTCGATGCTGCGTAGCAATATTCCCTGTTCTTTGGCAATTATGCTGGTTATGTTGTTTACGATGCCCACATCGTCGTTGCCCACGACATGTAGTGTGATCGGGAACTGTCCGCCCACCTTCTCGGCCCAGCTCACATCGATTGCCCTGTAGCTCATTTGTTGTAGCAGGCGTTTGCAGTTGGGGCATCCGCGACGGTGTATGGTTATACCTCGGCTCACTGTCACAAATCCGATGATTGGGTCGCCATATATCGGGTTGCAGCATCGTGCGAGGTTGTATTCCACGCCTTTGATGCCTTCGCCTATGCGCAACACATCTTTTCCACTGGCAGCAGTTAGGGTGGAGTCGGGATAGAGGTGGTATGTAGATGCGCTGATTGTGTCGGCCGTCGGCAGTTCGCCTGCTTCGCGTTTTTGTTCTTCAATGTATGTGTCGATAATGCGGTCGATACCGATTACTTCGTCCGACACAGCCTTGTAGAATTCCATTACATGCTTGTATCCGAGTCGTTTGACGGTCTTCATCATGATTGGCTCAGAGTGTTCCAGCTTTTTGTTCTTAAACTTACGCTCTATCATCTCTTTGGCGTAGGTTGCGGTGTGCATCTCTTGTTCGTTAACGCTTTGTCTTATTTTGCTCCGTGCCTTCGATGTGATGGCGTAGTTCAGCCAGTCTTGTTTGGGTAGTTGGTTTGGGTTGGTGAGTATCTCCACCTGGTCGCCGGTCTTCAGTTTGGTACGCATCGGTACGTTTTTCCCGTTTACCTTGCCTCCGCTGCAATGTGCGCCTACATTGGTGTGAATCTGGTAGGCGAAGTCGAGCACGGAGGCACCTTTCGGCATCTTGAACAAGTCGCCTTTGGGTGTGAAGACGAATACCTCGTCGCTGTAGAGATCAACCTTAAACTGGTTGACCAGCTGTTCGTCGGTCGAACCACCTGTTTCGAGTGCACTGCGTATGTCACTCAGCCAGTCTTCCAGTTTCGTACCGCTGTCTTTCACGCCCTTGTACCTCCAGTGGGCTGCCAATCCGTGTTCGGCGATGTTGTCCATTCGTTCGGTTCGGATTTGCACTTCCACCCATTTGCCTTCGGGACCCATGACCGTGGTGTGCAGGCTTTCGTAGCCATTGCTTTTAGGTACACTGAGCCAGTCGCGCAACCGTTTTGGGTTGGGACGATACATGTCGGTCACTATGCTGTACGCCTGCCAGCAGTCCTGTTTCTCGTGTTCGGGTGTGGAGTCGAGTATGATGCGAATGGCAAAAAGGTCGTAGATACCTTCGAACTGGCATTTCTGTTTCTGCATCTTCTGCCAGATGGAGTGTATGCTTTTTGTGCGGCCCTTCATGTGGAAATGGAGTCCTGCAGCAGTGAGCTTTTCTTCGATAGGTGTGATGAACTTGCTGATGTATTCGTCGCGAACTCGTTTTGTGGCGTTGAGTTTTTCCTTAATCATGTAGAACACGTCGGTCTCCAGGTATTTGAGCGAGAGGTCTTCGAGTTCTGACTTTATGAGATACAGTCCGAGTTTGTGTGCCAGCGGTGCGTACAGGTAGCTTGCCTCCTTGGCAATTCGTTTGCGGGCATCGTCGGTGCCGTGGTCTTTAATTTGTCGCATGAGGTTCACGCGGTCGGCAATGATGATGAAGATTACCCTCATGTCTTCGGCAAACGACAGCAGGAGGTCGCGGAAGTTTTCTGTCTCTACACTGGGATTCTTGGCATAGAGTTCGTTCACACGTATGAGTCCGTGTATGACGTGCATCACGTCGGCTCCGAAGTCGTGTTCTATGGCCGACTCCGACAATATGCCCCGGCTCACGTATTCGTGTAGCAGGATGCTTATCACGATGGCTCGGTTAGCACCTATTTCTTCAATCGAGATGATGGCTGTCTGCAAGTCGAACAGGATGGGGTTGAGCCCGAATACCTGTTCCTGCTGTGTGGGTTGCAGGGCTGCATGGTCGGTTTGGCTGATGATGCTGCTTATACGGCCAAAGTCGGCATCGGATATGATGTCGGCCGTCAGTTTTTGTATGGTTTGGAGTGTATCGTTTATCTGTGTCTGCATTGTGTCATTATTTCTTGATGCAAATATAAGAATAATACTTCAAACAGCCTGCACCTGTCATGCATTTTTATGACAAAACCGATAAGAAAGTGCCAGACAGAACCGATATGAGACTCCTCAGATGTCATTGCAAGTGCGCACTCACAGCACCACGACTGCGCAGTTGCAAGCCCCTGAGTGCGCACTCACAGGCCCGAGAGTGCGTGCTCATGAAGAGAAGGACTCGTCCGAAGTGTAGCCAAAACTGCAGTATTTATATTCAAGTTTCGCATGTATATGTTTCACATACAGATACGCTCCTACGGTATTTCATAC
>CALGGJ010000065.1 GCA_937915745.1 uncultured Prevotellaceae bacterium | reverse complement strand
GTCGTGACAATCCGTGTGTTTTTTGGGGAACCCCATTACTCCTTCAATGCCGCAAAAAACCTACTCAAAAATAAACTTAAAATCATCAAAACGCTAATGACCGATTTGGGTTAACCTGTCATCAGGGGGTCAGATGCAGGCTCGTATCTGCTCCAGTGCCTGCTGCAGCATACTGCGCGGACATCCTACATTCATGCGCATAAATCCGCGTCCTTCCTGCTTGCCAAACTGCTCGCCGTCAGACAATGCAAGGTGTGCCTTGTTGACGAAGAAATCTATCAACTCGTCGTGGTTGAGACCCAGCTGGCGGCAGTCGAGCCATACGAGGTAGCTTGCATCGGGGCGCATGGGCTGGATATGCGGCATGTGGCGGTCGGTGTAGTCGAGCATGAAGTCGATATTACCTTCAAGATATTGTACCATCTCGCGACGCCACGGCTCTCCGTGTTTCAGGGCTGCTATGGCTGCTATCGATGCAAACATGGGGTCTTCGTTGAACTCGCTGGCCGACATCCACCCATAAAACTTGTCGCGCAGAACGTCGTCGGCCACAATGGCCCACGAACTTACCACGCCGGCCATGTTAAATGTCTTCGACGGTGCGGAGAACGTGATGGAGCAGCTGGCAGCCTCGGGGCTTACCGATGCAAACGGTATGTGATGATGGCCGAAGAGTGCCATGTCGCAGTGAATCTCGTCGCTTATCACAAGCAGGTTGTGGCTCACTGCAAATTCGGCCAGGCGCGTGAGGGTGG
Source organism: uncultured Prevotellaceae bacterium (assembly GCA_937915745.1). Lineage (GTDB taxonomy): Bacteria > Bacteroidota > Bacteroidia > Bacteroidales > Bacteroidaceae > Colivivens. The sequence continues at coordinate 6,043 of CALGGJ010000065.1, read as the reverse complement.
CGCGATCCCAGCAGATGCCTGCCGGATTGTGGGGATTAGACAGTATGAGCAGTCGGCAATGTCCGTCGCACTTACGCTCCAGGTCGTCGAAATCCATGGTATAGCCGGTCAGACGACCCGTGGGGTCGCGCTGTTCCATCAGCGGATTCCAAACCACTTCATATCCGTTCCATTGAGGGGTGAGGTAGAACGGATGATAGATGGGCGGTTGAACTATAACCTTATCGCCGGGATGCAGAAAACGGTTTATGACGAACCCGATACCCTTCACGATGCCGGGTATGTATGTAATCCACTCTTCGTTTACTGCCCAGCCATGGTGGCTCAAGACCCACTGGGCGATGGTTGAACGGTAGTCGCGTGGAGTCTTGGTATATCCCAGCAGCGGATGCTGAAGACGCCTGCGCAGTGCATCGACTATGAAGTCGGGGGTTTCCCACTCCATGTCGGCTATCCACATCGGCAGGAGGTCGGTGCGACCATAGTCGCGCAGGAGGTCGGCGTGTTTGATGTCGTCTGAACCGGTACGGTCGATAATCTTGTCGAAATTATACATTGTCTATATGGGTTTAAGTATTGGTTGTCTATATGGGTTTAAGTATTGGTTGTCTATATGGGTTTAAGCATTGGTCGGAGGAGTGGTTTCATGTCACCGTGTCTGTCCTCGAGGGCCTTGTTCCTGCTGCAAAGATAGTCATAATTTTCCATCCGCCACGTGCCGGCACATCTTTTCGGGCCGTTTTTCGGTTCAGCATGATTGATTTATGAAAATATTTGTATCGTATATTACAAAACGGATGAGGTGTATTTGCTAACTTTGCGTCCGTAATATAATCGAAAAAAGCAACGATATGAACAGCAAGAAACAAATAGCACTGTTGGTCCTGATGTCCTCTGCACAACTGGCATCGGGCCAGACGATGAACGAGTGGGACGATGTGAGCATTACCAACCTCAACCGCGAGACGGCTCACACGCTGCAGATACCGATGGAGAACGTGCAGACAGCAGCGGAGACGATGGAGACATCGCCCTACTACCAGTCGCTCGATGGCGTGTGGAAGTTCCGCTGGGTGAGCGACCCGTCGAAAGTGCCTGCAGGGTTTTATAAAGACAACTATGCGGCTGCGGCATGGGACAATATAGACGTGCCGGCTACCTGGCAGGTGTATGGCATCCGACATAACAAGTCGTGGGATAAACCATTGTACTGCAACGTGGCATACCCATTCAGCTACGACCAAAATACCTACAGCGTGATGGCCGACCGCCCGTCGTGGTTCAGTTACAACAACTCGATGAAAAACCCGGTCGGATGCTACCGCCGCACTTTCACCACACCGCTGCAATGGGAGGGGCGCGATGTATATGTTCGATTCAACGGTGCCGGACACGGATACTATGTGTGGGTGAACGGTGAATTCGTGGGATACGCCGAAGATTCATACCTGCCGTCAGAATTCAGGATAACCGACAAACTGAAGGCACCGGGCGAAACCAACAGTATATCCGTACAGGTATTCCGTTTCACCAGCGGGTCGTTCATCGAGTGCCAGGACTATTGGCGGCTCACGGGCATAACACGCGATGTGTTCCTGTGGTCGGCTCCGAAAACCCAGATACGCGACTTTTTCTTCAAGACAACTGCACTCACCAACTCAAACACCACGGCTGCCTGTGAACTGAGCCTCTCGCTCGAAGGTGTGGCACTCGAAGCCGGAACGGTGGAGGCAAAGATACTCGCGGGAACAGAAACCATAGCATCGGCACAGACAGCAGTCAGCGGCAGCGGCAACTACAAACTGTCGTTCGGACGCATCAACGGCATACAGGCTTGGAGTGCCGAACAACCTACACTCTACGACCTGGTGCTCACACTCTCTGACGGGGATAGGACTGTTGACGTAAGGGGCTGTAAGATAGGATTCCGAACCGTCGGGGTACGTAAGGACGGAGCGCTCACAATCAACGGCAACCGAATCATCATACACGGAGTCAACCGGCACGACTTCAGCACCGAGGGAGGACGCACAATCACACGCGACGAGGTGGAGGCAGAGATAAAACTCATGAAACGCCTCAATATAAACGCCATACGTACATCACACTATCCCGACAGCCCTTACTTTTACGACCTCTGCGACCGGTACGGCATCTATGTTCTGGCAGAAGCCGATGTTGAATGTCATGCAAATACAGGCCTGTCTCACGTCGAACTCTTCAAACGCCCGATGGTGGAACGCTCTGAGAATATGGTCAGATGGCTCAGAAACCATACATGCATCTTCATGTGGTCGGCAGGCAACGAGAGCGGAAACGGCAACAACTTCCAGGCTGTGATGACAGCTATCAGGCAACTCGACGACACACGTCTGCGCCACTACGAGGGCAACAGCACATGGAGCGACGTGACATCAACCATGTATGCCAGCTATGCAACCATTGAAGGTATAGGAGCCGACCGGCAGCGACAGTACCAGAACGGACAACAGCCGCAACCGCACATACAATGTGAAAACACACATGCCATGGGAAACTCAATGGGTAACCAGCGAGAGATGTTTGACCTGTACGAAAAATACCCGGCACTCACAGGCGAATTCATCTGGGACTGGAAGGACCAGGGACTCAAGACGCTCGTGCCTGGCTCGACCGATGAATACTACTGGGCATACGGAGGCGATTTCGGCGACAACCCGAACGACGGGAACTTCTGCTGCAACGGAGTGGTGCTGCCCGACCTCACACCATGCTCAAAGGCATTCAATGTGAAGAAAATATACCAGCCAATCGACTTCTCCGTAAAAAACATACATTCGCTCACATTCACGCTTAAGAGCAAACTGGCACAACGCAGACTCGACTATCTTGACCTGAGCTACACAATACTTGAAGACGGAATCGAAGTAGCATCGGGCACAATAGACAACCCCTCGCTCGCCCCAGGTGCAACACGCGATGTGACGCTTCCCGCCCCTGCAATCATCATGAACGACGGGTGTGAATACTACATACGCTTCAGTGCAAGACTGCATGATGACACACCGTGGGCCGATGCCGGCTATGAGGTGGCAAACGAGGCATTCTGCCTGCGCGAGGCTACCGACAAACCACTGTGCAAATCAACAGCCGGCAGCCCGCTCAATGTCACTCAGACTGCTTCGCTCGTGAGGGTAACCGGAAAGAACTTCAGGGCATTGTTCAGTGGAGGTACATTAAGCAGCTATACATACGGTGGACAGGTTGTCATCAACCAGCCATTGTTGCTCAATGCCTTCCGCGTGCCGACAGACAACGACGGACGTCATGCCGAGGAATGGGATAACATGGGCATCCGCGACCTCACAAAGTCGGCAGGCAAATGGATTGTAGAGCAAAATCCCGACGACAGTACGGCGGTCACGCTCAGCATCACCAACAGCTACCGCGGCAGCGGCTCGACCGCATTCACCACGACCATGAGATATCATGTCTTATCAGACGGAACCATCATCGTCAGCTCTGTAATCGACCCCGCAGTGAAAGGTGCCCTTCTGCCTAAACTGGGATATAAACTCGAGATGCCACGCGGCTACGAACGCTTCACATGGTACGGACGCGGACCGTGGGACAGCTATGCCGACCGTAAGGAGTCGTGCCTGATTGGGTTGTACAACAGTACGGTAAGCCAACAGTGGACAGATTTCTCCAAACCTCAAGAGACGGGAAACAAAGAGGAGGTGAGATGGATGGCATTGAGAAACGAAAGCGGGGCAGGAGCGTTGTTTGTCGCACCACAAACCATGTCGGCCACCGTAGGACACTGGCGTGCCACCGATGTATATACCAACCGCAACAACCGTAAGAAACACCCATACGAGGTGCAGTTCATCACACCCACTGTAGTATGTCTCGACGCATATACACGAGCATTGGGTAATGCAAGCTGCGGCCCCGATGTGCTGGGCAAATACGAGCGATATGCTGAAACAACCAACTTCAGCTTCATTCTCATACCACTTGACGGCGAACTCACGGATGCACAGCTGGCAGAGAAGGCCAGGGTGACAAGCAATATTTGCTCGCCGGTAAGCATCAGCCACATAGACAAAGGATACATAAGCCTCGCTACAACAACACCCAATGCAACCATTCAATATCGCATCGACAGCGGCGACTGGACTACATACACACGCCCGTTTGCATTTACCGAAGGCGGATGGCTCGAAACATTCTGCACACGGGCCGACATGATTCAAAGCATTGTAAGCAGCGAACAGGTGCCATTGTATATTGACAAGTCGCTGTGGAAAATCGTGAGCTGCGACTCACAGCAGGGCGGTAACGAAAAAGTGGAGAATGCAATAGATGGAAACGATGCCACATTCTGGCACACACAATACAATCCCTCAACTCCTAAATGCCCTCACGAGATTGTGGTTGACATGGCTAAGACCTATGTGGTCAACTCGTTCACATACAAGGGACGCTCCGACGGCAGTACGAACGGGCGTGTGCGGAACTATGATGTATATTTCAGCAACTCGCCCGATGTATGGGGAGCTCCTGCGGCATCAGGCACATTCGAAAACACAGGCGACCCGCAGACCGTCAGCATACCATCGAAACCGAAGGCCCGGTACTTGCGGTTCGTAATACGTAGCGTGGCAGACAATCGCGATTATGCGTCGGTTGCTGAACTCAGCATCGGGGCAGACAGTCAGACTGATGACACCGAAGCCATGGCTCCGGTAGTGACGACAGGCACATCGTTATACATCAAGGAAGTGAAATCGGGACTATATCTGCACTATAGGCCCGATGCAGGCACCAGCCGCGACGGCGACTACTGCCTGGCACCACTCGATGTCAACGATGCCTCATTCAGGTTTACTTTCACGGCAGTAACCGGATTTAGGAGTTTTTTTAAGGTAAGATGCGGAACCAGGTATCTCGGTGCAGGCGACGAGGGGCGGTGCATCGTGGGAACTGCATCTGCCACCGATAAAAACGGATGGATACAGGTAGAGGCTCTCGAAAACGGCAATGCTCGCCTGCATGGTGTATGGAACGACCTGCAGTATTTCAACTTCGACAGCCGTAGCGAAGGGGCATACGTGTTTGCCGACAAGACAACAGGGGCAGAATTCTTTATCAGCAACTCTACGGCAACCGACATACAGCATGTGTCGGCATCTGGTACTCAACCTCAAATCAGTTTTGTTGATGGTGTGTTGTATGTCCACACCGACTATCCAGCAGTCGTTAGTCTTATCACACCTGCAGGCATAGCTGCCGAAAAACATCATGTATCTTCATCCTTCGGTTTTACACCATCGGTGCCGTCGGGCGTATATATTGTGAGGGTGTACAGCGATGCCGGTCATGCTACTTCAACAAGAATAGTTGTGCGATAGTTTCTCTACAAAGGAAAAGGGTTCTCATCTCCGGTTATGAACCCAACTTGGCCATTCACCGACTAATGTAACTGCATGTATTCATATATGCGCAACACATCTTGTGTGTCAATTATTCCGTCATCATTTACATCAAATTGTTTCTGATTGCCTGTTCCGTCATCCCCCTGCATGAAGTTGTAGATGCAAAGCACATCCTGCGTATCTACTGTTCCATCGTGGTTTACGTCTTCAGCCAACATGGCAGAGATGGTAACAGGCATGACGAAAAGATCAGCAATTACTAACTTTGTTTTCGAAGAGCATTCGAAACAAATAGTGAGTGGCGTGTCGTGTTCTATATCGTCGGGTGTAGTGAAAGAGAATTCATAAGGTTGCAGCCGGCATGCGTTGGCATTGAGATCGTATTTGTGTTCCACCAACGTATTGCTGTCCTGTGGGTCAACATTCTTAATTCTGAGGTTCACTTCAGGAGGATAATCAGCCTTTGTAGTATGCCAACCCATACCCAAACTTACTATATACGTAAATTTCCCTCAAACCGGTAAAGATCGTTGGAAATAAGCTAAAATATTCGTCTTTTTGAGGTGCGGCTGTCATTCCAACTTGGGCTTGTTCGTCTTGTTCCTGCTTCCCTTTGGGCGACC
>CALGGJ010000064.1 GCA_937915745.1 uncultured Prevotellaceae bacterium | reverse complement strand
CAGCCTCTTCCTTCCATTTGTCGGCCAACTTGTTCCAGCCCTGCAGACGGCAGTATGCCGAGAAAGCAAAATGTTGCTTACTGTTTCCAAACCATACAGCGCCGAGTGCGGCAAACTGTTTCAATGCTTCTTCTTTAGTCATAATTATAATAGTTTAATTAGTAATGATATGTTATCAGTTGCAAAGTTACAAAATATATGTCAAATGCCGTCATATTTTCTCATTCTTGTACCGAAACATATCCCTCATTCATTCTTTTTACCACATATTTGTTAAAAAAAGTGTTGGAGATGTAGATGGTGTGAGGATTTCTTTGTATATTTGCAACAAATCAATGATAGTAGAAGTGATAGGCGATGTATAAAAAAACTAATAACCATATACTATGAAAAGACTTACAACAATGCTATTGATGGCAACTGTCACACTGATATGTGTGGCAAAAAAAAGTGACTGGGTACATATAAAGAACGGTGATCTGTGGTACGACACAGCCGGCAACGTGGTGCAGGCTCATGGTGCAGGGTTCCTGCAGGTGGGCGACACGTGGTATATGATTGGCGAAGACCGCAGCCGCTCGTGGAATCCCGATGTCAACATGTATTCGTCAAAAGACCTTCAGACATGGCAGTTTGAGGGTAAGATTATCGAAAACGGAGTGACCCACGAGGAGTTGGGCCGCAGCCGGTTCATCGAGCGTCCGAAACTGATGTACTGCAAGCAGACCGGCAAATATGTGGTGTGGTGCCACTGGGAGGGTCGCAACTATGGTGCCAGCGAGGCCGGTGTGTTTGTGGCCGACAAGGTTACAGGCCCTTACCGCTTCCATGCAGGCGAACGTCCGCTGGGCATCAAGAGCCGCGATTGCAACGTGTTTGTTGACGACGACGGCACGGCGTGGTTCATTTCAACCATCGAGGAAAATCAGCATCTGGGATTCTTCCGTCTGGCCGACGACTACCTCAGTGCCGTAGAGTGCACACAGCTGTTTAAGCGGCAGTCGCGCGAGGCTCCGGCAATGGTGAAGGTTGACGGTACGTACTACATGCTCTCGTCGGCTTGTACCGGATGGGACCCCAACCAGTGTAAGCTCTCGTGGTCGAAGAACATGACCGAAGGGTGGAGCCGACTCGAAGACATAGGCGACAAGATTGCATACGACACCCAGGCTGCATCCATTCTCACCATCAAAGGCACAAAAAAAACCACATACCTATATGTAGGCGACCGCTGGATGGACCCCGACCTGCCACGCTCCAAGACCATCATCTTCCCTATCTCATTCACCGACGGACAGTGCGACTTCACCTATCGCGACGAATTTGAGATAAACTTCAAGACCGGCGAGTGGCGCGAGGTGAAATAGCGGATACGTTAGGGGTCACTTCAAATATACATATGTTTCATCTTGGGCATGTTCAGCAGATCGCGGTTGCCAGGATAGTCCAGTCCACACCCTTGATGTTGCGGCTATCAGATTTTTTGTGATGTAAGCCGAAACAATAACGTTTGTGTCAATGACTGCGTAAATCATTGTGACGCCCTTCTTTTGGCCTCCCTTTCTTCACGGGCCAACCTTATTTCTTCGTTGATTTCCTCCATTGTCAATTCCGGTCGGTCGCTTGCTGCCACCTCTCTGCGGAAATCGTAGAAGTCCTTCAATACTTGATCTTCGGGCTGATAAGCTGTGATTTTAAATGGAATACTCTTAGTCTTCACCACGGCATTGGCGAAAATATTCATTGCAGCATTTGCACTCATGCCAAACTGCTGGCAAAGTGAGTCGAAAGCAGCCTTAACTCCTGCATCCATACGTACGGTCATTGATACCTGTGCCATAATCATTATATTATTTCACTGTTTTAGGCTGCAAATATAGACAATTTATTTCATTCTGCCATCATCTTGATGCATATTTTCATCAAAAGGTTATAATTCATTCTTTATCTGTGGGAAGATGCCGCCAATGTCATGCAACGGGCATAATTATGAGTGCGCAGTCACAGACCCGGGACTGCGCACTCACGGCCTCATGACTGCGCACTCACGGCCTCATGACTGCGCACTCACGACAACACTACTCCCTACAGAAATAACAATTATCCCAAATCGGTCATTAGCGTTTTGATGATTTTAAGTTTATTTTTGAGTAGGTTTT
>CALGGJ010000063.1 GCA_937915745.1 uncultured Prevotellaceae bacterium | reverse complement strand
ATTTCGGCGGCCCAAGAAACGCAACGAACGTAACTTTGCGCCCGATTTCGGCGGCCCAAGAAACGCAACGAACGTAACTTTGCGCCCGATTTCGGCGGCCCAAGAAACGCAACGAACGTAACTTTGCGCCCGATTTCGGCGGCCCAAGAAACGCAACGAACGTAACTTTGCGCCCGATTTCGGCGGCCCAAGAAACGCAACGAACGTAACTTTGCGCCCGATTTCGGCGGCAAAGTTACGACTAATTTCCAAACTGGCCAAGCGTTTTCCCGAAAAAATGAAGTAGTGGAGCTAAAAATATAGGCAGCGACCAACAATTTCAACCATAAAACTCTCTTTTACTGGCCGACAGCGTGTTCTTCATCAACGAGCAAATTGTCATCGGCCCCACCCCACCTGGCACAGGAGTGATATAGGAACAGAGTGGTGCCACATTGTCGAAGTCCACATCCCCGCACAGGCGGCAGCCACTCTTACGCGATGCATCGGGAATCCGTGTGGTACCTACATCTATTATCACCGCTCCGGGCTTCACCATGTCGGCCGTCACGAAAAGAGGTCGTCCCAGGGCTGCGACAATGATGTCGGCCCGGCGGCATTCTTCCTTCAAATTCTTTGTATGGCTGTGACAGACGGTCACTGTTGCATTGCCTGGATTTCGTTTTTGCATCATGAGCTGAGCCATCGGCTTACCAACAATATTGCTGCGCCCAAGCACCACACATTTCTTGCCCGTTGTCTCGATGTTATAATAGCTCAGCAGCTGCATTATACCATTTGGTGTTGCAGATATATAGCATGGCAGGCCTATGGACATACGTCCCACATTGACAGGATGGAAGCCATCGACGTCTTTGCGGTAGTCTATGGCTTCGATTATCTTCTGCTCGGAAATGTGACGTGGCAAAGGTAGTTGCACGATGAACCCGTCGATGTCTTCGTCGGCATTTAGTTTGGCCACCTGGCACAGCAACTCGGTTTCGGTCACATCGTCTTCAAACCGTATGAGCGTGGATGTGAAGCCACATTGCTCACATGCCAGCACCTTGTTCTTTACGTAAGTTTCGCTGCCTCCATCGTGTCCCACTAATATGGCTGCCAAGTGCGGGCGTTTGCCGCCACGCTTCACAATCTCAGCCACCTCGGCTGCTATTTCCTGCTTTATGGCTGCGGCCACGGCTTTTCCGTCGATTAGTGTCATCTTCTCTTCTTTGGCATATTGCGCATCATCTTGCCCATGTTTCCGCCCGAAATCATGTGCATCATCTTGCGCATTTGTTCAAACTGTTTTGTAATGCGGTTCACATCGTCTATGCTGGTACCGCTTCCGCGAGCAATACGCTGTTTGCGACTCATGTTTATGCAGTCGGGGTGTTCGCGCTCGTATGGTGTCATCGAGCCAATCATGGCTTCTACGCTCTTGAAGGCGTTGTCGTCGATATCGAGGTCTTTTATTTGTTTTCCCACTCCGGGTATCATCGATGCAAGGTCTTTGATGTTACCCATGCGTTTCACTTGTTGTATCTGGCTGTAGAAGTCGTTGTAGTCAAACTTGTTTTTCCTTATTTTCTTCTCCAGTCGCTTTGCTTCCTCCTCGTCAAATTGTTGCTGTGCACGTTCCACAAGGCTCACTATGTCGCCCATACCGAGTATGCGGTCGGCCATACGTGCCGGATGGAATACGTCTAGCGCCTCCATCTTTTCGCCTGTGCCCACAAACTTGATTGGCTTGTCAACCACGGTGCGTATTGAGAGTGCAGCACCGCCGCGTGTGTCGCCGTCGAGTTTTGTAAGGATAACTCCGTCGATTTCAAGTCGTTCGTTGAAGGTCTTTGCTGTCGATACGGCATCCTGACCTGTCATGGCATCGACTACCAGCAGTGTTTCGTCGGGGTTGCATGCGGCTTTTATCTGCTCTATCTGCTGCATCAGTTCCTCGTCGATTGACTGTCGTCCGGCGGTATCGACGATTACGGTGTCATAGTTTTTTGCACGCGCTTCCTGTATGGCGTTCATCGCCACCTGCACGGGGTTGGTTGCTCCCGGTTCGATATGTATTGGCACATCGACTTGCTCAGCGAGCACGCGCAACTGTTCCATGGCTGCCGGGCGGAATGTATCGCATGCAGCGAGCATTGGTCTGCGGTGCATTTGCTTTTTCAGCATCAGTGCCAGTTTTCCGCTCATGGTTGTCTTTCCCGCACCGTTCAGTCCGGCCATCAGGATTACGGCCGGGCGGCCTGTGAGGTTGAGTTCAGTAGCTGTACCACCCATCAGCTCGGTGAGTTCGTCGTGTACTATCTTCACCATGAGCTGACTTGGTTTCAGTGCTGTGAGTACATTCTGGCCCAGAGCTTTCTGCTTCACTGTGTCGGTGAAGTTCTTTGCCACCTTGTAGTTTACATCGGCTTCGAGCAGTGCCTTTCGCACGTCTTTCAGTGTCTCGGCTACATTGATTTCGGTGATTTTGCCTTCACCTTTCAGTATTTTGAACGACCGTTCGAGGCGTTCGCTTAGGTTTTCAAACATATAGTGTTCTTTTATTTTCGTGCTTTATAGATGAGGTATGCTATTATTGCAATCACTACAGCAATTGCCGTATAGCCTATGATGTGGCTGTAGTGCGACACGGTGCTTATGAGTTCTTCCTTAGGCATTGTGCTGTGGGATGCCACGCCTATTCCCACCAGTATGCTGTTCCATATTGCAGCACCCAGGCATGTGAAGGCTATGAACGTGAGCAGGTTCATGCGTGCCAGGCCTGCGGGTATGGATATTAGTTGCCTTATGGCCGGAATCATGCGGCCTATGAGTGTTGAGATGGCTCCATGTCGGTCGAAATAGGCTTCGGCCTGTTCTACCTTGGCTTTGTCGATGAGGCACATGTGTCCTATCCGGCTGTTTGCAAACGCATAGACGACGGGGCGTCCCAGGAAGTAAGACAGGGCATAGTTGACCAATGCACCGATAAGGGCACCGACTGTTCCGCATACGATAATCATGGGGATTGTCATGCGTCCCTCGGCACAGGCCATATAGGCAGCCGGTATCATCACCACCTCCGACGGAAAGGGTATGAACGAGCTCTCCACGGCCATCAGCGCAACAATCCACCGGTAGTCAAGGTTGTTGAGCGCACCTTCAAAGAGCTTTACTATGATTTCTTCCACAATCTTTTTATTTAGAATTGAGTTGCCCAAGAAACGCAACGAGCGTAACTTTGCGCCCGATTTCGGCGGTCCAAGAAACGCAACGAGCGTAACTTTGCGCCCGATTTCGGTGGCAAAGTTACGAAAAAAGTTTAAGACAAGTGATGTAAACGGCGTGGAAGTTGTAACCGGAACATAAAAACTGTCGTGTAAAGGCAAAAAGACAAAGGCCTGCCGGCAAATTCTTTCATAAACAATGCGGTTTATTCGTAAAAAAGCATTACCTTTGCACCTGCAAAAAGGCAAAACATGGGTAAGTCCTATACGGCCAGCTCCCTGTGAATCCTCCAGGGCTTGACCGCAGCAAAGGCAGCAGGTTGTAGCGGCGCGATATAGTCAGCTTGCCCACCCCATAGCAGAAAGGGTCTGTTCGCAAAAGGTGAACCGGCCCTTCAACTTTTTCTACATTTCTGGGCATCACACCTATGTTTATAATTATTGCCTCGTCGCCTGGGCAAAATCAGGTATTTTTCACTATTAATTAACATTTATATGGTAAAAACAAAGAGATTTACTGTACGTTGTATGATTTTTTTGTAAATTTGCAGCTACTTCACGATGCAACAATGGTGATACTACTTATTGAAAAGATATACACATCATATATTGTATAAAAACTTTTTTAACTTAAACAAAAAAACAACAATGAGAAAACAAAAGCTATTTATTGCTGCGCTTGCACTCTTAGCAGGCAGCCATGCAGCCAATGCACAGGTGGCAGTAGTCAACGGAGATTTTTCAGAAAGTGGAGGTTCTGGCTGGACACTGGTTACCGGTTCGTTCAAGGACTGGGGTGGAGGCCAACGTCTCGACGGCAACGCTGAGTTCAACCAAACAATCGGCGGAGTTACTCCTGGCTGGTACAAAGTGTCGGTCAATGGTTACTGGAGAAGCTTCAGCAATACTGCCGAAGCTGAGATTCAAAGCAAGTATGAGGCGTACAAGAATGGAGAAGAAGGTAGTGCAAAGGGTTTCTTCTATGGCAACGATACGGAGAAGGCATTAGTAAGTTATCTTGCATCTACCATCACCACACCTCCAACCGTAACCGATGCTAACTTCATGGAACTGAAATATAACGACAATTCGGTGTATATACCTATTAATGGTGTTTCCCATACCGCACTTTTCAGTACACCTTCCACCTATTATCTTAATGAACTTGTCTGCGCGGTCGGTGAAGATGGTAAACTGACAATCGGAGTGAAGCGTACAGGCGACTACCGGGTATTTGTCGATAACTTTACTGTCGAGGCTGTCGGATGTCCTGCTGAAATTGCCCAGGCTTTGCTCGACGATGCTGATGCCGTTGATGGCAACAGCAAGATGGATGCCGCTGTGCAATCGGCTCTTACAACTGCAATCAACAACTTTGCGGCTGATGCTTCCTACACCAACTACAAGGCTCTTGAGCAGGCAGTCAAAGATGCAAATGCAAATATCATTGCCAATACTCTGAAACCTGGTGACGAAGTTCCGGTTCCTAACGGTGACTTCGCTGCCACATCAGCATGGACTCTCGTTTCTGGTTCTTGGAAAGCTTGGGGCAGCGGCCAGCGCTTCGATGCCAACTTCGAGTTTAAGCAGACTCTCAAAGAACTACCTGAAGGTTGGTACAAAGTGACCACACAGGCATACGCCAGAACCGTGAACTCTGCTGGTAATGACGCTTTACAGCAAGAATTGTTCGATGCATACCTTGCAGGGGCTGATGACTGCCAGTCGTTCTTTTATGGCAACGACACCGAGAAGAAAATCTACAACTGGAATGCAGGTACCATTGCAGCAGAGGTTGGTGGAAGCTATGTAAAAGTGAACGACGGCTACCAAGACTGGTATTTGCCATCTAACGGTGACTCGCATACTGCAACTTTCGCCAATCCTGAATACTACATGAACGAACTGTTCTGCTATGTAGGTGCTGACGGCAATCTTACTATCGGTCTGAAGCAGAAGGGTGGCTACCGCACATTCTGCAAGAACTTCACAGTGACTTACATCGGCACAGAAGCACTTCAATCGAAGGCAGCTATCGAAATCGGCGAAAGTGGCTATGCTACATTCGTGGCTCCGTTCGACGTAGTTCTTCCAACCGGTGTCGAGGCATTCACCGTGGAAGGTGTTGACGAAGACGGTCAGACTCTTGTAATGCAGTCGGTAGGAGCAACGGTGGCAGCAAACACTCCTGTCGTTCTGCATTCGGCCAGTGCTGTATATAACCCCGTATATGGTGTTGACCAGGCTACAGGCATCTTTGCAGAGAAGGGTCTGCTCACCGGCATGTATGAAGACCGCACTTTGACAGGCGGCTATGTGCTGCAGGACCAGGGCGACGGTGCAAAGTTCTACTCTGTAAGTAAGACCGACAAGGTGACAGTACCAGCCAATCATGCATTCCTCACCGTTCCAGGCGGCAGCAGCGTGAAGGCATTCGGATTTAGCGACATCGTCACTGCAATCGAAAACCTCTCAGCCACTCGCCAGTCAACGGGTGATGCCATCTACAACCTGCAGGGCCAGCGACTCGGAAGTCTGCAACGCGTCATCAACGTCGTAGGCGGAAAAAAAGTGTTGATTAAGTGAGAGCAAAGCCAAGCTTGATTGAGCTTTGCCGAACGTGAAACACTAAGACTGTAGTCAAAGTGTTGATTAAGTGAGAGCAAAGCCAAGCTTGATTGAGCTTTGCCGAACGTG
>CALGGJ010000062.1 GCA_937915745.1 uncultured Prevotellaceae bacterium | reverse complement strand
AGAGCACGACCTTGCCAAGGTCGGGGTCGCGAGTTCGAGTCTCGTTTTCCGCTCAGCATAAGTCCCGACAGCAATGTCGAGGCTTATTTTGTTTTGTGAGGGAGAAGCGTCTCACCCCTCAGATACCTCCAGAAACCAAAGCAGCGACGATGCATCAGATAGTCAGGCCTCGATTGATTGAGATATGCCTCACGCTCGAAACAGATATTGAAATAAGCCACAAGCCCATTGCGGTATTGCAGCAGGCGGATACCCCACTCCACCACATACCACAAATAAAAACCCACGACACACAATTCGAGCATCTGCCGCGAGTGAATCTGCTCGTGACGACACTCGGTGGCCGACAGCGGCATCTTCGAAAAAACGACTCCAAAGAGGTTGATGGCCTTAAATGTGCCGAAAGGAATGATACGATTGTAGATAACCCTCATAAGTTCAGTCGTGCATACTGATATTGTGCAGCATACGGAAGTCGAGGATACGGATTGTACGGCGGTCGATGGCCACCACACCCTCCTCGGCGAAAGCCGACAGTGTGCGTATCGCGTTCGATGTAGTCATGTTCGACATGTTGGCCAACTCCTCGCGCGAGAAACTCACGTCGAGCGTAGCACCATCGTCGGCAATCCCAAACCGACGTGTTAGGTAGATAAGCGTATCGGCCAGACGGCCACGAAGATGTTTCTGAGTGAGACGCACATAACGCCGGTCGGCCATTCCCAGGTCGGTGGCATATTGCTTCAGCAGAAAAAAAGCAAGGTCGGGATTCTTCCTTATATATACGATAAGGTGTGACATCGGAACCTCACATACCAAAGTGCCGGCAGTAGCCACACACGACGTGACATAGTTCTGACCTATGAAATAAGAGCGGAGACCGAAAAAATCGCCGGCACACAACACCTTTACAATCTGCTCGCGCAGGTAGTCCTCGCGCACATATACCATGGCAGCACCCTGCAACAGACAGAACATCGAACGCACCACATCGCCCTCACGATATATCATACTACCCTTCCCGTACTCATACACCGTGCATACACGCAGCAAATCCTCCTGCTCGTCGGCACTCATCACCGACGTAAACGGCCTCAACCGCTCGAGCAGTCGCTCCTTGGGATAAGTCCTCTTCCTTATCATATCATGCAATAACAGAAAAACGGTTTAACACTTCTGCCAACAAAGTTACACAAATTGCTCAAATCGACAAGCGAAATAATATTTTTATACAGCAAAACAACAAAAAAACACCGATAAGAAGAAAAAAACTCACAATAAGCTTTGCATGATGAGAAAAAGTACGTATATTTGTAGGTGGCAACACACACGGCATGTCCCCCCGACACCAATGCGTCCATGCGACAAGCCACAGCCACCGCAACCTAACTAATCAAAATATTACCTAAAATAGAAATGAGTTACCTACAATTCGAAAAAAGCCTGATGACCAATCTGCAGGAAGCCCTGCCGAAGGAAATACTGCGCACCAACCGCTCGGGCGCATACTCGTCGTCGTCGATTGTAGATTGCAACACACGCAAATACCACGGACTGCTCGTGGTGCCAGTACCCCAAATAGACGACAAAAACCACGTGTTGCTTTCATCACTCGACGAAACTGTCATCCAGCACGGAGCGGAATTCAACCTTGGCCTGCACAAATACGCCGGCGGAGTATTCAGTCCCAACGGTCATAAATACATACGCGAATGCACCTGGGACAAAATTCCAACAACCATCTATCGAGTAGGCGGCGTGATACTGAAAAAAGAAAAAGTGTTCCAGCACTTCCACAACCGCGTACTGATACGCTACACACTAATCGATGCACACTCTGTAACCACACTCAGGCTACGACCATTCCTTGCATTCCGCGCAGCCGACCAACTGACACACGAAAACTCAGTAGCCAACCGCAACTACCAAGAAACAGACAACGGAATCAAGACGTCAATGTACCAAGGATACCCCGAACTCTACATGCAAACCAACAAACACGCCGAGTTCATATTCACACCATCATGGTACAAAGGCATCGAATACCCAAAAGACCAAGAACTGGGCTACGACTACAGCGAAGACCTCTACGTTCCAGGCTACTTCGAGTTCAACATCAAGAAAGGCGAAAGCGTTATCTTCGCCGCAGGACTCGAAGAGATAAACACCCGCACACTCAAACGCACATTCGACGAGGAAATCGACGTGCACACGCCACGCGACAACTTCCATCACTGCCTCATCAACGCCGCACACCAATTCCACAACAAAAAAGACGGCGAACACTACATAGTGGCCGGATACCCATGGTTCAAGGCCAGGGCACGCGACACATTCATATCGCTGCCAGGACTCACCCTCTCCAACGACGAGACCGAACGCTACATCAGCGCCATGAAAACAGCCGAAAAAGCCATAAAAGACTTCATGGCCGGCCAGCCGATATCAGTACACATATACGAGATGGAAGCCCCCGACGTACTGCTATGGGCCGTGTGGTGTATGCAGCAGTACGCACGCATCGCAGATTTCAACGATGCAGTGAAACGATACGGCAAACTCATCACACACATCACCGAATTCGTGAAAAGCGGAAAACACCCTAACCTCTTCCTACACGAAAACGGACTGCTCTACACCGACGGCAAGACACACCCTGCAACATGGATGAACTCAACCATCGACGGACACCCTGTAGTGCCACGCACCGGATACATTGTCGAAATCAACGCACTATGGTACAACACCCTCGTATTCGCCTCACAAATTGAAGAAGTACAAGGCAAGAGCGCACAATCGCAAACCCTGAAGGAACTGGCCGACACATGCGGCAAATCGTTCCGCGAAACATTCATCAACGACTACGGATACCTCATGGACTATGTGGACGGCTACAACATGTCGTGGGAAGTAAGACCAAACATGCTCATAGCCACATCGCTCGAAAACACACCACTCACACTGGCCGAGCGCAAAAACATATTCGACATATGCACAAAAGAACTGCGTACGCCAAAAGGCATGAGGTCGTTGTCGCCAAAAAGCGGAGCATACAACCCAATATACGAAGGCGGACAACGTGAACGCGACGCAGCCTACCATCAAGGCACCGTGTGGCCATTCATGCTCGGTTTCTATCTCGAAACATGCATGAAGATATACCGCCGGAGCGGACTGTCGTTTGTCGATCGATGCCTCATCGGACTCGAAGAAGAAATGTTCTACCACGGAATCGGAACACTGCCGGAACTGTTCGACGGCAACCCGCCATTCCACGGACGCGGAGCACTGTCATTCGCAATGAATGTGGCAGCAATCCTGAGAGTAAACAAACTGCTGTCAAAGTTCTATAACTACTAACGAAAGGAGGAAAACGACACATGAGAGTACTAATGTTTGGATGGGAATTTCCCCCTAAAATATACGGAGGACTTGCCGTTGCTTCATACGGAATTACCAAGGGACTCAGCCTGCAACCCGACATGGAAACCATCTTCTGCCTACCTAAACCTACAGGCGACGAAGAAAAATTCCTGAAGATAGTGGGCATGAACCAAGTGCCGATCGTATATCGCGACTACGACTACGACTATGTGAAGAGCCAACTGCCGGCATACATGACACCTGAAGAATACTACAACTACCGCAACCACATATATGCCGACTTCTCATACATGCACACCAACCACATGGGATGCATGGAGTTCGCAGGTGGATATCCACAAAACCTGCACGACGAAATCAACAACTTCTCAATCATTGCAGGCGTAGTGGCACGATCAGAGCAGTTTGACATCATACATGCACACGACTGGCTCACCTATCCGGCTGGCGTACATGCCAAGATGGTGAGCGGCAAGCCACTGTGCATACACGTACATGCCACCGACTTCGACCGCTCACGAGGCAAAGTGAACCCGACAGTATATGGCATCGAGAAAGACGGAATGGACAACGCCGACTGCATCATGTGTGTGAGCGAGCTGACACGCCAGACAGTCATAAACGAATACCATCAAGACCCACGCAAGTGCTTCGCCATGCACAACGCCGTATATCCACTGTCGCAAGACCTGCTCGACATACCACGCCCCGACCACTCGAAAGAAAAAGTAGTGACATTCCTCGGACGTATCACAATGCAGAAAGGACCTGAATACTTTGTCGAGGCAGCGGCACTTGTGCTGAAACGTACACACAACATACGATTCTGCATGGCCGGGTCGGGCGACATGATGGAAGCCATGATCGACCTGGTGGCACAACGCGGAATAGCCGACCGATTCCACTTTCCCGGATTCCAGCGCGGACGTCAGGTATATGAATGCTACAAAAACTCCGACGTATTTGTCATGCCATCAGTCAGCGAGCCGTTCGGCATAGCACCACTCGAGGCAATGCAATGCGGAACACCATCAATCATAAGCAAACAATCGGGATGCGGCGAGATACTCGACAAGGTTATCAAAGTCGATTATTGGGACATCAACGCAATGGCCGATGCAATATATTCCATCTGCACCAACCAGTCGCTCTTCAAATACCTGCAAGAAGAAGGCATGAAAGAAGTAGATGAAATCACGTGGGAGAAAGTCGGATTGCGAATACGCCGTCTGTACGACCAACTAATTGGATAAAAACCACAGCGACTGACAACCTTCAATCGAATATCCAAGTATGGTTAATGTTCAAGACAATGAATTAACAAACAATAAACAGCAAACCGTTAAACATTAAACAAGAATATGGCAAAAACAATATGTCTGTACTTTGAGATACATCAGATAATTCATCTCAAACGCTATCGTTTCTTCGATATCGGTCGCGACCACTACTACTACGACGACTATGAAAACGAACGCAGCATCACCGATATCGCCGAAAGGTCATACGTGCCAGCCTTGCAGGCACTCATAGATATGGCCAATGCAAACGGCAAATACTTCAAGGTTGCCCTCTCGCTTTCGGGTGTAGGGCTCGAACAACTGGAAATGCACGCTCCACAGGTAATCGATCTCCTTCAAGAACTAAACAAGACAGGATGTGTTGAATTCCTGTGCGAACCTTACAGCCACGGACTCTCATCGCTTGCCAACGAAGAAAGCTTCCGCGAAGAATGCCTGCGCATGAAAGCAAAGATAAAAGAACTATTCGGACAGTCACCAAAAGTATTCCGCAACAGTTCGTTAATCTATTCCGACGAAATAGGAGCACAAGTTGCCGCAATGGGCTTCAAGGGAATGCTCACCGAAGGAGCCAAACACATACTGGGATGGAAGTCACCACACTTCATCTACAACTGCGCACTCAACCCCAACCTCAAGCTCCTGTTGCGCGACTACAAGCTAAGCGACGACATAAGCCTTCGCTTCAACAACCCCGACTGGAACGAATATCCACTCTTTGCCGATACCTACATGGATTGGATAGCTCAACTGCCCGAAGGAGAGAACGTAATTAACATCTTCATGGAACTGTGCGCCCTCGGCATCTTCCAACCATTGAGCAGCAATATCCTCGAATTTCTCAAAGCTCTGCCTAAATGTGCCAAAGAACGAGGCATAAGTTTCTCTACACCTGGCGAACTATGTAGCAAAGGCAAATCGGTAGGCAACCTGGATGTACCTTACAACATTAGCTGGGTTGACGAAGAACGCGACACATCATGCTGGCTCGGCAACATAATGCAACGTGAGGCCTTCGACAAACTGTACAGCGTAGCCGACCGTGTACGCATCTGCACCGACCGACGTATAAAGCAAGACTGGGACTATCTGCAGGCTTCAAACAACTTCCGATTCATGACGACAAAACATAACAGCGTAGGCATGAACAGAGGTATCTACGATGGCCCTTACGATGCATTCACAAACTACATGAATATCCTTGGCGACTTCATCAATCGTGTAAATACTCTCTATCCTCTCGACATGGACAATGAAGAACTCAACTCACTTCTCACAACAATTAAGAATCAAGGTGAGGAAATCGAAGCCAAAGACCGCAAGATAGAGAAATTGCAAACCGAACTGGAGAAGTACCACCCAACACAAGACAAAGCGCCCAAAACAAAGATGGAGACCACAAAGGCCAAGGCTGCAACAGCACCAAAGGCCAAGGCTGCAACAGCACCAAAGGCCAAGGCTGCAACAGCGCAAAAGGCTAAAGTTACGCCAAAGAAAACCAAGTAATAAAGAAAATGAGGCGACAGCTCTATGGCTTCATGCCGGAGACAGAACCTCAGTTATTCAATTCTGCGTACCAACCACCGACTACAGAAACCACTGAGTCGGTGGTATTTTTTTTGTATATAACAAAACTGCCGCACCACTCATATATTGTCCTCTATACAATAGACAAGAAAAGATTATTCAATTTTTTTTCATTATTTATAAGATTTACCCGTAAAATGTTTGGTCATATAGAAATAAATGTCTATATTTGCATCGTGTTTTTCATGGTATTAGATTTATTTTAAGGTTAGTAGAAATTGCTTGTCGTGATGATAAGCAATTTTTTATTTACACATCAGACCTCATTTAAACCCACACCTTCGATATGCCTGTCAGAAAGTTAACCCCACTGCATCGTTACAGTGCAGTGGGGTTTATGCTTACAAGTCTATGAACCTATCTGTGAGGGATAAAGCACCAGGTTAGAAAGATTAGTTGTAGTATTCTATCTTACGCTTCTGCACTGTTCCGTTAGCCTTGCGGCTTGTCCAGTTGCCATTATCGTCGGTCGCAATGTCGGTGCAGGCTTCATCATAGGGTTCTTCGGCATCCTTGCCACCTTTACGCGCGTCCCTGCTTTCAAGAGCCTTCCGTAGTCGATGTCATTGGCAACGCCTGTGGCTATAATGCTGTCGGCATCATTGAGCCCGAAACAGCTGATGGTGTTCTTCATAGTGCTTGTCGTATCCGCGCTTCTGAGCCACTTGCGCCCTCACATCTTCGGTCAGTTCCACCTCACCTTCGAACTTCACAATTAGGGAAGTACGACTCGGCAACAGTCCATGAGCCATGTCCCGCTATAATCGGCAGTGGATATTGCTGATTGGGTCTTATTCCTTGTGTAGTCAGTCTGCAATTATTCTCACTCCACCCTTGTCGGCACTGCTCACACTCTGTGCATAGGCTCTCAGCGCCTTGCTCACGCTGCGTTGGCGGCGGAGTGGTTGTTGTTGACGTGCATTGAGTTCTTCGTCGGTCAGGCGTACGTTTATCGAGCGGTTTGGTATGTCAATGTCGATTATGTCGCCATCGATGATTTTGCCTATATTTCCGCCGTTAGCAGCTTCTGGACTGATGTGGCCGATGCTCAATCCGCTTGTTCCTCCCGAGAAGCGTCCGTCGGTGATGAGTGCACACTGTTTTCCGAGGTGCATCGACTTGATGTATGATGTAGGATAGAGCATCTCTTGCATTCCGGGACCTCCTTTTGGTCCTTCGTGGGTTATCACCACGACGTCTCCCGCCTTGACTTTTCCGCCCAGGATACCCTCACAGGCATCTTCTTGTGAGTCGAATACAACGGCAGGTCCGGAGAAATGCCAGATGCTTTCATCGACACCTGCGGTCTTCACTACGCATCCGTCTTTTGCTATGTTTCCGAAAAGTATTGCCATTCCGCCGTCGAGGGTGTATGCATGTTGGATGTCACGTATGCATCCCGTTGTGCGGTCGGTATCAAGCGATGTGTATCGTGTGTCTTGCACTCCCAATTTGTTGCAGAACACACCGGCTGGTGCCGATGAGTATATGCGCATTGCCTCCGGTTTGATGTTCTCATTCAGGATGTTGTAGTATTCGATGTCTTCTGCCAGTGTATGGCGGTTCACTCTCCTCAGGCTTGTATCGATGAGTCCGCCTTTCGCCAGTTCGCCCATCAGGCTCAAGACGCCTCCAGCCCTTCCGAATTCCTGCACACTGTATCTTTGTGAATTTGGTGCCAGCTTGCATAGGAATGGTGTGCGTCGCGATAGTGAGTCGATGTCGGCCATCGTGAAATCTGCTCCGGCTTCCTGTGCCACAGCCAGCAGGTGGAGCACGGTGTTGGTTGATGCTCCCATTGCGATGTCGAGTGTCATTGCATTGAGGAAAGCCTGTCGTGTTGCGATGTTTCGTGGTAACACGCTTTCGTCACCTTCTTCGTAATAGGCCCGTGCGTTTGCAACAATCTGCCGTGCGGCGTCCTGCATGAGCTTCACACGATTGACATGTGTTGCGAGTATGGTTCCGTTTCCTGGCAGGCTGAGTCCGATTGCCTCAGTCAGGTTGTTCATGGAATTTGCGGTGAACATTCCCGAGCAGCATCCGCATCCGGGACATGCCCGGTTTTCGACTTCTGCCAGTTCTTCGTCGCTCACTGTTGGGTCGGCGCCTTTCACCATTGCTGCGATGAGGTCGAGGTTTTCGCCTTTATATTGTCCGGCTTCCATCGGTCCGCCACTCACAAACACTGCTGGTATGTTGAGTCGCATGGCTGCCATGAGCATTCCGGGTGTTACCTTGTCGCAGTTGCTGATGCATATCATAGCATCGGCTTTGTGTGCATTGACCATGTATTCTACAGAGTCGGCAATGATATCCCGGCTTGGCAGTGAATACAACATTCCGTCATGGCCCATTGCGATTCCGTCGTCGATTGCGATAGTGTTGAACTCGGCGGCATAGCATCCCAGTCGTTCGATTTCTTTTTTTACTATCTGCCCTGCTTCGTGCAGGTGTGTGTGTCCCGGTACGAACTGTGTGAACGAGTTGACGATGGCGATGATTGGTTTGCCAAATTGTTCGCGTTTCATACCGTTAGCCACCCACAGGGCACGGGCTCCTGCCATGCGGCGTCCTTCTGTGCATACGGCGCTGCGTAATGTGTGTGTCATTCTGTTTTGATTACATTTGTGGTTGACCTCCATCAGAGTTTCTCTATGTCGTCAACAATTGCTTCGATTTCCTTATTGATATTCTCTCTGAACTGGCGGAAGAATGCTTTGGCGTTGTTGCGTTCGTAGTTTGAGAGTCGTGAGTTGTAGTCTTGATACACCTTGATGATGCGTGTCTGCACTTCGGTCACCTTGTTTTGGTCGGTGTCTTGCCGTGCCAGTGCCACGAGTGTTGCCGTGAGCATGTCGTTCATTACATACTGCAGGTTTTTCTTTATGTTTCTTCTCTTTGCCATAATTATGTCGTTGTGGTTTCAGGTTTGGTTTTAATGTTTGATGAGCAGTTGTTCCAGGTCGTCGGATGTTCCGTTTAGCACGTTCAGGTCAACATGTCCGTCGATGCCATCTACGGTTCCTTGGTCGGTGTGTTGCCATATAGCCCACTGGCCTTTGTATCGCAGATGTTCCACATAGTAGTGTGCTATCCACAGTGGGTATCGGTCGAACTCGGGTGTGTTGAGGTAGTCGGTGCGGAACTTGTAGGATGTGTAGAGTATGGGTGTGGTGCCATAGTGTTGTTCTACATAGTCCATCCATGTAAGCACACGCTTCCTGAGTTGTTGCGGTGTCAGTCCGTCGCGACGTTCTACGTCGAGTACCGGTGCGATGTCGCCGTCTTCCAGTTGTACTATCCTGCAATAGAATTTGGCTTGTTGCAGTGGGTCGCTGCCGGTTGTGAGGAAGTGGTATGCTCCGCGTCTGATTCCTGCCTGTCGTGCCTGGAAGTAGTTTTGGTTGAAGTATTCGTCGATGATGCTTGAACCTTCGGTTGCCTTTATCAGCATGAAACTCACCGGAACGCCGTCGATGTTGGCATTTCGCAGGCGTTCCCAGTCAATGTCTTCCTGGTAGTGGCTGATGTCGATGCCTCTGATGTTGCCTGCGGGGTAAGTCACCTTGCCGAATCGTGCTTTTATGTTGAATGCGTTGTCGGCTATGATGCGGAAGGTGAAGTATGCTATGATGGCAACAAGCACTGCGAGCAATGACAGCAGGGTCCACCTCAGTGCTTTGGTGCTTTTGTTTTGGCCCGGCGTGTGTCTCCCCTTGGGCCTTGGCCGCGAGGTTTTGGTCTTCACGCCACAGCCTTGCCCCCTCTTCTTCGCAGATGAGGAGGCAGTGGTGTGTGTGTTGTTTTTTTTCTTCCCGGCTGTCATTGTGTGGACTTCTGCCTGTGCTCAGTTATGTTTATTTGTGCTCGAGCTGCAGAGTCTTGGTTGTTTGGTCGCATACCTCGCTTGGCCCCCAGTATTGTATCGGGCCCGGATAGACGTATGCTGTCTGCTTGGCCCACTCTGCCCGCTTTGATGCGAAGTATTTGAATGGTGCTCCGTCGAGTTCTACGAGTGCCTTGCGAATCACGGGCTTCATCTTGCCGTTGCGTTTTTCCATGTTCATCATCATGGTGATTGGCACTCCGCCGGCAACCCAGTCGGTAGCTGGTGCAGTTGTGTTCTTGATGACCGACATGTATCCTGTCTTGCCGTTGGCTATGAGGCGCGATGCGTTGTAGCCCAGTGAGTAGCAGTAGTCGGCATCGTAGTTTGACGGTGCGGCGCATCGTCCTTCGTATCCGAAGAAGTGGTGCTGGGTCCCGAATTTGCCTACGTATTTGCCTTCTTTCTTCCACTGGTCGAGCTTGGCGGCAACCATTTGTGAGAGGAGTTTCTCGGTTTCGATAAGGCTTACCTGTACGTTTCCGTGTGGGTCGCGGTCGAGTGCCAGCTGTCGTGCCACGCTTGTAGGTAACGAGTTGAAGACGGCGAGGTTGTCTTTTGCCAGATGTGCCTTTACGAAGTCTATCTGCTCGCTGCGTCCCAGGTTTTGTGCTTCGGGTGTAGCCAGTATGTCGTTGAGTTCTGCAATGAGTTTTTTTATTGCCGGTACGAACTCGATAAGTCCTTCAGGAATGAGTACTGTGCCGTAGTTGTTGCCTTCGGCTGCACGGTTGGCTACTGCCTGTGCTATGTATGTCACTACATCGTCGAGCGACATGGCTTTTGCCTCCACCTCTTCTGACACGAGGCATATGTTTGGCTGGCATTGCAGTGCGCACTCCAGTGCGATGTGCGATGCGCTGCGTCCCATGAGTTTGATGAAATGCCAGTATTTGCGTGCCGAGTTACAGTCGCGCTGTATGTTGCCTATGAGTTCTGAATATGTCTTGCAGGCTGTATCAAATCCGAACGAGGTCTCTATCTGCTCGTTTTTGAGGTCACCGTCGATGGTCTTCGGGCAGCCTATGACCTGGACGCCATATTTCTTGGCTGCGTAATACTCGGCCAGCACGCACGCGTTGGTGTTGGAGTCGTCGCCGCCGATGATGACGAGAGCCTTGATGCCCAGCTGGCGCAGTATTTGGATACCTTTTTCAAACTGGTCTTCCTCTTCAAGTTTGGTACGGCCCGAACCGATGATGTCGAATCCGCCGGTATTACGGTACTCGTCCATCAGTTCGGGGGTGATTTCCATATAGTTGTGGTCAACCAGACCGCCTGGACCAAGGATGAATCCATAGAGTTTGTTTGCAGGGTTGAGCGATTTCACTCCGTCAAACAATCCGCTGATCACGTTGTGGCCGCCAGGGGCTTGACCTCCGGAGAGGATGATGCCTACGTTGAATGGGGCGTAGGTCTGCGGTTCGCCTGCCTCAAATTCGATGACAGGCATTCCGTAGGTGTTAGGGAACAGTTTCTTTATTTCATCCTGGTCGCCAACCGACTGGGTTGGTTTGCCTTCTCTTGCCGCTACCGGACCAAGAAGGGCTTTTGGCAACTTGGGCTTATAAGCCGCACGTGCAATCTGTAATGCGCTTTTTTCCATAATTTGGGGTTTTGTATTTTATTGTCTGGTTATTTTGTCTTTTCTGATATAGTGAGGATGAGTCGTCGTGTGAGTGCGCACTCGCAAGGCCGAGAGTGCGTGGTCGTGAGGCTGTGAGTGCGCACTCGCAAGGCCGGGAGTGCGAGGTCGTGAAGATTCCTTTCGGCAACACATTGCCGGTTCTGCCTACAAAGTTACAAATTATTTGCGACTTGAGCCAACCCCTCGTCCATTTATTTCAGACTCTCAGGAGTATTTTCTTGGATAACGCACTATGATACTCAACAGGATGGCAAGTCCAATTGCCATCGGATAGTATGTGTATTGCATAATATCGACAGGGGAGAGCACCGGTGCCGAGGCTTTGAGGGCTTCGTTTGCAAGCGACGCAGCAATAAGAATCTGTGCTCCGTAGGGCAGCAACCCTTGGGTGAAGCACGATACGGTGTCGAGTATGCTTGCCGTCTTGCGGGAATCTATGCCAAAGCGCAACGATATGTCGCGTGCGATAGAACCCGTAGTGAGTATAGCCACGGTGTTGTTGGCCGTACATATATTCACCAGGAATACAAGCACTGCTATGCATCCCTCGGCCCCACGCTTGCCACCTATGTGTCGTGTGAGGTTGGAGATGATGAAATCGATGCCGCCGCCATAACGTATCAGGGCCAACATGCCGCCTGCCAGAAGGGTCATGATAATGAGTTCGCCCATACCCAACATGCCCGCAGCGATGCTTTGAAACCAGCCGAACACATCGTAGCACCCGGTAGTGATACCTACAAGACCTGTAAGAATGATACCTATCACCAACACAAGCATCACATTCAAACCGCAAACAGCAGTGACAATAACGGCAAGATACGGTATCACCTTCAGAACATCAACATCGCTGCTCACATCATAAGAAGGCACACCACGCCCCATCACACCATATATCACAAGCATCACCATTGCCACTGGGATGACAATACGCGAGTTGACACGGAACTTATCACTCATACGGCAATGCTGAGTTTGAGTGGCCATGATGGTAGTATCGCTGATAAACGATAGGTTGTCGCCGAAGAAAGCTCCGCCAACAACTATACCTATCAGCATGGCCGCCGACATGTCGGCATGCGACGCAATGCCAGCAGCAACGGGAGTGAGGGCTGCAATGGTGCCGACCGACGTACCGATAGCCAACGATATGAAACACGATGCAAGAAATATGCCGGACAGCAGCAACGAGTGAGGAAGCAGATGCAGCGTGAGGTCAACCGTGGCATCCACTGCACCCATCTGCCTGGCCGACGAGGCAAAGCCCCCCGCAAGAATGAATATCCACAACATGAGCATCATGTCCTTACTGCCGGCACCCGACGAAAACACCTCAATACGTTTCGACAAACTGCCAGGCATTATTATCACCGCATAAACCGACGATACGAGAAAGGCCGCAGTAATAGGCACCTTATAGAAATCGCCTACAACAACACTCGTCACAAGATACAGACTAAGAAACAAGACAAGCGGCGAGAGTGCCAGCCAGCCACGCGAGGCCGACACACGGCGAAATCCTTTGGATGTATTTTTCTGTTGCATTGATTTGGCGTGTTTTACTGCTGTGAGAGCGCAAAGATAATAAATTAAAGTGGAAACAGAAATCAGAACAGACAAAAAAGTAAAAATAAATGTGTAACTTTGCACCGTAAAAGCTGCAAAGTCACGTATGTATTACGTTCAACATCCATGTAGCAAAAAACGACGATAACAGCAAACAGCGACAGAACCACACCGGCCCAAGCACAACCACACTAACCCCTACATAACCACACCAACCCCCGACAATGAGACCCTTACACATATACATCATAACAGTCATCACACTGCTGCCGCTCTCATCATGCAAACAAGACCCGCCCCGGCAGCTCGGTGTGTTCCAAACAGCAAAACACGCCGACACCCCCGACCTCGATGACATACAGCAAGGGGGCGAACTGATTGTAGCCACACTCTACGGAGCACAAAGCTACTTCGAACACTACGGAGAAGCCTTTGGCACACAATACCGGCTGGCCGACGAATACGCAAAAAGCATAGGCTGTGCCATACGCGTTGACGTGATGCACAACCAGGCCGAACTCCTGAAACAACTGCAGGAAGGCAATGCCGACATTGTAGCCTATGCACTGCCGCTCACCGACAGCATCAGCCAGAACTTCACACCATGCGGACAGGCCGAACTCACACAATTCATCGACAGCCTGCAACCAACAGCAGACAGCAAAGGGCAGGTGGCATGGCTCGTAAACAAAAAATCGCCACGACTGGCACAATCGGTCAACCAATGGATGACAGACAACTCAAAACACTTCGCACAACTCACAACAATACACATAACCGACAACAACGGACATACATACACACCACGACACCGCAACTACAGCCCAATGCTCAACAGAGCCAAAGGACAGATTTCACGTTTCGACCATCTGTTCCGCAAATACTCCATACAGATAGGCTGGGACTGGCGGCTGCTGGCCGCACAGGCATATCAGGAAAGCACATTCGACCCCAATGCAGTGTCATACATGGGAGCACTCGGACTCATGCAACTGATGCCCGCAACAGCACGCAACGTAGGAATAAACCTCTCACAAGTGTTCGATCCCGAAACCAACCTGCGCGGAGCCGTGAGGTACATTGCCCAACTCGACAAACACTTCTATGACATCACAAACCGCAACGAACGCATCAAATTCGTGCTGGCGGCATACAACGCAGGACCCGGACACATTGACGATGCACGGCAACTGGCACTAACAAACCGACGCGACCCCAACCGGTGGGATGCCAACGTAGATTACTTTGTGTTACATCTCAGCGAACCTCAGTATTTCAACAATCCTGCTGTAAGAAATGGATACATGCGTGGAAACGAAACCTACAGATATGTAAGCGATATCATAAAACGATGGAATGAATATCAAAGTGCAAAATAAAAAAACACATCTGTAATTCATTGATAAAGGTATGGCTCATGCTGCAAAGGTACAACTCTACTCTTGAAAGGTACAACTCTATTCTTGAAAGGTACAACTCTATTCTTGAAAGGTACAACTCTATTCTTGATTAACCAAGCTTTACCAACCGGGAAAATCCGCTGAGCCGAAATCCGCTGAGCCTTAATAAAGACCAAGCCACAAATAAGCACAAAAACAAAAAATCTCCTGCAAAGCATACACTTGCAGAAGACTTTAATGTGCTGGGGTGGAGGGTCGGACTCGAACCGACGACATTCAGAACCACAATCTGACGCTCTAACCAACTGAACTATAGGCACCATCTATGGGTATGACCCTCAAATGCGACTGCAAAGGTACGAAAATAAATTGAAAGTTGAAAATTGAAAGTTGAAAAATTTATCTGTAATCGAAAAATTATTGCTTTTATTTATTGCCCCCTTCACTTCCTCACCCTTTCACCATAGAACTCCCCTTTGGCTGCCGACAGAGTGTTGAGCATAAGCATACAAATGGTCATGGGACCGACACCGCCAGGCACGGGAGTAATGTAGCTGCACTTAGGAGCAACTTCATCGAACAAGACATCACCAGACAAACGATACCCACTCTTGCGAGTGGCATCGGGAACGCGTGTGGTGCCCACGTCAATTACGGCAGCACCTTCCTTTACCATATCGGCAGTAACAAATCCAGGTTGACCGATGGCTGCAATGATAATGTCTGCTTGGCGACATTCTTCTTTCAGCGTCTTGCTACGACTATGGCATACCGTAACCGTGGCATCCCCCCATTGCTTTTGCAACATCAGTTGCGCCATAGGCTTACCGACAATATTAGAACGACCAAGCACGACACACTTCTTACCGCTTGTCGGAATATTATAGCGGCGAAGCAGGGTAAGTATGCCAAGTGGCGTAGCGGAAACGAAACAAGGCAGCCCGATGGCCATGCGCCCCACGTTGATGGGATGGAAACCGTCCACATCCTTGCGATAATCGATGGCTTCTATGACTTTTTGTCCGTTGATATGACGCGGCAAAGGAAGCTGCACAATAAATCCGTCCACAGACTCGTCGTTGTTTAGGCGTGAGACACATGCCAACAACTCTTCCTCACGGATATCGTCTTCGAAGCGGATGAGTGTGGATTGGAAACCGCAGGCTTCACAGGCCAGAACCTTATTCTTTACATACGTTTCGCTACCTCCGTCGTGTCCGACAAGGATGGCAGCCAAGTGGGGGCGGCGGCCTCCCTGCGCAACGATACGTTCTACCTCATCCTTGATTTCGGCTTTAATGGTGGCTGCCGTGGCCTTTCCGTCAATCAGCGTCATTTTTTTGTTGTTATATCGTTATTGCGTTATTTCGAACCGAATTTGGGCATCGGGGGCATCCCTCTCATCATGCCAGTCATATTCTTGCTGGTGACCATTTTCATCATCTTGCGAGTCTGGTCGAATTGCTTAATCAACCGATTAACTTCCTGAATATCCGTACCACTACCCTTTGCGATACGCATACGGCGACTCGTGTTCAGCAATCCGGGATTCTCACGTTCCTTAGGTGTCATACTTAGGATAATGGCTTCAATGCTCTTGAAGGCGTCATCGTCAATGTCAATATCCTTGAGGGCCTTCCCCACTCCAGGTATCATGCTGGCAAGATCCTTCAGGTTACCCATCTTCTTGATTTGCTGTATCTGTGTGTAGAAATCGTTGAAGTCAAACTTATTCTTCTTGATGCGCTGCTCCAGTCGGCGTGCCTCCTTCTCGTCATACTGTTCCTGGGCTTTCTCCACAAGTGAGACGATATCGCCCATGCCCAATATGCGGTCAGCCATACGTGCGGGATGGAAGGGGCTTATGGCCTCCATCTTCTCACCCGTACCTACGAACTTGATGGGCTTATTGACGACCGAACGGATACTGAGAGCAGCACCGCCACGAGTGTCGCCATCCAGTTTAGTCAGCACAACGCCCGTGTAATCCAGTCGGTCGTTAAATTCCTTGGCTGTGTTCACGGCATCCTGACCAGTCATGGCATCCACGACGAAGAGTATTTCATGCGGATGGATGGCATCTTTGATGTCAGAGATTTGTTGCATCAGTTCCTCATCGATGGCCAGACGACCTGCTGTATCGACGATGACCACATCATTAGCCTTCTGTCGGGCTTCGTTGATGGCATGACGGGCCACCTCCACGGGGTCGGTGGCTCCCAACTCCATATAGACAGGCACGTCAATCTGTTCGCCCAGTACGCGCAACTGCTCCATGGCAGCAGGGCGGAACGTGTCGCAGGCAGCCAACAGAGGTTTCTTGAAATGCTTTTCCTTCAGCATCTTTGCCAACTTTCCACTGAACGTGGTCTTACCCGAACCGTTCAAACCTGCCATCAGAATGATGCTGGGGTCTCCAATGCGCCCGGGGAGGTTCAGTTCTGCGGTCTCTCCACCCATCAACAGCGCCAGTTCGTCGTGTACAATCTTCACCATCAACTGACCGGGCCTTACGGCTGTAAGCACGTTCTGCCCCAAGGCCTTCTGCTTTACGGTGTCGGTAAATGTCTTCGCAACCTTATAGTTAACGTCGGCATCCAACAAGGCGCGACGCACATCCTTCAGCGTCTCTGCTACATTGATTTCGGTGATGCGTCCCTCACCCTTCAATATTTTAAAAGACCGTTCCAGTCTTTCGCTTAGATTTTCAAACATGGAATATTTATATTTACGATTTAACGGGCGCAAAGATACGAAATTATTTGCATATATACAAAAAATGCCCCGAAGCAATGAGCCTCGGGGCAAATCATTATGTTCTGCAACAATTTTAGAAGCGATAGCCGAACGCCAGGGTAAAGTTGAAGTTCTTGGCCTTAGCCAGAGGCGCGTTGTAAGCGAACATAGCATCGCGATACTTGTCGCGCCACATGTCGGTGATGCCCCAGTCGCAACCCAGCATGAGGTTGTAGTGCTGGTTGTACTCTGCGCCTACCCTGAAGCCGAAGCCAGCATCCCAGCGCTGGAAATTGTCGTGCAGAGGAGTCTCGCTCTTCTTAAATGCCTTCCACTTCTGTGCATCCTCAACGGCATCCCACTGGGCTCCATCTGCATCCATATTCAGTTTGTGCTTTCCGCCCAGACCTACTGCGAAGTAGGGACCCAGTTCGCCATAGACACCAATCTCCTTGTTGATGTTATAACGGAAGCCTATACGGATGGGAATCTCTGCATAGTGTAGTTTTGCCTTTACTGTACCATCGCAATAGGTGGGAGCCAGTGGGTCGCTATTTGGATCAGGCTCGATTGTAGAATATTTGCCACCCTTCATGGTCCAATCCACACCAGCGGTGATGTACGTACCATGAGCCTTGGGCAGGACATAGTCCAGACGGAAACCCATCGTACCGCCAGGCTTGCCGTCATAGAAGGTGTGCTTGATGTGCGTAGCGTTCAGACCCAGGAATGCCATTCCTGTGAAGCCCTGTTTGGGTTCATTCTCCAGTGCCATGGCATTGCCTGCGATGAGCATGCCGATAGCAAACATCATTAACTTTCTCATCATATATTATATAATAATGTATGAGCGTTTACTTCTCGCACTTCTCGCACTTGCAGTCACAGCCAATCAGACACCAGATGCAGGCAGCACAGATGGCACCAATGAACGGACCTACGATGAACACCCACAACTCCTGTAGAGCCTGGCCACCCTCGAATAGGGCGGGACCGATGGAACGGGCGGGATTGACACTGGTGCCCGTGAAGTGGATGCCTACGAGGTGAATGAGAATCAGGGAGAGGCCGATGGCCAAACCTGCGAAAGCACCAGCACCCTTCTTTTCATCTGTTGCGCCCAACACTACGAGTACGAAAATGCAGGTAAGGACAGCCTCGACGAGCAGACCGTTGCACGTACCGAAAGCGCATGCGTTGGCACCCGTAGAAGTAGTGATGACAGCGTCAGCACCTGCTGTCTGAACAACAGCATACAACAGGGCGGCAGCGATGATGGCACCGATAACCTGGAACACCATGTAGCCACAAGCGTCCTTCACGCTGATGCGCTTTGAGCAGAGGCAGCCCAGTGTGATGGCGGGGTTGATGTGGCAACCCGAAATGCCACCGATGGCGTATGCCATGGCCACAACGGCAAGACCAAAGGCACAGGCCGTGCCAACGATAGAAGCGGTGTCGCTTCCACAACCCAGAGCAACGGCAGTGCCGCAACCCAAGAATGTAAGTACGAACGTACCTACCATTTCTGCTAAATACTTTTTCATAGTCTTTAAGTTTTTAGGTTAGTATATTTTTTTGTTTTCGTTCCTCACTTCTTAGCCAGCAGGTCGCGAATCTCCGTGAGCAGTTCCTCCTGGGTAGGTCCGGCAGGAGCCTCGGGTTCGGGAGCGGGTTCTTCCTTCTTGGCTGTCAACTTGGTGATGCCCTTAATCATCAAGAAGATACACAGAGCGATGATGAGGAAGTCCACAACATCCTGAATGAACTGACCGTAGTTCAGCGTTACAGCCTCTGTTACATTCTCACCTTCGGTAACGGCTTCCTTCAGGGTTACCTTTAAGTCGGTAAAATCCACGCCGCCCAGCAACACGCCGATAGGAGGCATGATGATGTTGCTTACGATACTGGTCACAATCTTACCAAATGCACCGCCGATGATGACACCGACAGCCATGTCCACTACATTACCCTTTAGGGCAAATTCCTTGAAATCTTTAATGAAACCCATAATTGATAGTGTTTAATTAGATAAATAATGATAAATAATTAGTTATTGATGCCACAAATATAAAAAGAATTTTGTACATTTGCATCGCAAAACGCAAGAAAAGTTTAAAAAAAGTTTATCAATATTTATTTAACCTAATTAAAATTACAAGAAAATGGCAAACGTAAAAGTAGCTATTAACGGCTTTGGCCGTATCGGTCGCCTCGCTTTCCGTCAGATGT
>CALGGJ010000061.1 GCA_937915745.1 uncultured Prevotellaceae bacterium | reverse complement strand
CGGTTTCGGGTGCCCAGTAAACGAACGGTACGTAACTTTGCATCCGGTTTCGGGTGCCCAGTAAACGAACGGTACGTAACTTTGCATCCGGTTTCGGGTGCCCAGTAAACGAACGGTACGTAACTTTGCGTCTCGGTTTCGGGTGCAAAGTTACGACTATTCGTCTGCGTGGGCAATACCCAAAAGTGAGTAAAACGCTAACGAATGTATAAAACGAATACGGCTAGCATGTATGAACACGGATGTAACAGTTAGAGGTCAGTGCTCAGAGGGGTCACACGGCCCGCCGATGTAACAGCGAGAGCAAAGCCAAACTGTGTTTGAGCGTGGAACAATGGTAAAGGGGTTGTGAGAGAGGAATACAAAGTCAAGGCACAGAAATTAATAACGCTGCCGTCAACGACTTGATTTTGCATGTAGATTGCATTTTTCTTGAAAAAATGTTTGGCCATGTAAAAAATATGTCGTACCTTTGCGCTCACTTTCGGAACAAGAACATCGTTTTGCCATGCATTTGTGACCGAAAAACGACATACGACATCGCGGAGTGGCAGCAGCTGGTAGCTCGCCAGGCTCATAACCTGGAGGTCGTTGGTTCGAATCCAACCTCCGCAACTCAGACATGAAAGGGGATACGACGACAGGTGCGTATCCTCTTTTGGTCTTACTATATTCATATTCCATCCTAATATCCTTCTCATGGTCTTCACACTGACGACCCCGCGACTGCGTACTCTCATGCCCGCGACTGCGTACTCTCATGCCCGCGACTGCGCACTCTCATGCCCACGACTGCGCACTCTCATGCCCACGACTGCGCACTCTCCCGGGAACCATTGATGGAATGGTGAGAGGCGGTAGCGATGAGAATGCCTGGCTCTGGCCGCTCCCCTGCTGTGTGTTAACCGCTATTAATCCGGACCATTCAGACGGACTTTAATGTTAAATATAGTTAAGCTGACATAACTTTTTGTCGTGCTTACGATCCCTTTCGGGAAATTAGTCTTACCTTTGCAGCCGCAAAAAACCTATACATTGGAAGATACCGACTGAAGCGGTAAGGAGAAAGCAATCACAACAAGACAACTCTAAACAGACAAGACAATCAGATGAACCTCGGAAGCTTTGCATCGACCATCGTGATGCTGATGCTGACAACTGCAGTGTATGCCCAGGGGTGGAACTCGCCCGAGATGCAGGCATATATGCGCACCTATGTGAAACAATCGTATGAAGTTACCGGAACGATATATGGAGTAGATGACTTCGAACCCAAGCCATATCCACTGCAAGGTGCTACGGTGAAGGTGGTTTGTATGGGCGACACGACCGAGATGTCGGGCGGTGCCGTCGATAAAAACGGCAGTGTGTGGGTTGGAATACAGCGCCGCGACCGACTGAAAGACACACGCCTGAAGGTGACGGTGTCGTATATAGGCATGGAAACCTACGAACATATCTTCACACCCAAACAGTCGAAAGAATACGGCATCGATATGTTTACCGTCACACTCGACTCGCTTGTGATGAAGTCGAACCCCGTGACAGCAGCCGAAGTCGAGATTGTGGCCGAACTGCGCAAAATGTATCAGAGCGGCGACACCGTCATCTTCAATGCCGATGCATTCGACATGCCATCAGGCAGTGTGCTGCTCGACCTTGTGCGCCGACTGCCCGGACTCGAGTATAAAGACGGCCAGATGAAATATCAAGGCGAAGACATCACCGAGATACGACTCAACGGAGAGTCGTTTTTCAAACGCGATATGAGCATCGCACTCAACAACATGCCACACGACAAACTGAAGGCACTCAAAGTGTATGAAGTGCCCGACGACACGCTCGACGTGATGAGCGACGAACACTACGTGATGGACATGGAAACCAAAAAACCAATGAAGCAAGTGATATTTGCCGATGCGACAGTGGGCACCAACGAGTCGTTTAAAAACAAACAATTAGAATCCAACCTGTCGCAATGGCGGCAGAAGGGTGGACAAGGACGTGTCAACTTCTCAAATTCAGACATACCTTATCCCGGAAACATAATAGAAAAGATGGTACAGACCAATCTGGGCGCAGGCTACGAATACAACTTCGGGAAGAGTTCGCTGAACACTAACCTGTCGCACAACTACAACCGCAGCGACAACCACTCGGAAAGCTACAACCGCATGTTCATGCCCGACTACACACAGAACTCAACCAGCGAATCGCGCAGCTCATCGGCAAACAAAAACTATTCGGCAGGAGGCTTCGTCAACAACTGGGCAAGCAAAACCATGTATTGGAGCCTCAATCTCGACTACTCGCGCAACGAGAGCAACAGCAGGAGCGAATCGACCGACTCGGTGTCGAACGAGGGCGAGGGACTCGTGCGACTAACACGTCAGAGCAATACCTCACGAACAAACGGAAACAACTACACAGGAAATGCGACGTTCAATAAACGACTCGACGAAGAAGGAATCAACGAACTGTCGTTCAACGTCAATGTCAAGAGCGGCGACAACCATTCGACCAACTACAATCGCTCGTACAACCAATTTGTACAGCTGGGCGACAGCGTGCGCGATGTCAACCATCGCATCTCGACACCAGCCAAAAACCAGGGATACGGCATAAACACAAGCTTTACACACCGATTCGGACGACACGGATTCTTCAGAGTAGGATATGATTTCAACTACAACCGCGACACCAACACACAAACCTACGAGGACATCATGCCCGACCTCACGGCGCACTCAGTAGATAGCCTGCACACCAGCCAACGCCATACCACAGTCACCAACCAGGGCGAGATGAGGTACCGTTACGACAACGACACCATCGAGTTTAACATCAACGCAAGCCTTGTACCTACACACATGAACATAAAAGAAGAAAAATATAACCTCGACGAAGACGTCAGCTACAACGGGCTTCGATACAGTGCAGGCACAAACATCGGATTCCGCTTGGGCAAAAACCGCATAAGGCTCAATTACAACATAGGTAACAGCCTGCCGAACGTGAGCCAACTGACCAATGTGACCGACTATAGCGACCCGATGAACATACGCGAAGGCAACCCCGGACTGAAGAAGTCGGTGAACCATAATGCAGGAATCGAATTCCAACTCAAGGCCATCATGCGCTTGCGCGCCAGCTACTCCACAACAATAGATGCTGTTACCAGCAAGACCATAACCGACCGCTCCACAGGAGCCCGCCGCACAAGCCCGGCCAACATCAACGGAAACTGGAACATCAACGAATACCTGTTCTTCACACAATCCATACACGACCTTGTGCTCATTTTCACCGCCAACCACTCAATGCGCCACAATGTGTCGTACGTGCAGAATACAACCGACTATGAACCAATAAAAAGTGTCACATGGCAGCACAACCTCAATACAAATATCGAAGCCAACTATAGCAACCTACATTGGATTATGCGCGGCGGGGTGGGCTATAACCTTAACAAAAGCCGCAACGACTACATGTCAACCGGAACAGCAGGACACCTGCTGCAAGCAAATGCAGCGGTGGAATATACATCAGCATTCGGACTCGAACTATCAACCGAGTGCAACTACAACCGCCATTTCGGATATGAGATGGCATCGGCCAACAAGAGCGAAACAGTGTGGAACTTTGCGGCCGGATACCGATTCATGAATCCACTTTAAAAAGTCGGACAGTCCGACCACATTAATATATTACGTTAGT
>CALGGJ010000060.1 GCA_937915745.1 uncultured Prevotellaceae bacterium | reverse complement strand
AAAATGACAATCAAAAAATTACTTACTTTTGTTGCCGCCCTGTTAGTGGGGGGGGCAACTTTGTGGGCGCAGGCATCCTTCAATCATGATTACAAAGATGGTGTGATACCTGCTGCAGGAGGGGACTACTTCCTCTACAATATAGGGGCTAAGATGTTCCTGACAGACGGTATGGACTTTGGAACGCATGCATCTGTGGACCATGCAGGACGTGTCATTACGTTAGCCACCGCCACCAACGGCTATTCAATTTTCTCACAGCCTTATTCAGCAAATGGTACTGATGCAAAAGCCGGCTATCTCACACTGAACGGATATGTAGATACCGGTTCTAATGATGCCGATTGGGTCTTTACTTCTGTTAACGTCGATGGCTATACCAACGCATACACCATAAAGCATAGTGATACCCAGTACCTTTATTATGAGGTAAAGGATGGGCTTTATGATAGTAAGATGGGGGCTTTCATAAGTGTCGGCGCAAGTACAGGTGATGCAAATTCTTATTGGTTGCTCATCCCGAGGTCTGTACGTGAGGCAGTGAACGATTACACTTACCTGCTCCGCAACACCGATATGTGTCATCCTTGGGAACTTCCAATGTGGAATAAAACAAATGTTGATGTGTGCAAGGGCAGCAAAGAGAATGTTACTGCTGAAGCATGGCACGCGGTAATTGATTTTTCTCAAACCATCAGTGTTTCAATACCGAATGGCAAATATACACTGCATTGCCAAGGCTTCTACTATGACACATCCACTCCTACCATATTGTATGCTAACAGCAACGAGACAGGGCTCATGTCGTGGGTGTCAGATGATTGCACTGCAGCGACGAGCGGCACAAAATTCCTGACAGGAGCATACGCAGATAATGCAGTAACAACGGTTGTAACCGACAACACCCTGACCGTAGGCGTTAAGGACGAAACAGGTGGAAACTGGGAAATCTTCGATAACTTCTATCTCGAATACTTCGGCACATGCCTTGTCAACGATGCCGTTGCACTGCCAGCCAGTGGAGCAATGACGGCTGATACATGGTACTATTATGATTTGCCGAGTGCTGACGACTATGACTTCACATCGTCGGCAGCCGCAACGCTCACATACACCACCGATGGCACCCAACTGACCAGTGGGGCCACAGGTACAGACGTAACTTTCACGGCAGATGAGACTAAGACCATATCATCACTCCCTGCAGGCCGCCTCTATTTCAAGACTGATGCAGCAACGACCCTGACGGTTTCCTACAAGTATAATGTAGGCAGTGCCACTGCTGACGCAAGTTATATACAAACAGGCAACACCGTGACGGTATCATACGAATCTTTGGGAACTAATAACCCAAGTGCATCGGTTGCAAAAGACTTTAGCGGTGTTACTTTCGACGATGTAAGTATTTCTGTTACTCCAACTGCAAACGGCTTCACTTTCACTGTACCAACAGTTGTGGCCAACACAGCTCATACACTTTATATTCCTGCAAATGCTATTGGCTATTCTGAAGGTAGTACATACAATGCTGCTCAGGATATCGTGTTCAACACGCCTGCTGTGTTTGACGGCACCTATTTCCTCAAGGCAGCTGCCACCTGGAACGGCACGTCCGAAGGAACCAGCGCTGCCGTTGACAAATATCTGGCACGTGGTACAGCACACAGCACACATACATCGTTGGACAGCTACGGTCTGGCCGTTGTCATAACTACCGACGGCAGCAATGTAAGTACACTGAAGATGGCTGACACCCAGGGTTACATTTTTGCCCCGACCAATAGTACTTTCGACAGTTATGCTGACGGCGCATCAACCGAAAAGATAGATTTCACCATAAGCATCTCAAATGGCAAGTATCTCATCTCAAATAATTATCGCAGCGAAGGTGGAACCACAAAGTATCTTAAGTACAACGACGCACATGCTACCTATGAGGAAATACCAGTCTATGATGATGGTACAGGTGCAAATGCCGGACCTATCATCTTATGGGCTGTAGAAAGCATCAGTGAACATGCTGCTGCAATGCAGGCAAAGAAAAATGCTCAGGCTGCTACAGCCGCTGCTGCCGCATACGCTTCAGGCAACTACGCCTCACTCAGCGGCATTTCTACGGTAAGTGCCCTGGAGTCCGAACTGACTACAAACTATATAGAGGGCGCATTTGTTCCCGCATCTACAATCACAAGTGTTTCTGAATCTTATCAGCCTAGAACGGGTGACGGCTATTCAAACATGGATCCTGTCACTGTTTACAGCAACACCATAGATATTACTCAGGCAGGCTTCTACAAGTTCTCAATGCAAGCCTTCAACCGCGCTACATGGAATGAGAATGTACAGGCACTTCATACTGCAGGTGCGGACATGCCTGACGCTGTTCTCTTCTTTGGTGATAGCGAGACGCAAATAAAGTCACTTTATGATGAGACTGGTAATGCAACCGAAATGGTTGCAGGCAACGATGCACTGTACAATGGTCAGTATTATGCTAACAACACCACATCTGCCTTACAAATGTTCCAGGATGACAAATATCACAACGACGTATGGTTCTACTGCTCTACTCCAGGCACTTACACCTACGGTGTGAAGGTAATGGGATTTGCTGCCGGCCAGTGGTTCAT
Organism: uncultured Prevotellaceae bacterium; assembly: GCA_937915745.1. Classification (GTDB taxonomy): domain Bacteria; phylum Bacteroidota; class Bacteroidia; order Bacteroidales; family Bacteroidaceae; genus Colivivens. The sequence continues at coordinate 17,327 of CALGGJ010000060.1, read as the reverse complement.
ATACTCGCCAGAGTCGGTGACCATCACCAGCTATGCTGCTGCCGCAACATCTGCTGACTACACTGCATTGACCAGTGCTATCGCAACATACGATGGCGCTACATGGGGATTCGAGAGTGGTGAGTATGCTCCTTACGAAAACATCGAAGCTATAGAGCATATTGCTGCAGCACGCGCAATTGATTCAGAAGGAACCAACTCTAAGCTTCTTGTCAACTCACTGACAGACTATCTTACACTGACTGCCAACACCACCGAGGTGAACGGCTTCCGTTGGAGCATCAGTGACTTCTCTGCACAGGGTGAGACTACAACAGATGCAGGCGGCTTCAACTTCTCAAATGCACGTATCTCTCACAACTCTGGAACGAATGGTGGACTCTTAAAACTCACTAATGCGATGTGCTTGCATGTGCAGGAAAGTGGCACTGGTACTTACGGTGCAACCTCTGGCTACACACTGCCACTGAAGGGCAGCACAGTATATGCTCTGACATTTGCATATGCCGGCTGGGGTGCAACCTCAGGCACGCCTTCTGTTACCGTTAAGAATGCAGGTGGCACTACAATCGCAACAGAATCGCTTGCAACAACGAGCGTTCTGGGAAACTCGACGGATAGTGCATGGCCAATGGCTACTGTGAAGTTCACTACGGGTGAAGCAGGCAACTATACCATTGTCTTTGGTGCAACCACTAATCGTGTGGCATATGGCGACATCAGTCTCCTCAAAGCAGAAACAGTAAATGTCACCATGGCAGCCAATGCCGGCAAGTTCGGTACATTCATCGCTCCGTTCGCAGTAGCCATACCAAGCGGGATTGAAGCATACACCGTAACAGGCTATGCAGACAGCAAGCTCACTCTCGCAGCAGTTGAGACAACCATTGCTGCCAACACACCAGTGCTCGTGAAGAACACAACAGGAAGCGACTATTCTAATGTCTTCTCCGGACAAAGCCTCGCTACTGCCGACAGCTACACCACAGGCCTGCTCACCGGTGTATATACAGCAGCTACGGTTCCTACAGATTCATACGTGCTTCAGACCAACGGCAGCACACAGGCATTCTATAAGGTTGACGCTGCATTCACCGCTACAGCCTACAAGTGCTACCTCACTCTGCCGGCAGTCGGAGCCAAGCCACGTGTCATCACCTTCGACACCGATGCGACAGCAATCCGCAGCATCTACGCTGAAGGTGCAGCCAACGGTGCCATCTACAACCTCCAGGGTCAGCAGCTTGGCGGCCTGCAGCGCGGTGTCAACATCGTGAACGGCAAAAAGGTGTTGGTTAAGTAATTGAACGGTACAAAAACAAGATTATTAACAAAAAAATACAGAAAAGCGATGAAACAATATATAAAACCAACAACAGTCGTAGAGATGGTAGCACTCTCCAAGATGATAGCTACCAGTGGTCCTGACGTATTGTCCGACTCTGCAGATCAAGACCGTGGCATGGATACCAAAAGCCGCGACGTATGGAGCGAGGGATTCTGGTGATTAAACCACATAAACCGTCAATACAGGAACGAAAGGGGATGTGCCGCGCACATCCCCTTCGTCGTTTCATGGCTGAGTACCTCTCTAACCTTTAACCTCTGACCTTTAACCTTTAACCTTTATCCTCTGACCTTTAACCTTTAACCTTTATCCTCTGACCTTTAACCTTTATCCTCTGACCTCTGACACAAGACTCGCAAGTATGTGTTTCATATACAGATACGCTCCTGCTGTATTTCATACCTCCGTCGGTATGACTTCAATGGAATGTATGCAGATACACTCCCACGGTATTTCATGCCTTCCCCCTGTCATACCGACGGAGCGAAGCGCAGGAGTGTATCTGATATGTAACTTAAAGATAGTATACAGATACGCTCCTGCGGTATTTCATACCTCCGTTGGTATGACTTCAATGGAATGTCGTTCTATACAGATGAAACATTGTTCTGTTCAAAAACAACCTTCTCCCATCCCAGGGCCGAGGCACCGAGCACTGCTGCATCGGCATCTTTCAGTCCGCTGACAAGCAGGCGTACCGTGCCATGGAATATGTTGAGCATGTTTTCGTTCATGGCCTCTTCGGTATAGCGCCGTATGAAGTCGCCTGCCTTGGCAAGTCCGCCAAAGAGGATGATGGCCTCGGGCGACGAGAACACACACATGTCGGCCAGGGCACGACCCAGTATGATGCCGGTCTCGCGGAATATGGATATGGCCATCGCATCGCCCTCGACCGCTGCGTCGTAGATGTCGCGCGACGTGATTTTGTCGGGCTCGATGCGGCGCAGGAGCGACGGTTCGACACTGTAGGAAAGACGTTCGCGGGCTGTACGTGCGATGCCGGTGGCCGAGCAGTAGGTCTCCAGACATCCGTGACGCCCACAGCCACAAAGGCGTGCCTGAGGTGTGCGGTCAACGATGACATGTCCCAGCTCGCCTGCAAAACCCGTGGAGCCGTACAGCAGATTGCCATCGACTATGATGCCGCTGCCAACTCCCGTACCCAGGGTAATCATGATGAAATGGCGCAAGCCACGTGCCACTCCATAGGTCATCTCACCCATAGCGGCCGCGTTGGCGTCGTTGGTGAGGTGGGTGGGAATGCCGGTGCGCCCCTCAATGAGCTGAGCCAACGGAATGGTAACACCTTTCCAAGGGAGGTTGGGGGCCAGTTCGATGGTGCCACGGTAGTAGTTGCCGTTGGGGGCACCGATGCCGATGCCCTCGATATTGCCCGACACGCCACAGCGGTCGGACAAAGCCTGGATGCGGCTGCTGAGGGTGGTGACGTAGTTGTCGAGCGATGGATAGTCGCGGGTCTTGATGCTGTCGGAGGCCAGCACGTCGCCCGCTCGGCTGACTACACCTATCACGGTGTTGGTGCCGCCTATATCGATACCTATAACATATTGTTTCATGACTCGTATGTAGGGTTGTTAGTATTGGGTTTAACACAGAATGCACAGTAGGTGAGGTAGAGGGCGCACAGCATGATGACCAGGGGACCGCCCACGATGCCGATATGGTCGATAGCTGCTCCGATGACCGGTGTCACGGCTCCGCCTCCTGCCACGGCTGTAATCATGAGTCCCGAAATCTGATTGGCCGACTCGGGACGTGCGCTCACTGCCATGGAGTAGATGATGGGGAAGATGCACGAACAGAGGAATCCGACGGCACCGATGCAAACGAGGCTTGCTGTGGCATTGCCAACGATGGCCAGGACGATAAGCACGGCCACGCATGCCACGATGTTGAGCTTGAAGTACAGCTGGTCTTTGATGCGTGTCATGATGAATACTCCGATGAACGCACCGATGGTACGGCTCAGGAAGTATATCTGCGGTGCGAGGCCGGCCGTCTCCTTATCCCACCCGAACCGCATCTGCATAATCTTGCTCGATGTGAAGTTGGTTGCAACATCGACTCCTACGACGAAGAAGATGCCGAGGAAGAGCAGCAGGATGGTATGGTCTTTGAGCAGTGAGAGTGTGCCTGCCACGGTGTTGGCCTCGGTCGTGGCCGACTGCTCGCGTGGGATGGATGTCAGTGCCAGCCACAGGGCCGACAAGAGGGTGATGACACCCAGTATGGGAAAGCAGTAGTACCACTTCTGCTCGTCGCCACCACCAAACGTGCCGACAGCCAGCAACACGATGTATGGACCGGCCAGTGACGAGAGTGCCTTGACCACTTGTCCGGCAGTAAGGCTCGATGTGAGCAGCTTGTCGTCGGTGACGACGTTTTGCAGCAGCGGATTGAGACTGACCTGTAGAATGGCATTGCCTATGCCCAGAAGTGCGTAGGCTGTCATGCAGGTGATACTGTTGTAGGAGAACAAGGGCAGGACCATGCCCACTATGGTGATTGCCATCGACAGCAGCACCATGTTTTTGCGGCCGAAGCGGTTCATCAGGATGCCGACGGGTATGCCCAGGAATAGGAACCACACAAACACCATCGATGGGATGAGACCGGTGAGCAGGTTGCTCCATCCAAAGGCATCGCGAGCATAGTCGGACGAGATGCCGACTATGTCGCAGAAGCCCATGACAAAGAATCCGAACAGGACGGGTGCCGTTTTCAATACCTTGCACATTTCGTCATAGATTGATTACTTACGTATCAGTATCTTGGCTGTATGTCCGTCGGCAAAACGTACGATATTGATGCCGTTCACCGGTGAGTCGAGACGTACTCCGGTGGTGGTGTAGTATGCCACAGGAGCAGAGTTGCCGACAGTGTGAGACGGTGCCGAAATGGTGTTGATGGCTGTAGCAGAGCTGTTGTCCAACTCGTCGATATGGTTGCCGTTGCCGTAGTAGTAGAGGCGCCACTCGCCTACTACCTCGTAGTCGTTGGCATACATGTCGGTCTTCGAGAGGCCGATGGTTACAAGTCCGTCGGACGGTACGTAGAAGTAGAGCTCGTTGAGGTAGGCGCCGGCAGCGAAGTACTCGGCAGTAGGCGTAGTGCCGTCAGGAGCATAGAGCCCGCTGCTCAGGGTGTAATACTTGCCGGTGGTAAGCAGTTCTGCGGTTGCACCCTCGGTGAGGTTGAGCACAGGTTTTGTATATTTATCGGCAGATGTCTGGGCATAGAGTGTGGTGAGGTGTGTGTCGCGTCCTTCTGCCATGTATGCCTCTTCCTCGTTCCAGTAGCCGGCACGGTAGTAGGTATGTACCGTTACCTTGTAGTTGCCCTTAGGCAGACCTGTAATCTTCTGGTTGAGTTCGAAGGCAGCACGGTTGTAGCTCACGGTATATTCCTTGTAACCATTCATGGCCGTGGTGGTCCATCCCTCGATAGTGCCGTCGTTCTTGCTGCCGCGCGACGGGTCGAATGTGTTGTTGACGATGGCCGATGTGTAGTTCACAGGATTGTCCTCTGTCGCCTTTTCGCCACCCATCTTCACGGCTACTGCTGCTGCATTGACATCGCTGATGGCTTGTTCGGCCTCTGCGGTAGTGTAGGCCTGGTCGGTGTATGCGTTTTGGGCCGTAGTCAGCACTTCTTGTGCGTTGGCCAGTGTGACGGCCGATGCATCGGTGGCATCAGTAATGGCCTGTGCGAGTGCATGCAGTGCAATGGCGAGGTTGGCATAGGCGGCAGTTGATGCATCGACATCTTCCATTGCGGCCTTGAGGTTGATGAGTGCAGTGTAAGCATCGTCGGGGGCAGAAGCTGCATCGATGGCTGTGCGCAGGGTCGTAAGTTCAGGTTGTCCGCAATAGTTGCCTAACAGTTCTTCGGCCACAGGTGTGGTCTGTCCGATGACGGAGCTGAGGACTTCTTCGTTTTTGGCACGGAAAGTGAGACGTACGTCGGAAGCCCAGAGCCGGCAACTCTCTACTGAGCGTACTTTGTTGGTGATACCTATGCGCATGGTGCCGTCGGTGACGAGTCCATACACGGTGAGGGGGTATTTACCCTCGGCAAAGGCGGCAGATGCCTCTTCGGCCGAGTTGAGTTGTAGGCCTTCGCCATTGTTGCCCGACGGCAGACGTGTCTCGTAGCCGTTGATATAAGCAAAGGCTTTGGCCACAGCTTCGTTCGCATCAGTGTAGTCTGCACCTGGACGGAACGCGGCCTGAAGAGTCATTTCGTAGAGTCCATTCTGCAGACCTGTGAGTTGCTGATAGACATCGCACACCATATTGGCGGCTTCTAATACCGGCATGGTGCCTACATTGCCAGTCGGCCATACAGGACCTACGGCAGATGTCCATCCGCCTGTTTCACTGAATGTAGGGTTCTTAAGCAGTTCGGTACAATCGTCGCCATCGCTCATGCCCGATGCCACGGCATCGTTGAGCAGTTGTGCCAGATATGCGGTCTCGGCCTTGATGTCTGTAGCATTAAGGTTGCAGTTCTGCAGAATATACTGCGAGCCACCGTTGCCATTGAACACGCCTTCGGACGGTTCGCTGTCTTCCATCAGATAATCGGCCAGGATGTTGGCCTGGTCAGAGCCGTTGCTCATGCTGCCGAGCCAGTCTTCGGCATCGTTGATGGCCTGTGTATAGGCTTCGTATGCATCGATGCTCTGTCCGAGTGCGGAGGCAGCGGACTTGAAGGCCTCGATGCAAGTGGCTATGTTCTTGCCGTATTCGTCTTCTGTGCAGTCAGCTTGCATAGACATCTCGAGTGCAGTCTTGGCACTGATGTAGGCATTGTATTCGTCTTTACCATACAGAAGGTTGGGGTTGTCGTCGATGATTGCCTGATAGTCTTCGACTTCATCGAGTGTCAGTTGGGCTATGTAGTCATAAGAACCATACGAACCACCCATGTAGTAGAGGTTGACATTGTCGAGTCCTACCCAATTAGGCCCTTGTTCTTCAACGCGCAGTCCAAATTCGAGGGTGCCGTCGGTAACGATGGCATAGACATCGGTCTCTTGGTTGATGTCGATTTGTGTAGATGTGATGAGGGTCTTGTTGCTTGCTGCATAAAGGTATGAGCCTCCGGTGATGTTGGCAAATGCCAGTGCATTAAACCGATAAGCACCATTTGGAAGGTCTGTGAGCGAGGCGTAGATGCGACCTGTGCCAAATGCCGAGCTGCTCCAGTTCTCGTAGTGATTGCCGGTGATGTTGTAGTCGGCAGCGTTGTTACCGTTTGATGCCTGTTTGTTTTGTGCCAGTGTGGTGGATGTCCATCCTGTTGTCTGGCCGTTGGTGAAGGTCTGCTCTACGGTTCCGAGCATCTGCAACATCTCGAATGGTGACGTTACGTACGCTGCGCTGAGTTTGGCGGTGTTGACTGCATTACGCAGTACAGCCGTGGCTTGTGTCAGAGCATCTACAGACGAGGTGGTATCGTCGTACACTGCCTTGGCTGCGTCGAGTACTCCGTCGGCCAGGCCTTCGGTCTGTTCGGCTGTGGCAATCAGCAGACTGAGGTCTTGTGCTGCAAGGTATGCCTTCATGGCCGATATGTAGGTCTTGTAGTCGGCAGGAGTGACGAATGCCCATGTGGTCTGGAATCCAGATGGGTCGTATCCGTCGGCTTCGGGATAGGTCTGTGGGTCGGTGAGGTACAACCGTGTGTCGTTCATCTCGGGTATGATGCCGAGGTATGTGTCGGGATAGAGTGTCGGGTTGTATTCGCTGTTTTGTGGTGAGAGTGAGATGTGGTAGGTCCCGTCGCCGAGGGGCAACAGTGTGAAGAGGTCGTCACCGGTATTGCTCCCGCTTTCGTCAACCCATACACTGTTTACTCCCAGAATGTAGAGTGGGAGGAAGGTGTCGGACTCGTCGGCTGCATTGGTCAACTGGTATGACTGTGCATCGTCGGCCGATGGCACGAGCAGTACACGATGACCGCTGACAGAACTGAAACTGGCGCGGGTGCCATATTCGTTGGCACCGACAAAGAATGCTTCGGCAGAGGTGTTGAACAGGTATAACTCTATGTCGGCTACAGGTGTGGCAGCTGATGGTGCCGATGGTTTTACCCACTCGGCTGAAGCTGTGATGCACAGCACGAGAAGGCTGAGCATACAGAGTAGTTTTTTCTTCATAGTTTTGTATTTATTTGTTGTTGTAAAATTGATTTGTCATGGTAGGTGTATGGTATTATCCCATGTTCAGTATGGCCATACCATGGTGGCAGCCACACGGTCGGCTTCGGCCTTACCCATGAGGCAGGTTACGACGGCGAGTCCGAAGTCGATGGCGGCTCCGGGTCCGTGTCCGGTAATGAACTGACGGTCAACTTCAACTGTGGCACCAGTGGTGGTTGCTCCCTTGAGCTCGGGTTCGAAACCAGGGTAGCATGTGGCTTGGTGTCCGCTGAGTAGGTTCATGCGTCCGAGCACCAGCGGTGCGGCACAGATGGCAGCTACCGGCAGGCCTGCCTTGACATGAGTGGTGATGAGGTCGCGCAGTTGTGCCGAATTGTATAGGTTTTCGCTACCCGGCATTCCGCCTGGCAGTATGAGCATATCGGCTTGGGGCAGGGTGTCGCGCCCCATGACGAGGTCGGCTTTCACTACTACTCCGTTGGTGCTTTCAACCATTTGTCCGCCGGTGACCGACACGGTCTTGATGTCGATGTCGGTGCGTTTGCAGATGGTCACTTGTGCCAGGGCTTCGGTCTCTTGGAACCCGGTGGCGAGGAAAAGTAATACGGTCTTCATGTGGTGTATGATTGGTAATAATTTATAATGACGGGCTATTTGTTGTGTGGGGCGGTGGATGACTGTGAGTGCAGCCTTGCGGCACCGACGGGTGAGGATGGGTTGCAGTGAGGGTCGGACTTAGCTTATTGCTCCCCAGTTGATGTTGGTTTTTCTCAGTTCTTTGAGTCGTCGCCACAGTATGGTGTTGTGCGGGTCGTTTTCGTCGGGGTCGTGGTCTATGATGAATTGTGCGGCTTCGCGTGCCAGGTTGAGTATTTGTCCGTCGGTGGCGATATTGGCAATCTTGAGGTAGATTGCCATGCCGCTTTGTTGTGTGCCTTCGAGGTCGCCTGGTCCTCGCAGCTTGAGGTCTTGTTCTGCTATTTCGAATCCATCGGTTGAATCGACCATGATTTGCAGTCGTCGTCTTGTATCGTTGCCTATCTGATAGTTGGTGACGAGGATGCAATACGACTGGTCGGCACCGCGTCCCACACGTCCGCGCAGTTGGTGCAGCTGACTGAGTCCGAACCGTTCGGCATTTTCTATGACCATGACGCTGGCATTTGGCACGTTCACTCCTACTTCGATTACTGTGGTTGCAACGAGTATTTGTGTCTCGCCTGCGGCAAATCGTTGCATCTCGGCGTCTTTTTCTGCAGGTTTCATCTGTCCGTGTACCTTTCCTACTTTGTATTTTGGAAATTGTCGGCACACTTGTGTGTATCCCTCTTCCAGATTTTTCATGTCGCTCTTTTCGCTTTCTTTGATGAGTGGATAGACGATATATACCTGGTGTCCTTGCTGCATCTCGTGTAACACCTTGTTATATATGTTGGCTCGATGTGAGTCGAACATGTGTACTGTAGCTATTGGTTTTCGTCCTGGTGGCAGTTCGTCGATGACGCTTACGTCGAGGTCGCCGTATAGTGTCATTGCCAGAGTCCGTGGGATTGGTGTTGCTGTCATGACCAGCACGTGTGGTGGTGTTTCGTTTTTCTGCCACATCTTGGCTCGTTGTGCAACTCCGAATCGGTGTTGCTCGTCGATTATGGCGAGTCCCATGCGTGCAAATACTACGTTGTCTTCGATTATGGCGTGTGTGCCTACCAGTATGTTGATGTCTCCTGCTTCAAGGTCTGTCAGTATGGTCTGTCGGCGTTTGCCTTTGATGCTTCCTGTGAGCAGTTCTACTTTTACCGGCATATTGTTCAGGAGGTTGCGCAGTGTCTGCAGGTGTTGCTCGGCCAGAATTTCGGTTGGTGCCATGATGCAGGCTTGGAATCCGTTGTCGATTGCGATGAGTGAGCTGAGTAGTGCGACGAGTGTCTTGCCGCTGCCTACGTCGCCTTGCAGCAGCCGGTTCATTTGCCGGCCTGAGCGCATGTCTTCGCGTATTTCGCGTACTACGCGTTTCTGTGCTCCTGTCAGTTGGAATGGGAGGTGTTGGTGGTAGAATGTGTTGAATGTGTTGCCGATGTGTGGCATGACGAGTCCGCGGTAGCGTCGTATGCGGTCGCGGACGTATCGCAGGATGTTGAGTTGTACGTAGAACAGTTCTTCGAATTTCAGTCGTACCTGTGCCCGTCTGAGGAGTTCGGCCGATGTGGGGAAGTGTATGTTGCGTATGGCGGTGTCGTATGGTATGAGGTGGTAGTGTTGGGTGAGGTACGGTGTGAGTGTTTCGGCGAATGGTTGGTCGAATAGTTCAAACATGCGTCGGGTGAGGCGTGCCATTGCTGCGGAGTTGAGTCCGCTTCGCTTCATGCGCTCGGTGGTGTTGTATGATGGCATGAATGTGCTGGCGGTGTTTGGGTCGAAACGTCCGCTGCTTACGTCTTCTATTTCGGGGTGTGGTATGTTGATTCGTCCGCCGTAGATGGTTGGTTTGCCGAATACCAGGTATTCACGGTTGATGTTGTAGTCCTTGAGTGCGTATTTTATGCCTTGGAACCACACGAGTTCGATCACTCCTGTGCCGTCGCTGAATCGTGCTACGAGTCGTCGGCTGCGCCCTTCGCCTGTGGTGTCGGCCGAGAGTATGCGTCCTTGCAGTTGGACGTATGGCATATTGCCGTCGATATCGGATATGTGGTAGATGCGTGTGCGGTCGATGTATTTGTAGGGATAATACACGAGGAGGTCGCCGACGGTATGTATCGCCAGTTCCTTATCGAGTGTCTGTGCACGTGCGGGTCCTACACCTTGGAGGTATTTTATGTCTTGACTTGTTTGTATCAATGTCTATTCCACTACATAGGCTTTTACTATCCTTACGTCGGTTGTTGGTCGGTCGTTGGCATCGGTCTTTACTTTTTCTATTGCGAGCACTGTCTTCATGCCTTCCACTACTTCGCCGAATACTGTGTATTCGCCGTCGAGCCATGGTGCTCCGCCTTGTGTGCGATATATGCGTTTTTGTTCTGTGGTGTAGTCTTGTGGCGGGTTTTTCGATATTTCGTATTTGGCTTCGTCGAGCAGGCGTTCGAGTGTGTCGCTCAGTTTCTGTTGGTTGCGTGCAGCCCTCAGTGTTTCCAGTTCGTCGCTGTGTTGTGATGCTTTTTGCCGGTAGAGTCGGTTGACGGCTTGCTGTGTGCGCGCGGCATACAGCTCGCGCAGTGCGTCGTCTTGGTATGTGCGTCCGGTCACGATGTAGAATTGTGTGGGGTCTGACTTGCGGTCGGGGTTCACATCGTCGCCCTCGCGTGCGGCCGCCAGTGCTCCACGGCGGTTGAAATGCTGTGGATAGTGTATTTCGGCCGGTATCATGTCGGCGGTATCAGTCTGTATGGTGTCGCCGTTGGCATCGGGTTGTGTGGGTTGTTCGCCTGTCTGTATCATGAAGTTGCGTATGATGCGGTGCCATGGCTTGTCATCGTAGAGGCCGTTGCGTACGTTTTGTATGAAGCGGTCGCGATGGAGTGGCGTGTCGTTATACAGGCGTACACGGATTTCGCCCAAGGTGGTTTCTAACACCACCTCGGGTTCGTCGCTTTTGTTCTGTCCGTTGCACGATGTGGCCATGCATGCCAGTGCAAGAAGGCCTGCGCAGAGTCGTGCAGCTGTCTTAAAGTGTTTCATACTTGGCTTCGGGGATATAGTTGCCCAAGAGTGTGTTGTATGCTGTGACATTGTTGAGGTAAGTCCATGGCGCGGCAAATATTGCTCCGATGCAGCACACGCAGAAACCTAACAGGATGAGGAAAAAGTTGGTGACTTCGAGTCCGAGGAGGCTCCAGAAGTTGCCTTTGGTCATTTCCCAACTGGCTTTCATCGATTCGCCTATTCCGGCCTCAGGATGGTCAATCAGGTAGAAAACCGACATCGAGAGCCTGACTCCGAGCCAGATGCCAGGCAGTAAGCAGAGTAGGGTGCCTGCAAATACGATGAGGCCTACGATGATGTTGAGTGCAAACACTTTGAGGTAGGTTGTGACTGGCATCTTGAATCCGTCGAGCGACAATTTGTCCATGTTGTGGTTGGCCAGCATGATGCATGTCTTGGCAAAACCCGCAGAGAAGACGATTGATATGACCGACTCGATGACTGTTGCGATGTAATAGCCGGTGTCGGAGGTCATGCCATTGATGGCACGCATGGCTCCGTCGATGTCTTGACGCCGCATGGCATTAGTGTATTGCTCCATTACTTCGGACGACGGCATACTGAACGGTGCCGTCAGCAGGTTGCATACGATTATGTAAACAAATACGAACAGGGCCAGCCAGAGCCCGTACTTCTTGGCAAGTGTCCAGCCTTCGCCGACTACTGCCGAAATGGACATATAATTACGTTCCATAGTTCTGTGTTTTTATGTGTGAATTATAATTTGTATTATCGTCTCATGCTTACGACGCAAAGCCGAAGCCGTTTGCTACAACGTGTCGGCGGAAATTTCCTGCGTCAGCATTTTATCATGGCAAATGTACGCTTTTTTCGCCACATAGCCAAATATTATTGAAGAAAACAACCTAAGCACGCTGTCGGCACCAGTCATACGCGTAAAAACGAGTACGCACTCGCGGGTTCATGAGTGCGCACTCTCGAGGCTGCGACTGCGCACTCTCAGGTCAGCGAGTGCGCACTCACAGACAACCGTGCATCTTCAGCACTTAGTGCCCCATCGGGCAAAGGCTATTGCGGCAGCCATGACCACGAGACATGCCACGGTAAGCGGCATCGAACCCTTAGGCTCAGGCTCGTCGGTTATGCCACGCAGGCGGTTCAGCTCGGCCACCTTGCCCAGCATGTAGTTCATGGTGGTGGTATCGGGCACCACGGCAAAAACCTCGCAGATGTCGGCAGGCACGATTTTCTCAACCTCGTGCAGCGAATAGCTGCCATAACGGTCCGACGGCGGCAACACCATGAGGCTCACCCTCACGTCGCGACCCTCGCTATGCTCAGTCAGCCTGCTGCCAAGCCACTCAAGCGAGTCGGCATTCAACGCGGCACGACCGTGCAGGGTGTCGGCATTGTTAAAATCAGACAAGACAAAAGCCCGCACATACCGGCACCGGCTGTGGCCGATGAGCGAATCGAGGGCAACGAGCATGGCAGTGAGGTCGCAGTAGTCGCAGAAATCAGAGCCGGTGGCCTGACCCACACCCACCACCGACTTGGCAAAATTGAACGCCTGCAAGCGGTCGTGGCGAGAGGCCTCGACATAAAACGTGTCGATAGCATACTGAATGTCCTCAATATAAATATTACGACCACCCGACACATCAACCATCCAAAGATAGTCAACATCGTCGTTCTGGCCGGCAACATCGCAGGCCGGCAGCATCCAAGCCACCACAGCCCACACAATGACAAAGAATAAACGAATCGGTTTCATGACGCAAAGTTAAGAATAAAATCGCGTTCTGTCATAACTTGGCATACGAAAAAACACAAAAACTTGTCAATGTGGCAGGCTTTCGGCCAAAAATAAAGCCGAGAACCAACCGCACAAAGCCAAACACACATTGGCACACTGTTTGCAGTAACATAAACCGACAGCCCCACCCACAAACGGCGGGCCGTAACAAACAAAAACAGAAAACAAGCAAAAAAACAATACAACTATGGGAAAAATCATCGGAATAGACCTCGGAACCACAAACTCATGTGTATCCGTATTCGAAGGCAACGAACCAGTTGTCATCGCAAACAGTGAAGGCAAACGCACCACACCATCAATCGTAGGATTCGTTGACGGCGGCGAGCGCAAAGTGGGCGACCCGGCTAAACGTCAGGCCATCACCAACCCTAAACGCACCATATTCTCAATCAAACGCTTCATGGGCGAAACCTACGACCAGGTATCACAAGAGATAGCACGAGTGCCATACGCAGTGAAGAAAGGCGACAACAACACGCCACGCGTCGAAATCGACGGACGCCTCTACACACCACAGGAAATCTCGGCCATGATACTTCAGAAAATGAAGAAAACCGCAGAAGACTACCTCGGACAAGAAGTGAAGGAAGCCGTAATCACCGTGCCGGCATACTTCAGCGACTCACAACGCCAGGCCACCAAGGAAGCCGGACAAATAGCCGGACTCGACGTCAAACGTATCGTCAACGAGCCAACCGCAGCCGCACTGGCCTACGGCATCGACAAAGCCAACAAAGACATGAAGATAGCTGTGTTCGACCTCGGCGGCGGAACATTCGACATATCAATACTCGAATTCGGCGGCGGAGTATTCGAAGTACTCTCAACCAACGGCAACACACACCTCGGCGGCGACGACTTCGACCAAGTCATCATCGACTGGATGGCCAGCGAATTCAAAGCCGAAGAAGGAGTGGACCTCACACTCGACCCAATGGCAATGCAACGCCTCAAAGAAGCAGCTGAGAAAGCCAAGATAGAACTCTCAAGCTCGTCGCAGACAGAAATCAACCTGCCATACATCACCGTGGCAAGCGGAATGCCAAAACACCTTGTCAAGACACTCACACGAGCAAAATTCGAATCACTCGCACACAACCTCATACAGTCATGCCTCGAACCATGCAAAAATGCAATACGCGACGCAGGCATCTCGACCAGCGACATCGACGAAGTAATACTCGTAGGAGGCTCGACACGAATACCAGCCGTACAGAAAATCGTAGAAGACTACTTCGGTAAAGTACCATCAAAAGGAGTCAATCCCGACGAAGTAGTAGCCGTGGGCGCAGCAATACAAGGAGCAATACTCAATAAGGAAGAAGGCGTAGGCGACATCGTACTGCTCGACGTCACACCACTCTCTATGGGCATCGAAACCCTCGGAGGAGTAATGACCAAACTCATCGACGCCAACACAACCATACCATGCAAGAAGAGCGAAGTATTCTCCACCGCAGCCGACAACCAGACCGAAGTAACCATCCGAGTACTCCAAGGCGAGCGACCAATGGCTAACCAAAACAAACAAATCGGAATATTCAACCTCACAGGCATCGCACCGGCACGACGCGGAATACCACAAATCGAAGTAAGCTTCGACATCGACGCCAACGGCATACTCAACGTCAGCGCAAAGGACAAAGCCACCGGCAAAGAGCAGTCAATACGCATCGAAGCATCATCAGGACTCTCAGAAGACGAAATCAACCGCATGAAAGCAGAAGCCGAAGCAAATGCCGAAGCCGACAAGAAAGAACGCGAACGAGTTGACAAACTCAACCAAGCCGACTCAATGATATTCTCGACAGAGACATTCCTCAACGAAAACGGCGACAAGCTCGGCAGCGAGCGCGGAAACGTAGAAACAGCCCTGGGAAAACTCAAAGACGCACACAAGGCACAAGACATCAACGCAATCGACACAGCCATGAACGAACTCAACACCGTCATGCAAGCCGCATCGCAAAAGATGTACAGCCAAGCAGGCGGACAGCAAGCAGGACCAGGCTCCGGATCCCAAGGCGGACAGCAAACACAGCAAGGCCCATCGACCGACGACGTACAAGACGCCGACTTTGAGGAGGTCCATTGATGGAAGTTAAACATCCATAAATAAATCATAAAGAAATCCGTGTAACTCAACCAGTTGCACGGATTTTTAATTTTTGTTAATTCTGATTTTTCTCTTGTTTTATAGCGATTTTTGGCGTATATTTGCAGCAGATTTGTACCAAAACTTATTTTGCAATGACACCCAACAAAAATATACATGTAAAATCTACGAGCGAAATTTGGCTTGTTTTAATCTAATTTTGAGTATGGCAAGAGCAAAGTTTGAAATCAAGAGAAAATGCGAAATCTGTGGCGCATGGTTTTATGCCAAAACCGTTGAGTCAAGATTTTGTTCAAAGAAGTGCAGTGAGATTGCAAGCAAGAAGAAAAAAGCAGAGATTGAGAAGTTGGCAAAACTTGAAGAACTGGTTGCCAATATCCCAGATTCCAGAGATTACATCAGCGTTCAAGAGGCTGTTGCTATGTTTTCTGTTAGCAAAGACACTATTTATCGTCTCATCCGCAAAGGAACAATTCCATGTGTGAATTTGGGGAAACGCCTTATACGGATAAAAAAGTCTGACCTTGAAAATATGTTTGGCGGTAGAGAGTATGTACTTGACAACACCTTCAGACCTTTGCCAAAGCTTTACAACATGGAGCCAGAGAATTGTTATACTATTGGTGAAATTTCTGAGAAATACCATGTGCATGACAGTACCGTTTATCTACACATTCGCAAGTACTCCATTCCAATCCGTCAGATTGGGAACTTTGTGTATGCACCAAAAGAAGACATTGATAACCTTTACAAATCAGGCAAGCCATGAAGAAATCGTTTACTAATACTCGTGTAACTGTCAGGTTACGCAAGTCAGATTATTATGATGAATGGTACCTCTATCTGGAAGCCTATCCTGTTCAAGTAGAGGGAAAGGAAAAGCCACAGCGAGTGAGAGAGTACATCAACCGTTCCATTAAAACACCCATCTGGGACAAGTCGCGAACAGCTCGGACAGGCTCAGATGGGAAAGTAACCTATAAGCCTAAGCGAGATTTGAATGGCATTATTCTCTGCAAGTCTGAGTTGGACCAGGAGAATTGTCTATATGCTGACCGCATCAGAGCCATTCGTCAAAAGGAATACGACACCCAAGACCTCTACTCCGATGCCGATGCAGCAATGGCAGAACAAGTGGAGAAATCAAGATGTGACTTCATCGCATACTTTAGACAATTGGCAAACACTCGTAATGCCAATAATACAGATGTGGTTTATAATTCCTGGTTCCGTGTATATGATTTATTGAAACTATTTGCCGATAACCAGCCGTTACTGTTCGGCTCTATCAATCTCCAAATGATAGAGAAAGTGAGACAATACCTGTTAATAGCTCCAAAGGGTGCAGGAAAGAAAGGCACGATTTCCAAGAATACGGCTTCATCGTACTTCGGTATTTTTAAGACAGCTCTGAAGCAGGCTTTTGTCGATGGTTACTTCACTGTTGACATTGCAGCCAAAGTCAGAGGCATTCAGGGGCAAGAAAGCAGACGCGAACACCTGACACTGGAAGAACTCAACCAACTGGCTGCAACACCATGTAGTAATCCTGTTATCAAGAGAGCTGCCTTGTTCTCAGCACTAACAGGTCTCCGGCATAGTGACATCATGAAGATGACCTGGCAAGAGATTACTAAAGAAGGCGAACACTATCGCATCAATTTCACTCAACGCAAGACTAAAGGTGTGGAATACATGCCAATATCCGACCAGGCATATCAACTTTGTGGAGAGCCCGGGCATCCTGATGAACTCGTTTTCGGTGGACTTCCACAGCCATCCTGGATTTCAAAACCAGTTGAACGTTGGATAAAAGCTGCTGGCATCAAGAAGCATATCACCTTCCACTGCTTCCGCCATACATACGCTACGCTCCAGTTGACCAGCGGCACAGACCTCTATACCGTCAGCAAAATGTTGGGCCATACCAATGTTCGCACGACACAAGTCTATGCAAAGGTGGTTGACGAGAAGAAAGAACAAGCAGCTGACACCATCAAACTGAATGTAGATTTCAATAATTGAGGCACATTTTGCCTTCTTCATATTAGGGACAAGACTCTTGACATCTCGAGAATCTTGTCCTTTTTTTGTGTCCAATACCCTGTTTTGATGGTGGGACGATGGTGGAAATGCCCCACCATCGTCCCACCATGCTTTCACCATTCAAAAATCTTTTCTCTTTAAATTT
>CALGGJ010000059.1 GCA_937915745.1 uncultured Prevotellaceae bacterium | reverse complement strand
CTCATACAAAGACCTGCCACTACGCATCGCAGAGTTCGGAACCGTATATCGATACGAACAAAGCGGCGAACTGCACGGCCTCACACGCGTACGCTCATTCACACAAGACGACGCACACATCTTCTGCCGCCCAGACCAAGTGAAAGACGAATTCCTGCGCGTGATGGACATCATCAACATCATCTTCAAGGCACTCGACTTCAAAGAATACGAAGCTCAAATAAGCCTGCGCGACCCAAACAACAAAGCAAAATACATAGGTAGCGACGAAGTGTGGGAAGAAGCACAAAACGCCATCATCGAAGCCTGCCGCGAAAAAGGCCTCCCTGCCCACGAAGAAGAAGGCGAAGCCGCATTCTACGGACCAAAACTCGACTTCATGATAAAAGACGCATTGGGACGCAGGTGGCAACTCGGCACCATACAGGTTGACTACAACCTGCCAGAGCGGTTCCAACTTGAATACACGGGCAGCGACAACGAAAAACACCGCCCTGTCATGATACACCGTGCACCATTCGGAAGCATGGAACGATTCATTGCCGTACTCATAGAACACACCGCAGGACACTTCCCACTTTGGCTCACGCCCGACCAAGTCGCCGTTCTGCCGATATCAGAGAAATTCAACAACTACGCACAACAAGTAGCCACATACCTCAACACACAAGACGTACGGACAATCGTAGATGACCGCAATGAAAAAATCGGCCGTAAGATCCGCGACAACGAGATGAAACACATACCATACATCCTCATCGTCGGCGAAAAAGAAGAAACAGAAGGCAAAGTATCAGTACGCCGCCAAGGACAAGGCGACCAAGGCACAATGACCTGTGCCGAATTTGCCCGGAAGATTCAGGACGAAGTACGTCAAATGACAGAAAACATTTAAGCAAAAATGAAAAAGCATAGGTGCTTAATCAAAAAAACAACCGACAACGATTAATTATCATACATTTTTAATTGTTAATTGCCAATTATTTCGTACCTTTGCGCCCGATTTGCATCAGTGCATTCAACAAAAAAGAATAATCCAACCGCAAAAACAAATAGTACAACAACCGAAGGAACCCACCAACGCATGAAAGGTGACAAGAAACAACAGCAATACAGAGTCAACGAACAGATTCATGTACGCGAAGTGAGAATCGTAGGCGAAGGCATTGAGTCCAAAGTCGTACCGACACGAGATGCACTTCGACTGGCAGAACAAATGGAAGTAGATCTTGTCGAGATCTCGCCAACAGCACAACCTCCGGTTTGTCGTCTCATCGACTACTCCAAATTCCTCTATCAAATCAAGAAAAAAGCCAAAGAGATGAAGGCCAAACAAGTGAAGATAGAGATAAAGGAGATACGGTTTGGACCACAGACAGCCGATGCCGACTATGCATTCAAGCTGAAGCATGCACGCGAATTCATCGGCCAAGGCAACAAGGTGAAAGCCTATGTATTTTTCAAGGGACGCTCAATAGTATTCAAAGAACAAGGCGAAGTGCTACTGCTACGCCTGGCCAACGACCTTGAAGACATAGCCAAAGTAGAAAGCATGCCTACACTTGAAGGCAAGAAGATGAACATCATGCTTGCACCTAAGAAACCAGGCAGCGGTGGCGGAAACAAAAAGAGCCAACCAAACAAAACCGAAACAAAGGCACAGGCAGAACCCGAGACAGAACAAGAAGGTGCGTAACGTCTTGGTATATACGTTGCCACCACAAGTAATAACACATTAAACAAACAGAAAAATGCCAAAAGTAAAAACAAGCTCAGCAGCTAAGAAGCGTTTCAAACTTACCGCAACAGGTAAGATTAAACGCCAGCACGCTTACCACAGTCACATCCTGACTAAGAAGACTAAGAAGCAAAAGAGAAACCTCGACCACTCAGCAATCGTAGTTTCTGCAAACGTAAAGCAAGTACGCGACCTACTGTGCCTGCGTTGAACATCTTAGAAACAAGTAAGCAAAAAAAGAAATCAACAAAATGTTTAATCGAATGATTAGCCTGGAAAGAGCAGTAAGCGACTGCCGCTAACATTCAAAAAGAAAAGAAAACTATGCCAAGATCAGTAAATCATGTTGCCTCAAGAGCAAGAAGAAAGAAAATCCTGAAGCGCGTCAAGGGTCAATTCGGTGCACGTAAGAACGTGTGGACCGTAGCAAAAAATGCTTACGAGAAGGGTCTCACATACGCATTTGTAAGCCGTCGTAAGAAGAAGAGAGAATTCCGCGCACTGTGGATTCAGCGCATCAACGCCGCTGCACGCCTCGAAGGTCTGTCATACTCACAACTCATGGGAGCAATCCACAAGGCAGGAATCGAAATCAACCGCAAGACATTAGCCAATCTCGCGCTCAACAACCCAGAGGCATTCAAGGCTGTTGTTGAGAAAGTGAAATAGACACAATCGCAGAACGGCAGCAAATACGGGCGACCGTAAGATATAAACCGACGGAGGGCCACGGCTCTCCGTTCTTCTATATTAATGGCCCTGCATAAATGTGGTAATAGCCCGA
This sequence comes from uncultured Prevotellaceae bacterium, assembly GCA_937915745.1. Taxonomy (GTDB): domain Bacteria; phylum Bacteroidota; class Bacteroidia; order Bacteroidales; family Bacteroidaceae; genus Colivivens. Next base: position 17,448 of record CALGGJ010000059.1, on the reverse strand, counting down.
CAAAAGTAGTACAAAGAAGTATGAACAAACAAAACCTTCAACTAAAACAAGACACTATCAGGTGGACTCACTTCACACGTCACTCTGACGCCATCTTCCGAAGCCTCGGCAGGGAAATTATCACAGGGGTGCTGAGTGTAGCGACTCTCGTGTTTGCAACTCCACAGTCGGCCACTGCAAAGGTTGCGACCTGCACGACCGAACGCACTGATGAATTCCCGTGTATATCAGATGAGTACGACGACGACATTCCGCCTTTCAGTGTCGGTATGCTGCAAGAAGGCGATTTGCTTTTCACCGCAGTGAACACAACTCCCTCACAATCCAGACCTGACCGCCTGCTGAGCGATGCAATCGCATCTGTAACTCAAGGTTTCGACCGTCTTGACATTACACATGTAGCCATTGCCCATCGGAAAGACGGCGAATGGTATGCACTCGAAGCTACGACGCAGCATGGAGTATGGCTTAATCCGATTGATAATTTTATACGAAACACTGATAAAACACCTGCCGGTCGGCCAATGATTTTGATAGGCCGACTTAAGAACCTCGGCAACATAACGGTTTGTATCGACAAGGCACTAACTTATATTGGGCGGCCTTACGACGATATTTATTCACCTACCGACTCGTGTATTTATTGCAGCGAGTTGGTGCAATTGTCGTATATTGATGGCTCGGGACATCACATTTTCGGGTGTGAACCTATGTCGTTCCACGATACATCGGGCCGGGTAACATCATTTTGGACTGATTATTACCGAAAGCGTGGACTGCCTGTACCCGAGGGTGAACCGGGAACAAATCCTGCAGCTCTGTCGCGGAGCGAGAAGATTGATATTGTGTATAGTTTTGCTGAGAGCGTAGAGGACTTGGATGGTCAAAAGCATGCCGGTCATCTGTTGCGGCCAATTGGCTCCGTCACATCGGAAGAGACCTACAGCGGGTCGGTTATTCTTCCTACAACTGAAATCACAGCCTCTATCATTCCTATTCCTACAGACAAAGCGGCACGTCTGGTACAGTCTTTGAGTCGTGCCGACATTGAAAACAGTTCGGCTCAGAGTGTGAACGATTTGCTGAAACTTGTTGCCGGAGTCGATGTGCGTCAGCGCGGTGGCATGGGCGTACAGACCGACATAGGCGTGAACGGAGGAAATGAAGATCAGCTCACAGTAATGCTGAACGGTGTTAATATCTCCAATCCTCACACAGGGCATCTCACATTCGACCTCCCTGTTACTCCCGACGATATCGAGCGCATCGAGGTCATCGAAGGTGGAGCGAGCCGCGTGTATGGTTCGTCGGCTTTCTCGGGAGTAATCAATATCGTAACCAAGAGTGAGGCAAACAACACCGCCGGAATCCATCTGCAAGGTGGTTCGTACGGTACATTTGGCGGCTCAGCACACATCAATCTCCGGTCGGGCTCGTTCTCCAACCGCATCAGTGGCGGATGGACACAAAGCGACGGTGCATCGGACAACAGCGACATGAAACGCGCTCATGCCTACTGGAACGAACGATATTCGTCACGCCGCCTCGACCTGTCGTTCCAGGCAGGAGTGAGCAACATGCGATATGGTGCCAATACATTCTACGGCACAGGCAGCAACTCGCAATACGAGGCCGACACACGTTATCTCCTTTCGCTGCAAGGCGAAGTGAAGGGTCGGATACACCTGTTGCCTCAATTGTATTGGAACCGCTCGAACGACCACTACATCTGGCTGCGCAACAATCCGTCGGCCTACGAGAACTACCACCTCACTACGGTCTATGGCGGACATCTCAACGGCTGGACTCAGTGGGCACTTGGAAAGACGGCCGTTGGTATAGAATTCAGACGCGAGAACATCCTCAGCACAAGGTTGGGACGTGCCATCGATCCCGATCGCATCAACCATCACTCTGGCTATAAATACGAGGACGGACGTTCTAACGTAGGTATCTACATTGAACACGATATTTTGTGGAAGGCTTGGAGTCTCTCGGCCGGTCTTCTGGCTCACCGTAGCAGCAGCATTGACGGAGGTATGCGGCTTTACCCTGGTATCGACATAGGATGGAGTGTGACAGATGCCTTTCGTCTTTTTGCTTCGTTCAACCAAAGTCTGCGTACACCAACCTACACCGACCTCTACTACAACGGTCCGGGACTTGAAGGCAACATCAACCTGAGACCCGAGAAGAGCACCGACTACTCCGTCGGAGCCAGCTACGGAGCCGGCATTGCAGATGCCAAACTGAAGGTGTTCTACCGTAAGGGAACCGACATGATCGACTGGGTGAAACCAGAGGGAGCCGACGTATGGACCACAGCCAACAGCAATATCGACAACTATGGGGCCGAAGCTTACATCGGTCTTAAATTCCACCGCCTTTATACCACACCCTACATATATAATATAAGCCTCAGCTACTGCTACGACCACCAACGCCGTGCCGGCGAAGAGCAGTGGGCCACCTACGCCAACCAGCTTGTCTATCTGCGTCATAAGTTCGTAGCCACCATGCGCCACCACCTCTTCTCACACCTCTCTGCCCAGTGGGAATTCATCTACAAAGACCGCACCGGATGGTTTGAGAACGCACAAACCGGTCAGCGCCAGTCGTATGGCTCGTTCGCTCAGCTCGACCTCCGAATGCAATGGGATGCCCCACATTACCAATTCTATGCCAAGGCCAACAACATCACCTCACATCGGTATTACGACTATGCAAACATCGAGCAGCCAGGTGCATGGTTCACCGTTGGAGGCAAAGTGCTAATAAGTTGGTAAGATGTCACTGACAGACACCACCAATATCTCTTTAGAGCCGGCATGGACATCAATTCCTGCCGGCTCATTCATTTTTCAATCTTTTAATTTTTATTGTTGAACTGCTTGCCCAAAATATATATTAAACCTGAGACGACGGTCCAAGCAGCAGTTGTGGAATCGATAATGCAGTCGCTGAGCGGTGTTAGCGGCAGTGGAATGAACTTCGGCGGAACTGACACTCCTTTTCACAGGCACCGGCACCCCTCTCCGAATTGTTTGGTAAAAAGAACCGATAATATAAGATAAACCCGAGAAAAGCGGATTTACAATGGTTATGCACACCAACAACTGCAATGAGCAAAATTAAGGTAACCATTACTCTGTTCGAGTGCAAAAAAGCTCTTTTTACTCATCATTTCACACATCCATTACTAATTAAATTCGTATCTTTGCAGCTGAAAACAGCTGCAAAGATACGTTTCATTGCGTTTTTGGGCAGCTGAAAACAGCTGCAAAGATACGTTTCATTGCATTTTTGGGCAGCTGAAAACCCCTGCAAAGATACGTTTAGTACGTTTCCCCAGGGTACTCAGGGCAGTTGAAATCAGATTAGTAAATAGTCACGGCCTAACCTGGCAGTGACACAAAAACGAAAACAATAGAGATATGAAAGCATTTGTATTTCCTGGTCAGGGAGCACAGTTCCCAGGTATGGGCAAAGACCTGTACGACACCAATCCGCTTGCAAAAGAACTCTTCGACAAGGCCAACGACATCCTTGGCTATCGCATCACCGACATAATGTTTGAGGGCACAGCCGACGAACTCAAACAAACCAAAGTGACCCAGCCGGCAGTATTCCTCCACTCCGTCATCTCGGCCCTGTGCATGGGCGAGGCCTTCAAGCCCGAAATGGTTGCAGGCCACTCGCTTGGCGAATTCTCAGCACTCGTTGCAGCCGAGTGTCTGTCGTTCGAAGACGGACTAAAACTCGTCTATAAGCGTGCCATGGCCATGCAGAAGGCATGTGAGGCAGCACCATCGACCATGGCTGCCATCATCGGCCTGCCCGACGAGAAGATTGAAGAAGTATGTGCCAGCATCAACCGCGAAGGTCATGTAGTAGTACCTGCAAACTACAACAACCCTGGCCAGCTGGTCATCTCGGGCAATGTCGAAGCCATCAACGAAGCATGTGAAGCACTGAAGGCAGCCGGAGCCAAGCGCGCACTGCCACTGCCTGTAGGCGGAGCATTCCACTCTCCACTCATGCTTCCGGCTCAGGAAGAACTGGCCGAAGCCATCTCTGCCACCGAGTTCAGCACACCTAAGTGCCCTGTATATCAGAACGTCGATGCCAAGGGACATACCGATAAAGACGAAATCAAGGCCAACCTGCTGAAGCAACTCACATCACCTGTACGCTGGACATACGAGGTACAAGCCATGATAGCCGACGGAGCCACCGACTTCACAGAATGTGGACCAGGCAAGGCACTGCAAGGCATGATTGCCAAAATATCACGCGACGTAACTGTACACGGAATCGAGCAATAATGCGCCCTATCATCTATCAGACCTTTCCGCGCACCTTCAGTGCCGACAGCACCACATGCACCCCGTACGGCACCATTGAGGAGAACGGCTGCGGAAAGCTCAACGACTACACAGCCAAGACACTGAAACAAATCAGGAGTCTTGGCTGCACGCATATATGGTACACCGGCATCCTGCGCCATGCCACACTGACCGACTACTCGGCCTATGGCATTCCAACACAGCACCCGCAGGTCGTGAAAGGACGGGCAGGCAGCCCCTACGCCATCTGCGACTACTACGACACAGATCCCGACCTCGCAGTCGATATACCCGGGCGCATGAAGGAATTCGATGCCCTCGTCAGCCGCACCCATCGGGCCGGCCTTAAGATGATTATTGACTTCGTACCCAATCATGTGGCACGACAGTATCACTCCGTCACCAAGCCCGTAGGCATCCGCGACCTCGGAGCAGACGACGACACCACCATCGGCTTTACACTCCACAACAACTTCTACTATCTTCCCGGCCAATCATTCATCGCACCCACCACAGGCATCGCAGCCAACATCGTCGGCGAGAGTTCATTTGGCGAGCCCTACCACGAATCCCCTGCTCGCGCCACCGGCAACGATTGCTTTAGCCCCACTCCGTCAGCAAACGATTGGTACGAAACCATCAAGCTCAACTACGGTATCGACTGTCAGAACGGAGGCAACCCACAAGACACCCCAGGGCTTGGCAGCCATGGTTCACCCATACCATCCACCTGGCACAAGATGCTCGACATCATGCGCTTCTGGGCTACACGCGGTGTCGATGGGTTCCGTTGCGATATGGCCGAGATGGTGCCATGCGCCTTCTGGACTTGGGCCATTGCCCAAATCAAATCAGAGCATCCCGGCATCATCTTCATTGCCGAAGTATATAACCCCGACCTCTACCGCCGTTTCATCCACGATGCCCACTTCGACTACCTATACGACAAAGTAGGACTCTACGACACCCTGCGTCGCATCATCGGTGGTGGGAGTGCATCAACGCTCACCCCATGCTGGCAAGCCACCGACGATATAGCATCCCACATGCTTGCATTCCTCGAAAACCACGACGAACAACGCATCGCATCCCAATACCTCGCAAACGACCCCCGTCGCGCACTGCCGGCAATGCTTGTCGCTGCACTCATGCACCGTGGTCCTGTCATGATATATCAGGGGCAAGCACTGGGCGAACCAGGCATGGACTCCGAAGGATTCAGCGGACAAGACGGACGCTCCACAATCTTCGACTACTGGACCATCGACACCCTGCGTCGCTGGCGCAACGGAGGCAAATACACCACTACACAGCTCACTGCCAACGAGCGCTCGCTACTGGCATACTACAGCAAACTGCTGAACCTCGTCAACTCACACAAAGCCCTGTACGACGGCCGGATGTTCGACCTCATGTATGCCAACTACGACAACCCGCAGATGGACACCAACCACCAGTTTGCATTCCTGCGCCGCGCTGACGGCGAACTGATACTCGTAGTCACCAATTTCGAAGACAAGTCGGTCGATACAGCCGTCAACATCCCTGCACATGCGTTCAGTTACCTCAACATCACACAAGGTCCTGCATTTGCCACCGACCTGCTGACCGACACCACACAGACCATCGACCTCCTGCCCGACACCGCCATCCCACTCACCATACCCCCTCTCGGTGGCATCGTCCTGAGAATGGAAGTGAAATAACAACCATACAACAGCCAGCTCGTATATACCAGCTGGCTGTTGTGTTTGTGAAAAGGATTATGTGAAAAGGATTTAATAAAACGGATTAACTTACATAATTAACGATAGGGGTTTAAGAAAAAAACGCTATTAACATCTCACTTCAGCGTAGCTTTCACATCGGCTATCATTTGGTCGTGGCTGCCGTCGTTACCTGCAATCGACCGGGTAAGTGGCACATCGGTGGCCTTACCTCCAACGTTGAAGGTGCCGGTATAGTTCACTATTCGGTCGTTTATGAGTGTTGCTTCAACCCTTACTCTGTAGTTTCCGTTCTTCACTTTCTTTCCTGTCTGGTCGGTGAAGTCCCATATAAAAGTCTGCAGTCCGCTTTGGGGTGTAGCTCCGGTGTATGCATCGAGGTCTTCATCAGTACGTTCTTCTGCTTTCACGGCTTTCACCCAAGATGGCACGCAGGTGGGACGGAACGTATATCCGCGCTGGGTAGCCTCGCCCTGACGCTGTCGTCCTTTTGTGGTGAATGCAGTAACGAACAGGGTTTTCACTACAGTTCCACGTTCGTCTTCTATCCAAACGGCATACTGGTTGCTACCGGGGCCGTTCTGACGATTGTAGCTGAACGTCACTTCAAGGGTCTTCACTTTGGCTGCTACGCCATACAGGTCTGTTGCAAGACTTGTGGCTGACATGGAAAGCATCAGCACCACGAGTGTGATAATTTTTTTTGTTTTCATGATGTGTGTGATTGATGTTTATGGTATTCTTTTAATTGTATGGTTGTCTTCTTATTGTATAGGTGACTTCGTTCGCCAGGTCTCGTCATGGCATGGTGAGCAAGCTCCTACCGGCAGAGTTTCTTCACGGCTGTTTCGCTGAGGGCTGTGCTGTAGATTCGCACATCGCTGATGGATGTTCCGGCCAGATAAGCATCGCCACGGAATGGAGCGCGTCCCATCCAGTTGAATGTAGGGTTTTCGGTCCAAGGGAAGGTCTCGCTCATGGTGTACATCGAGTGGTTTTGTGCCACTAGTGTTCCATCGATGTAGAGTCGTCCCTCTTGTCCTGCCTGCGTATATACCACGTATATCCATCGCCCCTTCTGCGACTGTCGCCCCACATCGAGCATCGATTCGTGGTTCCATCCGCTGACCGAATTCTCGCTGCGTTGCACGTTGAGTTTATATGCCTGATAGCGTCCGGCTGATTGTGTGTTTTGCTCGAGTGTGGAGAAAGCCCACAGGAAGTATCCGTTGCCTTGCAGCGATGCATCTTCATCGACCTTGTATCTTACTGCAATGCTAAAGGTGGTCATGCCTTTCAGACGGTAGCCTATATCGTGTCCCATATCGATATATCCCTGCTCGTAGCCCAAATATACGTAGTGTTCCTTGCCTTGGTGTATCACCTGTGCCGACCCCTGCAGGGTTGCATCGAAGTGGTTGGATGTGATGTCGGGTACTGTCTTACCGTTTGCTTTGCTGAAATCATAGTGCAGCACCAGTCGTTTCGATGGGTTATCGTTTTCTTTCGTGTCTATTGATATCAGTTTGTATTTGCGAGAGCCCAAGCCTATCTGCTCGGCATATTCGATGGTGTGAAGTCCATGTTGTTTGTTTATGCGCTCTACGAGTGGTCGGTTGTCGTTTCCTTCGCTTGGGTTGATTCCGAACACGATGTCGGCACATGCCTGGTCAAGGGCCACGGGGTCGAGCGATGCCAATATTCCGTAGTCTTTCAGTTTCACCGGTTCGGGGTGATCGACGCAGTCGCAATCTACCGACATGTTGTTCATCACGCTGATGTAGATGATGTTCTTGCCAAACACATCGGCCACTCCTTGTGCTGCAGCGGCCATCGATTCGAGAAATCCGTCTTGGTTTCCTACGTGGTTCCACATGCCTTCTACCACCTCTTGATGTCCGGCAGTGTGTATGTTGGCTTTTCCGTTGGCCGATGCCACACCTATGCTTTGGTTTTTGATTGCGCCCCCAAGTCCACCCATTGGGTGTCCCTTGAAGTGTGCCAGGTTTATCATGAAGTCATAGTTCTTGAGGTGTGTGCCCACGATGTCGTACTTCAGCCATTTCGTGTCGCGCACAGGGATAGTGTATTCGCCATCTTCGTCCATGAGGTCAACGGTTGCAATTTGGTCGTATCCGTGTTTGCTAATCACCTTTCGGTGGTCGGCAATCGAACCGCGGGCGCCGCCGTATGCGGTACAGCACTCCACCAGAGTGCCGTGAGTGGTGTCAACCAGGTCTTTGATGAGTGCCGGGCTGAGGCTGTTGGGATTGTTTTCTTCGCCTGTCGATATTTTTATTGCCACACGTCCTTTGGCCGGTCGGCCAAGTGCTTTGTAGATTTTTACGAGCGACTCGGGCGATATGTCGCGAGTGACATACACTTTCGATTCTTTTTGAGCATTCACAACCGTGGTCGCCATCATCGCGGCCACAAGCAGAAGTGTTCTTACTTTCATAGCGGTATGGTTTGAATATGGTTATTGTCTAATTGTTTTCAGCCGTCCTGGGGGAACGCACTAAACGTAACTTTGCAGGGGTATCAGCTGCCCAAAAACGCAATGAAACGTATCTTTGCAGCTGTTTTCCGCTGCAAAGATACGAAAAAATAGTTGAACAACCCTGTTGTATAACTAATAAAAATGTTAAATATGGGCATTATTGCAAAAAATATTGCTATGTGTTTGGAACTACTGTTGTTTTGTCGTTTATGCATACGAAACTTGTAAAATACAAAAAAAGCACGGTTGAAGCAAAATAGATGCACTGTGTAACTGGAGTTTGACAATTATTTGCTATCTTTGCACCTGCAGAAGCCTGCAAAGATAGCATATTCCGTGCGTTTCTTTGGGCACCTGCAGAAGCCTGCAAAGATAGCATATTCCGTGCGTTTCTTGGGCACCTGCAGAAGCCTGCAAAGATAGCATATTCCGTGCGTTTCCTGCACCTGAAAGGCTAACCTGTCAAAAAAAACAAATACTAAACATTATTATCATGGATTTTCTCACTCTTGCTAAAAGCCGATATAGCTGTCGCAGCTATGAGGCTCGCGCTGTCGAAGACGACAAGCTGTCGTATGTGATGGAATGTGTGCGCATGGCACCGTCGGCTGTAAACCGCCAGCCGTGGAGGTTTCGCATCGTCAGTTCCGACAATGGTCGGCAACTGGTCAGTCGTTGTTACGACCGCGAGTGGTTTAAGTCGGCCCCTGTGTATGTGGTAGCCACTGTGGTCACCGACGAGCAATGGGTGCGTTCCGACGGCAAGGCTCACGGCAATATCGACTTGGCTATAGCCGTGGAACACCTGTGTCTGGCTCTGGCCGAGGTGGGACTCGCCTCGTGCTGGGTGTGCAACTTCGACCCCGAGCTGTGCAGTCGCCTGCTCAATATCCCCGAAAACGAAGAGCCGGCTGTGATCATTCCGTTGGGATATGCTGCCGACCGGCCTAAGGAGAAGTGCCGCAAACCGACCGACGAAATAATGTGTAACATATAGGCAGGAAAACCTATTATCCAAGAGCAATGATACATACGAAACAGCTGACAGCCATTTTGCTTACAATCTATGCGCTGACCGCAAATGGACAGATAACGTTCAACCTCGACGTCGCCAACCGCGGTCAGAAGGTAAGCGACGACCACTACGGCATCTTCTTCGAAGAAATCAACCATGCAGGCGACGGCGGACTCTATGCCGAACTGATACGCAACCGTTCGATGGAAGACGACCTCAACTCGCCGACAGGATGGAGCGCCATGGGTAATGTCGCTATAACCCTGACTGCCGACGAGATGCTCAACACCGTACAGCGACGTGCCTTGAAAGTGGATATAAAATCGGCCAACGGAGGTGTGCGCAACGAGGGTTATTGGGGCATCAACATAGTGAAAGGGCGCACCTACGACCTGTCGTTCTGGATGCGTGCCCAGGACCAATACGACGGCATCATCACCGCCGAACTGCAGACGGGCAGCGGCCGACGCATAGGATACACCGCCATAGATGTTGAGGCCAGCGGCGAATGGCAGAAAATAACGGCCACCATCACTGCCACAGCCAGCGACGAGAGAGGTTGCTTCGCTCTGAGAGGGTCGAAAGCCGGAATCATATACCTTGACGTAGTAAGCCTGTTTCCTCCTACATTCAAAAACCGGATAAACGGATGCCGTCCCGACCTGGCACAGATGCTGGCCGACCTGCATCCACGATTCATGCGATTCCCCGGCGGATGCTATATAGAAGGAGAATACGCCGACGGACGTACCAACCGCTTTGAATGGAAAAAGACGGTAGGACCCATTGAAGAACGACCCGGACACTTCAACCGCAACTGGGGCTACCAAGTGACCGACGGACTGGGCTACCACGAATGCCTGCAACTGGCCGAAGACTTAGGTACAAGCGCATTGTTTGTAGCTAACATGGGTATCGGCCACAACTGGAAAGTAGATGAAAACAACATCGACCCATTCGTGCAGGAAGCCCTCGATGCAATAGAATATGCACGGGGGTCGGCCACCGATACGTTCTATGGACGTATGCGTGCCCATAACGGACATACCGAGCCTTTCGACCTGAAATATATGGAAATAGGCAACGAGCAGGAGTTCATGCTTAACCGCGACGACTACATGAAGCGATACATGCAGTTCTACCGTGCCATAAAAGCCAAATGGCCCGATATGCACATTGTAGCCGACAGCTACTACTTCGACAACGTTACCGAACCGGTGGAACTGAAAGACGAGCATTACTACGACTCGCCCGAGTTTTTCATAAGCCAATACGGACGCTACGACAACCAGTCGGCCTCGTCAACCAAGATCTATGTAGGCGAATACGCCGTAACCAAAGACTGCGGATGGTGGGGTAACATGAATGCCGCCATCGGCGAGGCAGTGTTTATGCAAGGGTGTGAAAACAACAGCGAGGCGGTGACTATGATGAGCTACGCACCTATATTCACACACGAAGAGAACTATGCATGGCACCCCGACATGATACGATTCGACGCATCAACGAGCTACGGCACACCTTCATACTACGTACAACGTATGTTCATGACAGGCACAGGCCGCCAGAACATACGATGGACAGAGACGGGCAACGAGCCTATATCCGACAGCAGCAAAGGCTGCATCGGACTCGGGACATGGGCCACACGCGCCACATTCACAGGTCTGACGGTAACAGCCACCGATACCACATTCGTCGCCAGACATCCGGCAGCCACCGACTGGCAGATGACGGGCGGCACCTGGACACTGACCGACAGCACATTCAGACAGACTGACGGCTCGGCCACGAATGTGACCTGCATATTCAACCATATCCTGACGACCACAAACGTGGATATGACGGTAAATGCAACCAAAAACGGAGGAGACGAAGGATTCCTCATCATCTTCGACTATAAAGACACCGACAACTACACATGGTTCAACATCGGCGGTTGGGGCAATACGAAACACGCAGTCGAACAATGTAAGGACGGAGTGAAAACCACGTTAGCCGATGCAGCGGGTACACTACAGACAGGACGACAATACACCATACGAGTAAAGAAAGACGGGCAACGGGTACGTTGCTACATTGACGGCCAACTCATCATCGACACCACCCTCAAGGAGACTGCCTCAAGACAAATATATGCAAGTGCAAATATCGACGAGGAGGCAGGTATGCTCTACGTCAAACTGGTCAACCCACATGGCAAGGCAGCAACCATCGACCTCAACATTGCAGGAGCACGTGCGCTCTCGGCCGAGGCAGAAGTGCTTTCGGCAGCAAGGGGCACCGACGAAAATACCCCGGCCAACCCCAACAATATCACACCCCGCACAAAAAGCGTGACAGTGGGGACCGAAGGCTCTGTCAGGTTTGCAGCCGACGCATATTCCGTGAATGTGTTGCGACTCAGAGTGACCGATGTCATACACTCCGTGGCTGAGCCACTGCCCGAACCACGCCTGCGATTCTCGTTCGACAATGGAACACCGACCGACGACTCCGGCACCTACACGGGCCGGCTCTGCGGCAAAGCTGCAGTGGTGCAGCAATCGGATGGCAACTATGTGCTCTCGACCGGTCTGCAAGGCGAAAGCAGCTATATGGACATCCCTGTCGAGGCTGTGAAAAATGCACTTGACGGTGCTACCGAATATACCATCAGCCTAAACCTGCTGCAGCGTATAGACAACAACACCGACCGATATGCGTGGGCCCTGTCGTTTGACAACGGCACCGACAGTTATTTCGGCCTTATCAATGCGGGAGGGAACAACAACTGGTATTGCGAACTGAAAACGGGCGGCCAGACCACTGACATACAATCGTGGTCATGCCTGCGCATAGCCGAATGGCACAACATCACCTACGTGCAAAAAGCCGACAGCGCATGGATGTATGTAGATGGACAACTGCGCCGGTCTCAGACATCGGCCCTAAGCCTGCCCGCATTCATCGTCCGGTTGAAAAATGCCAGCATCGGACATTCGCCATACGCTGCCGATGCCATCATGGAACATGCACTCTTCGACGACCTGCAGGTGTTCGACACCGCACTCGACATGCTGCAAGTGCAAAGCATTGCGGCTCAAACGGCCCATAAGACTGACGACGACCGCTACACCGACATCAGTTTCGTGCATGACTTCGAGACTCTTGTAGCCGAGGTAAGGAACTACTATCGCGATGCCGATAATGCCGACCTCACACTTGCCTACAACAATGCCGCACGTGCCATCAGCGGCACAAACGTCACACTGAAGAAACAACGCTATGAACAACTGCTCAGTGCCGTGTCGGCCTGGCAAGAGTCGCAGACAAACCTTGCGCAGTCACACCAACCCGCCAATCTCACATTCCTCATCACCAACAGTTCGTTCACACGCACCGGCATAGGCTGGCAGGGCGCAGATATACCGGCCGTGCGTACTTCGACCGATATCATGGCTACATATGCGGGCTACACCAATGAGACAGCCGAGCAGTTCGACCGTCCGTTTGACATCTGGCAAGAGCTGACACACATGCCGAGCGGCACCTACGAACTTACTGCCAATGCGTTTTACAGGGCAGGAGCCATAGCAGCCGCATACGAGGCATGGCAAAACGACACACCCGAAGCAAGGGGAGCGGAGCTCTATCTGGGCGATGCCGCCACACCGCTGCTCAATCTTTACAGTCTTTCCGACTATACATACAGTCCTTATCAATATCCCGATAACCTTACCGCCGCATCCGTTGCGTTCAACACCTACGGACGCTATGCGGGCAATTCAGTCCGCTTCGGCCTCACCACCGACGACTCCACCCTTCGGCTCGGCATACGCAAGCGGCAGGCCATAGCTGCCGACTGGGTGGCATTCGACCACTTCCAGCTGCATTACCTGGGTCACACCACCGGCATTGCTGCCACCCACGGCTCCGAAGCCAGCGGGGTTGGCAACGATGCGATATACAACCTGCTGGGACAGCGGATGTCGGCCCTGCAGAAGGGCATCAATATCGTAGGAAACAAATTAATCCTTATCAAATAAAAAGAAAAGACTCACCAAATTAAACGAAACAAAAGACACCCTCATGAAATTATCTGCACAAATGGGCATTATGGCCCTTACATTCACACTCACTTCCATGTGTACAATGGCACAGGAAACCGACATGGCAACCTTCCGCACATGGGCCATGACCCCGCCTATGGGTTGGAACTCATGGGATTGCTATTATTCTTCTGTCACAGAAAAAGAAGTGATGCAAAATGCCATGTACCTTGTCGATAACGACCTCGTACGTCATGGATGGGAGTATGTGGTAATCGACATCCGATGGTATTGTAATCACCCGTCGCTCGGGGGTGGCTGGTACAATCAGAAAGGCACACAAGACTATGTGCTCGACGAGTATGGACGCTACCTCCCCTCGCCCACACGGTTTCCTTCGTGCATGGTCGGAGGGCGTAATTGCGGGTTCAAGACATTGGCCGACCGTCTGCACAGTATGGGTCTGAAATTCGGCATACACCTCATGCGCGGTGTACCGAAAGCCGTCGTGGGCAGTAGCTACAAGCTGAAAGGCAGCGAGGAGACACCATGGACATCCGTATATAACGGGACACAATCGCCTTGCGGATGGCTGGGCGACAACCTGCGAGTGCGCAACAACCAATACGGCCAACTCTACTACAACAGCATCATGGACCTCTATGCCGAGTGGGGAGTCGATTTCCTGAAGATCGACGACCTCTCGCGCCCGTTCTATGCAGACGAGCTGCATATGATTCGCCGCGCAATCGATCAGACCGGGCGCCCCATAGTATTGTCGCTCAGCCCTGGCAAGACCCAGTTTCAATATGCCGATGCCTGTCTTGAAAATGCCAATATGTGGCGCATGATGGACGATTTGTGGGACAACTGGAGTGCTATCGACGCAGTCTTCCCCGAAGCCGACTTCTGGAGTCATGTCACACGTCAGGGCAACTATGCCGATTGCGACATGCTGCCACTAGGACACATCGCAGCAACTGTGGCCGACGAAGGATATACCAATGGCGATGCAGGGCACTGGACCAAACTCACGCATGATGAGCAACTCACCATGATGACCCTATGGGGCATATGCCATTCGCCACTGTTCTTCGGTGGAGAAATGACCAAGAACGACGAGTTCACCCTGTCGTTGCTTACCAACGAAGAATATCATAAGATGCACAAATACGGAGTTGATGCACACCAGGTGATGTGCGACGAAGACAACGGACGAGTGGCATGGACATCGACCGACCCCGCTACAGGCAACCGATACCTGGCCCTTTTCCAACGCGGAGGTTCACGATGGATTGTCAGTCAGAAAGCACTATACCGTTCAGAAACCGTAGCCTACACCACCGACGGACACGCAGTAGATGTAGATATCGAGTGGCCCGAAGGCAGCAAGACTCTGGTGTTAGTGGTCGATGATGGCGGCGATAACTACAACTACGACCATGGCGACTGGATAAACCCCACCCTCATCCTGCGCGACGGAACCGAAGTGCCACTCACCGGACGATACAAGACACGCGACTATACGAAATCGTACTTCAACCGGGTGCGCGAAAACATAAACGTAGATAACGGCGGTCCGATGAGAGTGATGGGTACCACCTACCAGCGCGGATTCTCCACCGATGCCAATGCAGCCATCTTCTTCACCCTGCCAGCCGACATGGATGTAGTGCGGTTCCGTGCCATAGCAGCCGCCGACGATTCGGGCATCAATCAGGCCGGAGCCACCACCTCCATCCGTTTCTTCGTATTTGACCAAAATCCTCTGACCGACGAGCAAGATGACACCGCAGCCCCCACCGACAAACCCGATGAATTCCAATTCGACCTCACGACCTTGGGCTACCCATCCGGCCAGTCGGTATCCATCTACGACATCTGGAGCCGAACCGACCTCGAGCCCCGGGCCGGCACCATCAGTGCCGTTGTGCCAAGTCATGGCGTACGCCTGTTCCGTCTTGCCCCCCCGACCACCAATCTGTCAGACGAAATACGCCCCGTCACGCCCGACACAAGGGGGAACGCCCATACAGACACCAGCTACGGTAGCCAGCCACACACCTACGATATCAACGGACGAGCCATACCATCGGCGCCATCGGTCCTGACGGCACAGCAAACCCCCATCGTCGTGAACGGAAAGAAAATACTGTCGCGCTGAAGACCGCGCAGTCTCAGGGTTGCGAGTGCGCAGTCTCTGGGCCGCGAGTGCGTGGTCTCGGCCCCAAGAGTGCGCACTCGCGGAGTAGTGAACGCCTCCCTGGATAGAAAAGCGTCGCATTATCCAGGTGTGACGAGATTGCCTTATATTAGTTTAAGATAAATGTCAGTCGTGACAACCCCGATGTAATCCATGCATGGCATTCGTCGTCTGTAAAGATTTACTTTGGCCCTACAACATAAAAAAAACACAAAAAGGACAAGGGTTATTGTCGAAGAATAGCTAACTTTGTGACAAAAACCATAAGAACCTTTTCGATAAGACAAAGTCAAAACGAAGGCGAAGCCAAAGTTTTCGTCAAGCCAAATGACCAAAGGGAGCCTGCCCGCTCTGGCATGGCTCGCAAAGGTCTAAAATTATTTA
The DNA here is from genome assembly GCA_937915745.1 of uncultured Prevotellaceae bacterium. GTDB lineage: Bacteria > Bacteroidota > Bacteroidia > Bacteroidales > Bacteroidaceae > Colivivens. The sequence continues at coordinate 1,242 of CALGGJ010000059.1, read as the reverse complement.
AACCATGATATGTCCAAAATGCAACAGCGAAGTACATGAAGGAGACAAGTTCTGTCATTCATGTGGATGCACCATTGAAGATGCAATCATTGTAAACCCTGTTTGTCCTAAATGTCACAAACAATTTCCTACCGGCACAGTATTCTGTGCCGATGACGGTACGAAACTCACGTCTGCAGACAAGTTAATTGCACGATGCGTAAAGTGTGGAAAGGAATATGGGCCAGATGTAAAGTTCTGTCCCGATGATGGAGGACAAGTTGTGGCTGAGGCATATAAGAGCAATCAAAACAGCACAGCAAATACTTCTTTCATCTTCAATGGTTCACAAGGAAAGGCACCACTCGGAGTCCGCTTCATAGCATTGATAATAGACAATATTGTAGGATCCGTTTTGTCCATTCCTGCTATTGTTTTCTGTGTATTAGGATTTATCCAACTCAGCTCGTACAATGACGATGTTCCTGCAATAATACTATTTTCACTATCCGTCGTCTTGTTAATACTGCCTACATTGTATTTCCTGTTCAAAGACGGAATGAACGGAGGACGAAGCATCGGCAAGAGGATCATGGGGCTTGCCACTATCAGAGTTGAAGACGGTAAGCCATGCACATACGGAAACTCATTTGCACGCAACATCATCTGGTCTCTGCTCAACAGTGTTGCTATGGGGTCGCTCATCGAAGGCATCATGGTGCTTGTAACAGATGATGGGACTCGCCTCGGAGATAAAATTGCCAAAACTAAAGTCATCAAAACCAAATAAATACGATATGATTTGTCCAAAGTGTCATCAACCTGTGGAGAATGGGACAAAATTCTGTACTCAGTGTGGAACCAGCCTCGCTGGCCTCAGTGTACCGGAACCTGATATAGTAAATACACCAGTTAAGTCTGATAATAGTACTAGCAGTATTCTTCTTATATTCCTGGTGGTGTCCGTTATAACAAACGTCACTTATTTTATTATTACTCACACTATTACTTATTGGTGGGATAATAAAATATTGATAGTAGTTGTACATCTACTATACGTAATTAATAGTGCCTCCATGCTTCTGATTCCGTTTGCAGTAAAAAACAATGTAATGAAGATTATCGCATTTGTAATAACTATTCCCTATGTGATATTTTTAATCATAAGGAATATCATGTCGATGGTGGATATATTTAGCAGACTTATTTAAACCCAAATCGGTCATTAGACTGTTTCGCGCTTTGAAAACTTTGGATTTCATC
>CALGGJ010000058.1 GCA_937915745.1 uncultured Prevotellaceae bacterium | reverse complement strand
CGTATGGGTAGTCAGGAAGGGCTTCATCTTGGCGACCCTCTCAAATCGGCCGACTCGCCTATACGCAATGTCGTAATTTTGCACCGCAAACGACAAGGGCGACCCTTCATCATGTTACATCTGTACCTATATAACCGGCATCGCGTATATACGCACGGCAGCGAGGAAATACAGCTTCAGGCCTGTACGTATATTGACGAACCCTCAAGCCTATATATCCGTACACCCTCCGCTGACCCTATCTTGTATCATTATGGCAGATGCATGACTCTTTCTCATTTGAATTGCCACCAGTCGAAATTAAAGGTTCCGTTCATGTTCGTAAAACAGAGATACAGGTCGTGTACTCCGGTTGTGTTTTCTGTTTTTATGTTGAATGTACGGAAGTTCTGGTCATCGCCTGTAGGTCGTGTAGTCATTGTTCCGATCAGTTTGCCGTCGGCAGAGTCGATACGTATTTCGATGTGTCCACTGCCTGCTTGTGATGCCACCGATGCTGTAAACTCCTTGGCTCCCTTCGCTCCAAAATCTACACCTCGTATTCGTATGTATTCACCTTCGTCGATATCGGTTATGTACATGTTCTTCTTTCCCGTAGAGTAGGGCATGTCTTTCACTACTCCGGTGTTTGGTATTCCTACTTTTGCGCTTTTCAGTCCATAGCCCCATGCCATTGTCTCTGCCTCGACACGAGTGTAAGGGTTGAGCCAGTGTAGTTGTTTGTTGGGTTCTTGATCGAGCCAGTATGGTACTTCTTTGATTGTTCCGTCGGTATTATATTCAAACTCTGTCATACCCACCGACCGCTGTTCATGGTGCTGCATGGTTGTGATGTGCATTATGTCGTAGCTTTGTCCGAAGATGTAGTTGTGGCCTTTGAAGTGTGCTATGCCAGGGTGGTTGCCGCGGTCTCGGTTTGTTGGCCGCATGATGTAGCCACGTGTCTTCCAGGGTCCTGTAGGAGTGTCGGCCATGGCATATCCGAGTCCTTCAGGGCAGCAGGTTGAGGCGAATGCGAGGTAGTAGTGTCCGTTGCGCTTGTAGAACCACGGGCCTTCCTGATAGTGTTCTATCTTGTAGTCGAGTTTGTGGCGTTCGCCCTTCACGCTTATCATGTCTTCATTGAGCATGCACCAGTAGGTGTTTGGGTTGCCCCAATACATGTATGCTTGCCCGTCGTCGTCAACAAAGACTGTAGGGTCGATGTCGTCCCAGTTGCTTTGGTCCCATACGAGTGGTTTGCCCAGGGGGTCTTTGAATGGACCGTAGGGTGAGTCGGCTACCAGCACTCCGATGCCGTGTCCGTGGAGTGGGGCATAGAGGTAGTACTTGCCGTTGCGTTCGACTGTCTGTATTGCCCATCCGCCGTTTTCGCGACTGCGCCATTCGAAGTCGCGCAGAGAAGCCACTGCTCCGTGTTCGGTCCAGTTTACCATGTCGGTGGTGGAGAAGAGTAGCCAGTCGTACATGAAGAATCCTGCAGAGTTGCGTTCGTTGGCATCAGGAATGTCTTCGGGGTGTGCATCGTGCGATACGTATAGGAAGAGTGTGTCGCCCACGACGAGCGGTGATGGGTCGGCAGTGAATTTAGTTTGGAACAGTGGCATGTTGCATTGTTCGATGCCCCGCATCTGCCACCAGTCGAAGTTCATGAGCTGCACACCTTTACGACCTCGGAAAACGAAGTATAGGTCGTGTGTTCCGGTGACTGTTGCTGTGAGGTCGGTAGAGATTGTTTCCCATTTTTCCCATCCTCCGGTGTGGGGTACTTCGAGGCGTCCGAGCGACGTGCCGTCTATGCTGTCAACACGGATGTCGATTGTGCCGCCACGCAGGGCACATGCGACGCGCGCAGTGAACGTGCGTGGGAAGTTGCGTCCGAAATCAACTGCCTGCAGCTTGATGTAGTCGTCGTTATGGATGTTGGTGACATAAACACCTGTCTCGTCGTTGCAGTATGTGTCAACTCCCTTCGAGTAGGCCATGGTTTCGGCCTCGACCTTTTGCATCGGGTCGAATGTCTCTACAGGTTTCACTCCTTGGCGTGTCGGACGTATGGTCGGGAATGTCCCGTCGGCATTGAACTGGAACTCTTCTACTGCAACGCTGCGGCCGAATCCTCCACCGCCAGGCAGATGTCCTGTGTGATAGAAGAAGTAGTCGTGACCCTTGAAGCGGATGTATCCGCAGTGGTTGGTGAACGAGTCGGTGCCGCCTTGTGGCATGATGGTTCCGCGATAGGTCCATGGGCCGAGTGGGGTAGGGGCTTCAGAGTATGCTATATGCTCCGGCACTCCGCCAGCTGCATAGAGCAGATAGTAACCGCCAGCAGCATCGTTCTTTTTTGCTTTACCCTTGGCCGGTGCCTGTTGCATCACTGGTTTTGGCATAATCCATGGTCCCTCGGTGTAGGTGTCTTTGTATTGTTTGCCGCGCTCGCGCTTGTCGGGCGATGGCGAGCCGAATCCCTCTTCGGTCATTTCCATCTGTTTCACTTCACCGTCGAAACTTATCATGTCGCGGTTCAGTTTTCCATAATAGATACGAGGGTTCCCCCAGTAGATGTATGCCTGTCCGTCAGTATCGATAAATACGGTTGGGTCGATATGGTCCCAGCTGCCGTTTTCGTAGAGAGGCTTGCCTATAGCGTCGCGGAATGGTCCGACGGGTGTGTCGCTCACGGCCACACCTATGGCCATGCCCCCCGACAGGCGCGAGTGGGCACAGATATACCAATAGAACTTCCCGTCGCGTTCGATGCATTGGCTGGCCCATGCACGGTCGTCGGACCAGCTGAAGCTTTCAAGGGCCAGCGGACTCCCGTGGTCGGTCCAGTTCACCATGTCGGCCGAACTATATACCCTCCATTCCTGCATCCAGAAGAAGTCGGCACCATCTTCGTCATGACCTGTATAGACATAAATACGGTCGCCATGTACCATCGGTGCAGGGTCGCTTGTGTACCAGGTTTGCACGAATGGGTTTTGTGCCATGCCTACAGCCGTCATCATCAAGGCTGCAGCAGCAGTTGCACATGTGTGTCTGAATGTTCTTTTCATTGATTTTTGATATTAATAAGTTTGTCTTTATTATATTGTTGTTTCTCGTTGTCCGGGAAATGTATGCAGATATATCTTTGCGGTTTTTGGACTACAAATATACGAATTATGATTTAATCAGCATCATTGCTGCGACGAAAATATTGAATTATCGACATTTTTTAATCAGAAACCATCGTAATCAGTCTGGCAAAGAGTGAATCATATCAGAACGAGCATTCCATTTTGGAGTCATACCGACGGAGGTATGAAATACCGGAGGAGCGTATCTGTAGGTGAAACATATACCCGAGAAACATGAACAAAATAGTCGGTTCTACACTAAATTATTAAAAAATGGACCTTAATTCTTTGCTGTGTATAGATTTTTATGTAAATTTGCAGCCATAGAAATTAAATCAACAATAAAAATAATTTACCAATGAGAACAAAACTGATTAACATCGTCGTCATTGCTGTCGGCATGTTGTTTGCAACAAGCGCAAATGCTCAAACACTGAAGGAAACCAAAAAACAGCAGGCAGCTGTTATGAAAGAGGTAAAGAAGCAGGCCAAGGAACAAGCCAAGGTTTATAAGAAGGCTGGATACATAGCTTCGGTTGGTGCTGTGCCTATGGAGAAGCAAATCGAGACCTACCTTCTTCGCAAACGCAGTAAGGAACTGGGGCAGAAGGAATATGTGTGCGGACAGTCGGAGGCTGTGGCTATTAGCCAGGCCGATGCCCGCGACATTGCAACCACACGTGCCAAAGCCGAGATTGCACAGTCGATAAGCCAGAGGGTAGGGAGCCAACGCAAGGAGATAGACAAGAATGTTCAGACACAGATAGGAACAACAGGAACAAGCGCTAATCAACGCGAACTTGAAGCAGTGTCTGACAAAGACCTCGACCGTAGCGAAATCATAATCGACCTCTACCGTCAGGTTGAGAACGGCACACAATATCTCATCGGTGTCACCTACGAGTGGTCGAGGGCACGCGAAATACTCAACTCCATGATCCAATAAACACTCCAAAAGATGCAAATCAGAAGTTTTATTATATCGGCCTTTATGTTCTGTGTTCTGTCGTCTTCGACAGTTGCACAGAACTTACTGGTTTATCATGTTGTCGGTGATGTCAAGTATGTGCGCGACGGAGTTTCGTATGAGCTGACCATGAACATGACCGTGCAGCAATCCACCGAACTCAACATACCATACGATGGCAAGGTGGAGATTGTAGATATAGACAATCACCGGCGCATCATCCTCGACAAACCAGGCAGAGGCACTCTCAAGGCCCTTTCGTCTGCATCAGGAGCCAATGTGACCGAGGTCAACCAGCGATATGTCGAGTATGTGAAGAAGCAGATGACCAACACTGCACTCACTTCGCAGAAGCGCTACACCGACTTTGCCACGGTCACACGGCAGATAGCTGTCTTCACGAAGGAGGAAGAAAAAAAGGGAGGGAATGAGAAGCAAGAAACACAAAAGAAAGATGATTCCATCGACGTTGATGACTTCCTCAATGATTTCGACGGCTTCTTCGACGACGAAGATGAGTTTTTCGGCAATACCGACGACTTCTTCAAGCGCGACCCCAACAAGAGTATGAACGAAGACTACAACGACTTCAAGGAAAAGATATACAAAGATTTCGAAGACTTCCGCAAACGCATCAACGAGGAATATGTGCAGCAAGTGCGCAAGCCTTGGAAGGAGGCCGAATCGGCAACACCGGTAGAGCGTCCTAAGTTTGAGGAAGTAAAGCCTGTGATATTCACTCCTGACGAAGAGGCTACCGACAAGTGGAAGGTGTTTGATAAGATTGAGGTAGCTGCAAAAAACGTGGTCAAGTTTGCAAAGAAAGAAGTGGAGAAGCTGAAAGGGAAGCGCCAGCCACAGCCACCACGCCCCGACCTGCCCGATGACCCCGAAGAAGCTCCTATTGAGGAAATAACCGTAGAGCCAGTTGAGAATTATGGCATCCCTGAGCAACCCATTCCTGCACCGCAGCTGGAGTTTAAAGACTTCCCGTTCACATTCTACGGAACCGATATGACTGTACGCCTCGACGAATCAAAACGACTCTACTTGAGCAAGGTCACCCCAGACAAGGTTGCCGACATACTGCAAGACCAGCTGTTTACTGAATACTATAATAACACAAAAATCGACTGTCTTAAATTACGCGACACATACCATCTTAATGACTGGGCATACCTACAGATGGTATTTACAATGTCGGAGCAGTTCTGTGGACCTGATACCAAAGAAGCAGTCATACTGGCAGGTGCATTGATGAATCAGTCGGGATATAAGATAAAGTATGCGTACGATTACAATAATCCTGATCACATGTACTTGCTTATCGGGTCAGAACACATAATATATGATGCGAATTATTTTGTTGACACCGATGACACCGATTGCAACTATTACATCTATCCGCTCGATACAAAACCAAAAAGTAATATATATATCGTACAGGGCAAATACAAACAGACACAAACTGCATCCTTGTATATTCGACATGCACAGGAGTTTTCAGACAAGTCAGAAAGAACCAGAACCATACAGTCTCGTTTCCATCCCGAAATGAAGATGACAGTAAGTATTAACAAAAATCTCATTGATTTTTATGATAAGTATCCGTCATCTTATGTCGGCGATAATAACCTGACACGCTGGGCAATACTTGCCAATACTCCATTTAGCGATGAGGTTAAGCAACAGATTTATCCAGGCCTACGAAAAGCATTAGATGGTTTGTCTGACTCTGTCAAGGTTGCTCGAATTTTGGAGATGGTACAACCTGATCCAAATGCCAATGAGTATGGTTTGCCTTATGAATATGATGATTCAATATGGGGACATGATCGTGCATTCTTCTCCGAAGAGACGCTCTATTATTCAGGAAGTGATTGTGAAGACCATGCAATTCTTTTCACACGCTTGGTTAGAGATCTTGTGGGGCTTGACTGTATCTTGATTTATTATCCAGGACATCTTGCTGCCGGTGTTTGTTTCAATGAACCTATAAGCGGAAAATCATACGTAGTTGATGGAATGAGATTTGTTGTTACAGACCCAACTTATTCATATGCCCCAATTGGAATGGAAATGAAATTTAAAGGATTCTCTGAGATACGTCAGGAAGACGTGAAGGCCATCGTACTCGACAACTGACACTCAATGCTGCCGATGAGAACACTACGATTTGTCTATAGCAAGATTCTGCCGATGATGCTGCTTTTGTCAAGTAGCACCGTCGGCCTTGCTGCCGACAAACCCGTGAAACACCAACTCACGTTCTACGGAACGCAAATCACTGTGCGAGTGTCGGAAGATGTGCGTCAGGCTGCCGACACTCTCACTCAAGAAACCCTTGAAACGAGGGTAGGGGCGATTCAGGCCGAATCGGCCGCCACCATCGACGACCTGCGCAAGATAAAGATTAAATACCGACTTTGCGACTGGGCATACCTCAAACTTGTGGAGCAACTGTCGCAGGAATGGTGTGGCAAGACGCACGAAGCATCGCTCTTCATGTACACACTGCTATGTATGTCAGGCTACGACTGCCGACTTGCAACCACTGCTACTGAAGGCAACACAACACCAACCGACTCGTTGCGTATATTGGCTGCAATCGACGCAATAATCTACAACCGTATATACTATAAAGACAAGAGCAACAACCGCATGTACTATCCGTTATATGCCAACAACACCGAACGCCTCTTTACATATAAATCACCCCTGACAGGAACAAAAGCTATTTCTCTCGTTTTGAAAGACCTGCCGTTGTTCGACGTATCGCCATCCGAGAAGTTGACAATCACGGCAAAGACATATCCGGACATGACAGCCACATATACTGTCAATCGCAACCTCGTCAATTTTTTTGACGATTATCCGTCTTCACAACCAAACGACGAGTTTGGCAGCCGGTGGGTGTTGTTGGCCAACACCCCTCTAAGTGAAGACCTGAAGAAGAAACTATATCCACAATTGCAACGCGGACTGAAAAAATGTAAGACAGATGTAGAGAAGGTAGCCCGAATACTCAACATGCTGCAACCCTACAACATGAAGGACTCTACACTTATGGCCGCAGACTATTCAATATACGGCCTGCCATACGAATACGATGACAGTGTGTGGAATGGCGACCGTGCATTCTTCGCCGAGGAGACACTCTTCTATCGTACATGCGACTCAGAAGACCGGGCCATACTCTTCACCCGTCTTGTGCGCGACCTCGTGGGCCTGCCATGTGCACTCATCTACTATCCGGGTCATCTTGCTGCAGCGGTGCAGTTCAAAGAGACCATCGAAGGAAAAACATACGTCGCACCCGACGGTTCCACATATACCGTCTGCGACCCTACATACGCCAATGCAACAATAGGCATGGAGATGCCTTTCGAGTCTATCGAAGACTTCGACGTAAAACTAATTCCACTGAAATGACACCCTCGTCATACCGAGCGCAGCGAGTGTATCTTGAAAGTAACCACCCCGCTTCTGTCATACCGAGCGCAGCGAGTGTATCTTGAAAGTAACCACCCCGCCCGCGTCGCAATGACGAAGAATCCCGACAGATTCACTCCACCGCCCTTCGTGACGGTGTCGGAATGACAAGGCGCGGAGGATGCAGGACAGAAAGGGCGTGGGCAAAGCAGAAACGATACCAACATACAGACAAATATTAACAATAATACAATACAACAATGAAACTGAAATCAATCTTAGCACGCCAGCATGACAACATGCGTACAATCCTGTCGGTAATACTGATGGGAGCAAGCACTCTCGGTTTTGCACAAACCGACATGACAAACCTCATTACCAACCCATCGTTCGAAAACGGCACAACCGGCTGGACGGGCAGTCCTACATTGGGAGGGGTAAATAGTGGAAATATCGTAAACCAATGCGCTGAAAAGTGGAATACAAACTTTGTCATTTCACAAACCATCACAGGCCTTGCCGACGGATACTATCAGATTACAGCAAAAGGTTTTTACCGCGACGGAGGCTACAGCAATGCAGCCTCAGCGCACACAGCAGGTACAGAGTCGCTTCATGCCATGCTCTTTGCCAACAACAATGCAGTGCGGCTCGGCTCAATATGCAATGAGGCCGACATTGCCCGTATTAGCGGCATGACATCATACGGCAACTGGTCATCCACATCACTTGGTTCAGTTCCAAACAGCATGGAATCAGCAGCTGCTGCATTCACCATCGATGCAGCCTACAACAACAAGGTATATGTAAAAGTAACCGATGGTACATTAAGATTCGGAGTCCGTGTAACAGAAGCATTTAACAGTGAATCATGGGCCATCTTCGATGACTTCCATCTTTACTATTATGGCGATACAGAACCAACAGCATCGGGGACTATAGAAGAACTGCCCGAGAGAATAAGTGGTCAGTTTGTGATATATAATATTGATACACAAAAGTTTCTCGTTGCACCTACTGCTAACGACGGTCGTTTGAGGCTTTCGGCCAATATTACAACCGATGAGTATTATGTGTTTGACATTGAAGATTATAATGGTGTCGTTTATACTATCCAGCCATCCGGTACAGGTCGTAATCTTAGTTGCTGGAATCGGGCACCTGCTATAGATAGAGGGAGCACTTCAAATTATATTGGCTTCACAATTACAAAACTCCCGGATGGAGCCTACACCATAACAAACGACCACTATCCATCAAATTATCTTGGAATTGGTGACAGTGAAGTTTATGTATATGCAGACAAAACCACAGAAAACATCAACTGGCAACTGATTGATATCTCAACATCAACCGACGAAACGGGTGCATTCCATACTGCACTTGAAACAACTCTTGGCGGTGCCGACACAGAACTATTTTCAGAATACTATGCTGTGCTGAATAATGAGAATTCAACGATAAAAGAATTGTATGATGCAAATAAAAATGCATCTACAGCATTAGCCATGACAAGTTATGTGAAAGATGCCTGGGGCGGTGAATACTTCATTATGTTTGAGGAAAATCCAACTAACGCATCCGCATGGGAATGGACCGACAATAATTTATTCCGTCGCAATTATAATATGACTTCAGGTCAGACTCAAACACTCGTAGGAACTGTAATTGTTGATCAAGAAGCTGTGCTGAGATATAATCCTTATAATGCAAATAGTCAGTGTAATGAAAGAGATTATTATTCCAGCAGTAGTAATAACTATTACTGGCGAAATTATAGTACAGAGCGCTATGCCACGATGGAGGTATATATAGACGATAAATTGGTACGCACCATCAACCGTCAAGAACTGGGTCGTGACTGGTGGTTCTATGAGACTCTTTCAAAAGGCAAGCATGTGATTAAATGGGTTGGTATATGTCCGGAGGGATATAGTGACCAGTACATAGATTTGCAGTGGATTAGTGTCAACAAGATGCCGACGGTGACAGTAAATGTAGTTGAGGCTGGTGAGTTGGGACTTGAGGTGTTGCAGAGTACCGACAGCAATGGCGACAAGGTGAGCCGAATACAAGATGTACGCAAGCTTGTGATTAAAGGTAACCTCAATGCTGACGACTGGGCACAGATAGACAATATGCCAAACCTCTATTCGCTCGACATCAGTGAGACAACTGTCACTAATATCCCAGACAATATGTTTAATCGAGATACAGACAATGGTGGCAAGAGCAGCAAGCAATATCTTTATGAATTGAAATTACCAAAGGGAGTTGAAAGTATTGGTTATCGTGCGTTCCGCTATTCATATATTGATGAAATCGAATTTCCTTCTACACTTAAAACTGTTGGTGACGAGGCATTCCATAATGCATATATTGACAAGGTTATCTTGTCAAATGGAGTTACAAGTATTGGCAAAGATGCATTCTCATATTGTTTCAGTCTGAATGAGATATCTTTGCCTGAGGCTCTGACATCAATTGGCGACTATGCATTCAGTCATTGCTACAACTTGGAGAAAGCTAACCTGCCTTCATCTCTTACAATTATTCCTCAGTATTGTTTCAACAATTGTCATGCGCTGAAAGACCTAACCTTGCATGAAGGCATTACGGAAATTCGGAACGATGCATTTGTTCGTACATGGAATTATAACCCGACCTTGCCAACCACCCTCAGGTCAATTGGCGAACGTGCGTTTTTTGATTCAAGAATTACAAACCCTGTGTTCAGCGACAGCGTATCTATTGGCCACTATGCATTCAAGTACTGTCCGATAACCACACTCGACCTTCCTGAGGAAGCTAAATTCGGCAACCTCTGTTTTGCCGACTGCAAACAGCTCACAAGCATTTCGTTCCCATCAAGCTATTATCTGGCAACGAATGATTCACCGATACTTCGATATGACAATGCTCTTACTGACGTGACATTGAAATCAAGTACGGTGGTATTGGGTGACTACAAAGACCGTTTCTTCTGGGATTGCGGCAGCAATTTCACAGTGAGGGTACCAGACTACCTGCTCAACCTCTACAAACAAGACAGCTACTGGAAAGACTATACTCTCGAGGCTTTCGGCACAGATGAAGTTGAACAGTGGTATGTTCGCAATCCTCTTGTGATGTCACACTACGACTCATTCAAGGGTAGCCCTAATGTGACAGTGCAATACGAAACAGGAACGCTGCATATAAAGAGTGGTGGCTCGGCCATGAGCATTAATAATCTGTATGTCGATTGGTCTTCGCAGGTGATGAGTGAACGTGAAGGCGTCACAATCCTCGGTGACTATACACATTGCTATTATACACGAGATGATGTATGGTACTTTGTTTCCCTGCCGTTCAACTTCCGCCCATCGGAAGTGACAAGTCAATATGGTTCACATATTGCGCTACGCTACTACGACGGTGCTCACCGTGCTGCCAACGGACCAAGCGGAAGTTGGAAAGACCTGCCTGCCGATACGATAGTATCTGCTGGTTCGGGTTTCATCATTCGTTCCAGCAAGGCCGATTATGTTTGGTTCCATGCACTCAATGATGGTGACAAGCAAAACATATTCAGTACATCGGAATTTGTTAAATCACTCGAAGTGAACGACAGCGAAAACGCATCTGACAAGGGATGGAACCTCGTGGGCAATCCTTACCAGACATACTATAATATGCACAAGCTTGGAACAATCGCTCCTTATACAGTGTATGAACATACTACCAGCTATTTTAATTCTCGAAATGGTTGGGGTACATGGGCTAACGGTGGCATTTACAAGGCTCGCAGTATTGTTGACGACGATTATGCTCTCCTTCCAAACGGAGCCTACTTCATACAGTGTCCAGACGAGAAGTCTCAGGTGACATACCCTGTAGCCGGTAAGCAACTTACAAGCGAGATTACCGACCAGACAGGTACCAAGGCTCGTCTGCAAAGTGCCGACATACGTAAACTCATCGACCTCACACTGTCGTTCGGCGACCTCAAAGATGAAACCCGCGTGGTGTTCAACCCGGAGGCAAGCGTGGCATACGAAACAACTTGTGATGCCAGCAAGTTCATGGCCGAAGACAAGACCATGCCACAGATGTACACCATCGGAGCAGACAACACCCACTACGCCATCAACGAGCGACCGGCACTCACCGATGCATCAGTTCCATTGGGACTCTTCATTCCTGAAAAAGGACAATACTCCATCGGTGTGAACCGCAACCGCGGAGCAGGAACCATACTGCTGCACGACCGCGAACTCGACAACTACATCGACATTACTGACAATGTATATACGTTCTATTCTGATGCCGGCACCATTGAGTCGCGATTCGAACTCGTTGCTGCCAACCAGGCTACCGGCATAGACCAAATCGGCGACAACCAACCTACACTGATGGGAGGACAGCCTATCTACAACATCAACGGACAACGACTTGGCTCACTGCAGAAGGGTATCAACGTTATCGGTGGGAAAAAGGTGATTGTGAAATGATAGAGAGCTGAATCCTTCATTTCAATAACTCGAATAAACAGAACAGAAATGAAAAAAATACGATATTTGTCCATGATGACGGTACTGCTCATCGGTGCCATCATCGGCGGACATGCACTGAACCCACCCATGCCTGTTGCCGACGACCAAGGGACGCTCACGCTTGTGGCCGACCCGTCGGACGGTGGCTCGGTGAGTGGTGGCGGCACATTCGCCACTGGCTCATCGGTCAGTCTGAGAGCCTCGGCAGCTACTGGCTTTGTGTTTGTGAACTGGACAGCAGCCGACGGTACCATCGTGTCGGAAACTGCCAACTTCACTTATACCAAGAAGGCTGGTGACGAAGTGCTGACCGCGCATTTCAAATACAACCCTGGCAGCCCGGGCGAGCCGGTGACGCCTGTGTTCCCCGAGAAGAAAGAAACGTATGCCTTGACACTTATCAGTGAGACTGGTGGCGGAAGCCCAAGCGGTAGTGGCGAATACGAAGAGGGTATTAGTGTGAGGGTGTCAGTATCTACCGATGCTAACTATAACTTCATAGGATGGTTTGACACCGAGGCCGACACATTGGTCAGCAGCGTGGCTACGTTCGATTATGTTATGCCAGCTAAGGCAGTGACCCTGCAGGCACACTTCAAGTACAACCCTGGAAGTCCGGGCGAACCGTCGCAACCCGACATACCTGTAATACAGCCAAAACATACTGTTACGGCCTCTGTCAGTCCTGCCGACGGTGGTTCGGTGTCGATAGATAACGCCACACTCGAAGAAGGACAACAGACACGCATGAGAGCATATGCTGCATCAAGCTTCAAGTTTATAGGATGGTATGTCGCCGACACACTTTATGGTACATCGGCTGACTTCTATTACACTATGGGTGCAGCTGATATAACGTTCGAGGCACGATTTGTATATAGTCCAAGTTCGCCAAACGAACCAGACCAGCCGGACATACCAATCATAATGCCAAAGTATAATGTTACGGTTGAAGCTCAGCCTGCAGATGCCGGTAGTGTAAGCCTCAACAATAGTGTTGTTGAAGAAGGAAAGACCACTCGGCTGTCGTATTCTGTTAACTCCGGTTTCGTGTTCCTCGGATGGTATGTGGGCGATTCGCTATATAGCACATCTAACAATTTCGACTATACGATGGGTAGTTCCGACATCAACTTCATCGGACGTTTCAAATATAGTCCGGGCTCACCATCAGAACCAAGTGCCCCGGATACAAAGAAGTATGAGATTTATCTTACATCTGTCAGTGGCCTGCCTGGTCGTACAGTAAAATATCCTATATATCTCAATGCGCTCGATACATTGCTTGATATGCATTTCAATCTTAATTTCCCTACAGGCTCAACGCCCGACTTTGCTAATGCACGCATATCGGGTAAGGCTGTTGGATACACGATGACGTATGAAAAAATCGGGACCGTTGAAGAGGAAGAGGAAGAGTCCATTGTCGCAGGTGTAAAGTATCGCAGCCCTAAAATGGCTGCAAGTAGCTTGCGTGACTCGTATGCCATCAGTCTTACAGGCGGAAAAACACCTCCTTGCAACACACGACTGCTTACGGTCGATCTGGCTCTGTCGGATGATTTTGACGCGTCGGAAATACAACAGGTGAGTGTGAATCAGATATCCATGACTAACACTGACGGTACAACCGAGATGGCGTCAGCAAAGCATGGAAGCCTTGAGGTGAGAGAAAGTTCAGATAGTCTTGGAGTGGTGTATTATCTGACTGCCACAGTAACTGGATATGGAACGGTACGTATTGGTAACAAGAACATAAGAAATTCCGTACAGGCTGCCGATGTGACGGAAGGATCATCGATCAATGTATATTTCAATCCTGATAATGGATACCATGTACATCAGGTATTGATGGATGATGCAGATGTGACAGGACTCGTCAACAGCAATCGACTTCTTGTTGACAATGTGACCGACGACATTCAACTCGAAGTCACTTTTGCCGAAGGTGCCAGTGCAAACTATCCGATGACCATTACTGTGTCGGAAGGTGGAACTGTAACTTATGACGGAACAAGTATCTCTAATGGAAGAGATGTATTTGATGTACCACATGCGGCTATGGCTGCTATCGACATAACGCCTGATGCAGGATATCATATTTCTGAGGTATTGGTGAACAACACGAACGTCACTGATTCGGTCATTAACGGTCAACTGATACTTACGTCGGTCACTGAGTCGAAAGACATCAGTGTTACATTTGAACAGACGATGCACGAGATGTTCTTAAGTGTGTCGGGTAACGGAACACTCATCGTAGGTGATGGAGATTCCATAAGGAACAACATGATGTCTGAGATACGTCTCATTCCGGAGAATGCTCCAACCACATTGATGCTTAAGCCTGACGCAGGAAATCGTGTAGATACCATTTATGTACTCGATGAGTTTGATAATCCGTTGGATGCAAGTACATTAACCACACTTCGTAATGACATCCTCATCATCCATGACGTGACACAGACAATCATGTTATATGTACGTTTTGTGCCAATAAGCCATAATATCAATATATCAAAGAGCGGTAGCGGACAAGTTGTGATTGAGGGTGCGGGCATTGGACAGGAGTATGTGACTGACACACTTCAGACGTACTATACTTATAATGCGCAGATTTCTCATTGTGAACCGGATGACGGGTGGCATCTTGCTCAGATTACATATAATGGTGGCGACATATCTCTTGACAGTTTGAATGTTGTTTTGCTTGATTTGACAGAGGATGCCGACATCCATATTTCTTTTGAGCAAAACATGCTGGCACTCGACGTTGATGTGACAGCCGGCGGCTCGGTTGTGTTCAACACTCCGTTTGATGGGACAACGCTTCGTGGTGAAATCCATAACGAATATGAGGTTGCCGAGTTGTCGGAGGTTAGTCTCAGCTTTGTGCCCGATGCAGGCTATCATCTGGTGTCGGTACTTGTGAACGGGGTAGTGGCCGACATGCAAGGAGGAACTACTCTGTCGATAGCACAACTGACGGAGTCAACCACCATCATGGTCACCTTTGCACAGAACATGCAAGGACTGACAATATATGCCTATGGAGGCGGTCGCGTGATTTATGGCTCTAATCAGGTTGCAGGCGATGCCGACTCTATCTCATCACGTAATTTTGACGTGGCAGAGCTGTCGGATGTCACGCTCAACTTTATTCCAAACGAAGGCTATCATCTGGAGTCTGTCATGGTAAATGGAACAGACATGACTTCGTCTGTCAACAACAACGAACTCACTCTATCCGGTATCGAGGTATCCACCGAGATTGTCGCCACGTTTGCACAAAGCTATTACATACTACACGCATTAGCAGAAGGGAATGGTACGCTGTCTTTCATGGTGCATCCAAAGGACAGCATACATGGCAGCGGAGATGACTCTGCAATTGAACAGTCGATACGTAATGGTGGTGAAGGTTATGATGTGCCAGCTGGTGCGACTATTGACTTTGTGCTCACCCCTGACAGTGGCTACCACATCGCAACTCTGTTGATTGATGGTGTTGATGCGATGTCGCGCCTGGATGGCAATACATTAACAATTGACAATATCAGTGCAGATGTGGATGTGGCGGTTGCATTCGAACAGACGATGTATGCCTTGACATTGAATGCAAGTGGCAACGGAAACGTGGTATATGGCGATTCAACTCTTCGCAATAAATCACAATATTTCAGTGTCGGAGAATTTGCCGATGCTGTAATCAGCATTGTTCCTGATGCAGGCTATCACATAGCTTCTGTAATGCTGAATGGCGAGGATGCTATGTCGCGTATTGACTCGGAAGGGCTGCTTGCTCTCAACTCTGTCACTGATGCAACAACTGTTGCTGTGGTATTTGAGCAGACGATGCACCAGTTGTCAGTGGTTGTAGAAGGATATGGTATAAATGCCATATTCGGTGAAACTACCATTGAGTCAGGACAATTTGTTACATTTGACGTAGCGGAACTCAGCAATCCGGTTATTCAGTTCGAATCAAGTGCTGTCGGACCTTATATCGTAGGACTGTTGACGTTGAACGGAACGGACGTTACATCTCAGATTGAGCAGCAAAGATTTACTCTTCCAAGCGTAGAACGCAACGATACCATTGTGGTTAGAGTAGTGTGGGGCGGACCTGTGATGGAACTCACTGCTGAAGGTAGTGGCGTGATGGAATATCTTGACCAAACTTTACGCGACAGCACAGACACGTTTTTTATCTTTTATGCACCGGTAAGTGTAAATGTTGTACCGGATGCTGAGGCTAGAATCTTGAAGATAGAAAAAGACGGTATCGATATAACAGCAGACTACAACACCTCTATTGGCACTGCGAACCGAATATCAATCTTGAGCGGTCCTGTTACTGCACAAGACGACGTCAGACTCCATGTTACTTTTATAAATACATACGAGTTGAAAGTCATGACAATGGAAGGTGACAGTGTTAAGAATATACATATTTCACGACTTGATGAAGGACAGAACGACACCATCAGTATCGTGCCGGACGACGGATGGATTTTGTCGGGTGTGACGGTGAATGGAGATGACCGTACGTCGGATGTTGAAAACAACATGATTGTTATTGCTGATATCAGAGAGGCAATGAATGTTGTGGTGACTTATGAACGTGCGGAATTCCTCCTTTCAATCGGAGTTGAAGGTCGTGGTAGTGTTAAATTCGTAAATACAGGTGATGAAACGACAGGTGACACAACCGATAGTATTGTAGTTAGCTTTGCTGAATTCCCTCTTACGTTTGACTTCACCCCTGATTTTGGAGCAGAACTGATAAGTGTTGTTGTGAACAATACAGACATGACATCACAACTCACTGTCATGGATGATGACAAGATGCGCCTTGTCCTTAATAGTAATATTATGGATGATTGTGTCTCGCTCGGTCTCAAAGTTGTCTATGCAGACCATTCAGGCGTGATAATAGCCGACGGACTCCGATTCCAGATTATGGAACCTGGTAGCAACCGTCTCTCGCTCATCGGAGTTGAACCAGCAGAACATATCATTGTACCAGACGAAGTGACGTATAGGGATGAAACGTATATAGTGGTTGACATTGATGCTGATGCTCTGTCAGAAAGTCGTGGTTGTCTTATTACCATCGATTTCCCTGCTACTATAGCTTCTGCTGCAAGTGGCGTCTTTGCAAATTGCCAGCATTTGTCAGCCATCACATGGCGTAGCGGCACACCACTCACCGCTGATATGATGCAAGGTTATGAGAATAGCAACTTGTTGCTCTATATTCAACCGGAAGCAAATGCTGCAAATGTAGGTAACGTGATAGACTTGCAATCTCTCATTGCAGAGTCGATAAAGCTGTACGATGATTCGGGTGACTTCTATTGTCCGACTCCGTTTGTGGCAGGTACTATAGAGTATTCTCATGATTACACCCAGGCAACACAAACTGGCGTATGCGAGGGATGGGAGACCATAGTACTGCCATTCGATGTGGAGACTGTGACTCACGAGACCCAGGGCGAGATACATCCGTTTGCCACATTGCTTGACGAGCAGATAGAAGATGGCGAACGTCCGTTCTGGCTCTACGAGTATCATGAGAGCAACAGTTGGACGGAGGCCGAAGGCATACGCGCCAACGTGCCATATATCATCTCGATGCCAAACGAGCCTGATTTGTGGGATATCTATATTCTGGGCGGTAAGGTGACGTTCAGCAGCAGGAATGCACAGGTTGCAGCAACTGCCGATGCACATTGTGTGGAGAGTGCGGAGCGCATATTTACTCCGTCGTTCCGCAACGACACTGAGCATGTCCGAGGGTACTATCTCATGAATGTGGGTGATGCTTACGATACCCACCTGGCAGGCAGCATATTCTCGGCTGAACGCGATGAACGTGTTGCCCATCCGTTCGAGGCATACTTCGAATCGACAGCTTACAGACCAGTGAAGGGATATATGAACATCTTTGATGGCGGTGCAGTGGATATCCGTTCTATCAATAATGGCTATGTCAAGTCTATTGAAGGTATCTTCGATATAAGCGGACGCCGCATCAAGGGCGAGCCTCAGGCTCCTGGCATATATATCGTGAACGGCAAGAAAGTATTCATTAAATAACAATAAAACACTATATAACGATGAAATCAATCAGAAAATATAATTCATTGAGGTGCATGTTGCATTGCATTATGCTTGCAGTGATGCTTATACCGGCATCAGCCTTGTATGCTCAGAATTCAAGCCTCACTATCGACGGTCCGTTGGAATATCTCGAGAATGACCAGACGGCATTGGGTTCTCAGCGCAAGAACGACCAGAACGGTCGTCCGATGGCTCTTTTCAAAGTATTGGCTCCACAAACATCGGGCTTTGTGTTCGATGCAGGTGCTGTGGGCGGTTTCCTGAATCAAGAGAGCTATGGCCGTGAGATTTGGGTGTATGTGCCATCCAAGTGTCAGGAGCTGTCTATCAGTCACGAGAAATTCGGCTCACTTATCTTTGAATTGCCGGCACTGAGAGAGGGTGGTGTATATCAGATGAAGCTCAACATCGGTGGTGGACGGTATGTAAATATCACGACATCAGGTTCGGAAGCCAACGGCGCCACCATTTCGGTCGATGGTGAGGTAATAGGTAACGCACCAATATACAATTACTATATGAGCTTTAGCACATATAAGGTTAAGGCTGAGCGTGGCCGTTCTCTCGGAGAAACCACGTTCGAGGTGAAACCGGCAGGAGAAGGCGAAAACTCACAGATGCAGTTTGTTGTCCAGATGATTGACCAGACTCCACATTACGGTAATGTAAACATCACTGTTGACAACGACCCTAATGCCGAGATATTCTATCAAGGTCAGTCGGTCGGGACAGGTTCATGGACCACGATGCTCAAGGAGGGCACTCATGAGGTTGTCACCCGCAAAGCCGACTGTGATGAAGGTGTGACAGTGTTCACAGTAAAGCCGCAGACCGACAATAATGTCACGGCACACGCACCGGCTCCTCATAAAGGTAACCTCATACTTGAAATCTTACCAAAGAGTGCAACGGTAATCAGTGATGGCCGCGACACCCTCGACCACTTCCAGCAGCAGGCACTGACCGTAGGCACACACCAACTCGATGTGATGCGTAAGGATTATAAGACCATATCCCGACACATAAACATCTTGCACAACGAAACATCAACATACACCATCGAACTGCCGGCTGAAAACTATCTGACCGATACGCTGGCCTTCTATTTCGGACTTGGATATACGGCAAGTAAGTTGTCGGGGCTTACCGGATATGTCGGAGGAGTATGGAACCGATTCGACCTCCAGCTTTCCTACACTCTTGGAATGAGTAAGTCGAATAATGTATATATGTATAACCATGATGCTGATACAGGTCACGAACTGGGCAGCGGAAACAACTACAAGATGAACGCCGTTGGTTTCAGTTTAGGATACCAAATCCGTCTGACTCCGCGTCTTGGTATTACTCCTCAAATAGGATACCTGTCTCAAGTATTGTCGGCTTCGGTGATAAACGGAACAGGAAAATATTTCGATGGTGCCAAAGCTTCGAACTTGACTATTGGAACAAAGATTCTTGCAGTGCCAACAAAACACTTGTACCTGTTTGTAGCTCCGCAGTATGCCATTCCGATGAGCAAAGACGACACATTCAAGAAAGTCGCAGATGCTGCTGACTTCAGTGCTGGTGGCATATCGGTCAGCGCAGGTGTGATATTCAACTTCGGTAAGTAACATATAAAATGCATGAACATTATGAAACAGAATATTCTATCAGACTTTGTTGCAATAAAGAAAACCATATTATCTATTGCAGTTCCATGCGGGTTGATGCTGTTGTCTGCATGTAGCGGTGACAATCTCGATGCTGAAATAATAAGCACCGACCTCCTTTCGGCTGGAACCGTAGTCGATGTCAGCGGCGATGCCTCTACCGATAATACCATATCAGTCGATGCGAACTGCACATGGAGGGTGATATCGGATGTCGCATGGATTAAAATAGTCAAACCCAATGCAGGCTTGGGAAGTGGTAGCCAAAACCTCACGTTTGATGTTGAGGCCAGTACTCTGTCAACCAGTCGAACGGGGCATCTAACCATCACGACAAGTGGTGATGTGCAGCGAATCGTGACCGTCACACAACGTGCCGGTAACATCAGGTTGCAGGCTTCACCGGGTTCGCTTTACGAATCATATACCGGCGGCGACCTTATTCTCGAAGTGTCAAGCAACTCTCAATGGACTGCAACCAGTTCAGTGCCGTGGCTTACCATCAACAGCCAGCAGTCGGTCACAATGGAAGGCGACCAGTCGCTTGCAATACACTTGAATACAAACAACAATCCGGAAGGAATGGGAGGAACAATCACCATTACCGATGTTGACCACAAAATAGATCCTGTCACTATAAATGTGGAGATTGGTGGTCGTACACCAAACCTGGTTGTAACGCCTGCCAATGATGTGGAGGCTATGGGCGGTGTATCGACATTTTCTGTAGAGTCGAACTTCACATGGACAGCATCCATAGATGAATTGCAGCCTGCAAGCACAACGCAATGGGCTGTGTTTGCCAACAACGAACCGATTATCGGTGGGAATGCCAATAGCGGCGGACAACAGGTGACGGTAGAGATAAATCCTAATCCTACACTGACTGAGCGCACCGTGAGGATTGTGGTACGTACAACTTCTGATATGGGTAGTAACAACAAGACCAGCCAGCTTACCATCCGTCAGGCGGCAGCAACTTTGCCTGTTGTCTATACACCAAGCACAACAAGTGTAGGTATGAACGAAGCAACACTGGCTTTCGTAACTACATCGACAACTTTCCCTGTAAGCGAATGTGGAATACTCTATAGCACTGATGAATCGGTAGTGATGAGTGGTGTGCGTGTTGCCGGAGAACTCAACGGACAGGATGCAGTCACAACGCTTTCCAATTTGCAATCAGGAACAAATTACTACGCTTGTGCATACTCGCTTAATGCTGTCGGAACAATGGTCTATAGCAATGTCATTTCATTCCGCACGCGCCTTACTCCTGGACGCGATGGAAATCCAGTGCCGTAATATATGCTATAAAAATATTAAAAATGTAATGAACCAAGAGAAGTAAACACTCCCTCCTTGTCGGAGGGAAGGTCTGTTAAATTATGAAAACATTCTCAAACATATCTTTTCTGCTATTTGTTGCAGCATTGTTGCTGACTACCACACCGTCGGTAGCGCAAAACCGTCGTAATCAGAATGCACAAGAACAAGAGGTAATCACCACTCCAGCAAAATACATTTGGGGCTACGGTGACGGTTCAGACATACAGTCGGCCACTCAGAATGCCATGCAGAGTTTGTTGCTCAGCATCTCGGCCGATGTGTCGAGCGAGACACAAAGCAGGACCGTAGTGGTACAGGATGGCAAGGATGTGTCGGAGTCATCGGTGACGAACGACGAGCTCAGGATGCGTGCGGCAGGCAAGCTCAAGGACGTGAAAACCATAACCGTCACTCCGCTCAATGCCGGCACCACACGAATACTTGCATACATCACACGCGACCAGCTCAACGAGGTGTACAACAGTCGTCTGGAACGAGCTGTAATGCTATGTAATGAAGCCAAGCGTGCCGAGAGCCGTGGCCAGATAGACGATGCGCTGAAGACATACTACTGGGCAATGTGTCTGCTTAAGAGTACTGATAAAGCAACCACCTTTACTCACGACGGCAATATGCTGTCGTTGTGGATCCCACAGCAGATACGCGACATACTGCGAAACCTGAAGACCGAAGTGGCCGAAGTTGATGGACGCAACATAAAGCTCTTCACAAAATACAAAGACGAGCCGGTGAGCAGTGTCGATTTCGCGTTTAACGACGGTGTCAGTTTCAGTGACATTCAGCACTCAGCCAAAGACGGCATGTCGGAAATCATCGTGCGTCAGTCGTTTGCCGACAATGCAGCAGCTACAAATCTGACTGTTAGGTATGAATATGCTTACCGACACGAGACGTTGAATGACCCTGAGCTCGGATATATAGTGGAATATTTCGGACAGGCCGTATTCCCCGATGCACAGGTGGTGGTAAGCCTTGGAACAAAGAAACAGCAGAAGGCGGTGCTGGCCGAACTCGAAGCCTCGGCAGCTGAGCAGGCCGCACCTACCAACACCTTCATGCAGCGTAAGGATGACAAGAAATACACCAAGATTGTCCAGACCATTGCCGAGGCCATACAAAAGAACGACTATGAGAGTGTGCGCCAGTACTTCACCCGAGGCGGATACCTCATGTTCGACACCCTCCTTCATTATGGCGAGGCAAAGATACTCACCTTGCCCGAGCTGCACTGTTATGCCTACCTCGACAAGATAGTGTGTCGCAGCATACCGATGACGTTCACATACAAGGGCAATCGTCGTGTGTTTACCGAAGATGTCACCTTCACGTTTGATAAGAATGATTCAATCGAGTGTGTGGCCTTCGGACTTGACAAACCAACACGTGACGAAATATACGAGAAGCAAGAGGCCTGGGGCGACACCACATGCACCTTGCTTGCCACCTTCCTCGAAAACTATAAGACAGCCTTCGCCCTCAAGCGTCTCGACTACATTCGCAGCATCTTTGCCGACGAGGCCGTCATTCTCGTGGGCCATATAGTCAAGCCTGCATCAGTCAGCCGATACAATTCCGAGGGACGCCTCATTACCATTAAGGGAGCCGACCGCAGCAAAACTGAGAGCCTGACACTGAATAAGGAGCAATACATAGAGCGACTTGCTGCCTGCTTCAAGCGAAACGAATTCATCAACATCCATTTTTCCGATTGCATAATAGACAAGGCTTACGACAGTCGTTATGCCATCAATATCCATCAGGACTACTATTCTTCCACCTATAGTGACACCGGCTTCCTCTTCCTGTTTGTCAACATGATAAATCCTGAAGAGCCGCTAATTCAATACCGCGCATGGCAGGCCGAACGCGACAACTCATTCAATTCCAAGGTGGCGGCTGACAATCCTCAGCGCGGACTCATCACCATTGGCGACCTTAGGTAGTTGAGGGCATCCGAATAAATTCAGACTATTTCGCGAAGCTGAAATCACGATGAGTTTGTGGATAAAAACGGTGGCCGCTGAACATAAATCCGGCAGAAAGTTTGGGTATGAAAAGAATTTGTAATAACTTTGTAGTCGGAATCAACAAAACAGACGGTAACGATGGATAATTACATTGTTTCGGCCCGCAAATACAGGCCGATAACGTTCGACTCGGTGGTCGGTCAGTCATCGCTGACGCAGACACTGATGAAATCTATTCAGACGGGACATTTGGCTCATGCCTATCTTTTCTGTGGGCCGCGCGGAGTGGGTAAGACCACGTGTGCCCGCATATTTGCCAAGACCATAAACTGCCTTTCGCCTCTTCCCTCGGGCGAGGCATGTGGTGTGTGTGAATCGTGCATGGCATTTGCCGAAGGTCGTTCGTTCAACATTTACGAACTTGATGCTGCATCGAACAATGGTGTGGAAGAGATAAAGAACCTTATAGAACAGACTCGCATACCTCCGCAGGTGGGGCACTACAAGGTGTTCATAATCGACGAGGTCCACATGTTGTCGAATGCTGCCTTCAATGCGTTTCTCAAAACACTGGAGGAACCTCCACAGTATGTAATCTTCATACTGGCTACTACCGAGAAACACAAACTGCTGCCTACGATTTTGAGCCGGTGCCAGATATACGACTTCAACCGCATGTCGGTTGCCGATATGGTAGCCCATCTGCGTCGTGTGGCCGAACTGGAAGGCATCAATGCCGAGCCACAAGCACTGACGGTGATTGCAGAGAAGGCCGATGGCGGTATGCGCGATGCATTGTCAATATTCGACCAGGTTGCAGCCTATTGTGAAGGCAACATCACCTACAAGCAAACCATCGAAAACCTTAATGTGCTTGATGCTGAATACTATTTCCGGATTGTTGATTTCCTGCTTGAACGCAAGATTCCCGATGTTCTGGCCACGTTCAACGACATAGTGAACCGTGGGTTTGAAGCAAACCATTTTGTGGCCGGACTCAACTCCCACATGCGGGGGCTGCTCATGTGTCGCGATCAGAAGACAGCCAAACTGCTCGATACCGACGACCAGGTGCGTCAACGTTATTATCAACAATCGGGGCGGTGCAAGCCACAGTTCCTCTATGCTGCAATCAGAAAACTCACCGACTGTGACATCAACTATAAATTGAGCCAAAACAAGCGGTTGCTTGTCGAAATAACACTGATAGAAATCGCTCAACTCAACGATGACGATGTGCCATCGGCGGGGCGTAGCCCCAGGAAGATACTAAAACCAATATTTAAGATGCTGGCAGCGAAGCGTACAGTAACTGCCGCATCTGGAACGCAGCCTCTACAACCACAACAACCGCCACGGGTGCAGGTCACACCTGCATCGGGCAATATCAATGATGAGACGCCGGCCAATATAGGCAACGGACACCTTGAACTTCTGCCGCTCATTATTGCCATAAAACAATATGCAGACAACCTGCCAGCCGACAAGGTGGCTCTGAAGATGAGGCTCATGCAGGTAGAACCGGTAATAGTTGATGAACATTCGGTGAAGATAGTAGCAGAAAATCCCGCTGTAGCCGAACAGTACAAGCAATTGCTGCCGTCGTTGAGCAAGTATATAACTCGGACAATGGGCATAGATGAAGTAAAACTGCTCATAGAAGTACCCGATATCGACTCTGCCAAGAAGCTAACCAAATCACAAATGTACAGTCTGATGAAAGAAAAATACCCTGTTTTGTTAAATCTTGAACAGGAATTGAAACTTCATCTTTAAATATTTGGTCAAAATAATTATTATTCATAACTTTGCAGACTCAAAAGAGGTGAGCCTTGAAAGCGTGAACTCGTATAATAAAAAGTGAGATGTTAGGAATATTGAGATATTATATCTTGAAATATAAATACGTGATATCAATAACAATATTTGCGATATTGATAGGATTTGTAGGCGAACATAGCCTTATAAAAAGGTATGCGCAGAAACAAGAGATATCCCAACTTAACAACGAGATAAACAAGAAAAGAGCAACATACAACAACGACAAACAAAAACTGGACAGAATTAAAAACAACCCCGAAGCTGTGAAGCGAGTGGCTCATGAGAAGTACTATATGAAAACCGAAGATGAAGATATCTTTGTTGTAAAAGACTGAACGGCCTCTCTACACCCTGCTCTCTCTAATCATTGTAATAAAACAGAGCGAACTATCCCATACATCAAAACACACACATGAACAAAACAAGTATCTGGACGAGCCTTGCTAACACAGGAGAACTGTTGGTTGTGGCTGGTGCCTTGCTATGGATTGCCAATTCCGATATGATGAAATATATATTCGCACTTGGAGCAATCCTGATGGCTGTGGGTCGTTTTATGTCTCAGGATACCCCCGAAGATGCCAGTGTCACGTTGCGCCGATTATATATACAGCGCAACATAGGAGTCATCATACTCCTGATAGCAGTTATGCTCATGTTCACATGGCAATTGATAGACGGCACCGAGATCGCTCAATATAGACTGAGAGCCACAAAAGCAGCATGGTTCTTGCCATTCCTGATTTTTGTAGTAATCGAACTATATACTGCATTCAGAATTCCAGCACAAACAAACAAGGAACGACAATGAATATATCAGAACTGACAGCTATATCGCCTATCGACGGACGATACCGCAGTAAAACCGAACCGCTGGCATCATACTTCTCTGAATATGCACTCATCCAGTACAGAGTGAGAGTTGAAATAGAATACTTCATAACACTGACAAGCTTCCTGAAGATATTCGATGTCACAAAATACGAAAGTCAGCTGTGTTCCATCTATATGGATTTCAGCCAGGGAGATGCCCAACGTGTCAAAGAGATTGAATCAGTCACAAATCATGACGTAAAGGCCGTAGAGTATTTTATCAAAGAGCGTTTCGATGCTATCGGAGGCGAATTGGTGATGTATAAAGAGTTCATACATTTCGGACTGACAAGTCAAGACATCAACAATACCAGTGTGCCTCTGTCGATTAAAGAGGCACTGGATAATGCCTATTATCCGTTAGTTGATGAACTAATCAGACAGCTGCAGACATACGCCGACGACTGGAAAGACATACCGATGCTTGCCAAAACACACGGACAGCCTGCATCGCCTACACGGCTGGGAAAAGAAATAATGGTATATGTATATCGACTCTCAGAACAACTGTCACAACTGAAGGAATGTAAACTGTCAGCAAAATTCGGAGGTGCCACTGGTAACTACAATGCACACCATGTGGCATATCCCCAATACGACTGGCAAGCATTTGGCGACTGTTTTGTGAAAGAGAAACTGGGATTGGAACGCGAACGCTGGACAACACAGATAAGCAATTACGACAATCTGGCTGCAGTGTTTGATGCAATGGCCCGAATCAACACCATCATAGTTGACCTCGATCGTGACTTCTGGATGTATGTGTCGATGGAATACTTCAAACAGAAGATTAAACCCGGCGAGGTGGGGTCGAGTGCAATGCCACACAAAGTGAATCCTATCGACTTTGAAAACTCTGAAGGAAACCTCGGCATCGCAAATGCAGTACTGCAACATTTGGCAACAAAACTGCCGGTCTCAAGGCTGCAACGCGACCTCACCGACTCAACAGTGTTGCGCAATGTGGGTGTACCGATGGGACATATGCTCATCGCGATGCAGAGCACACTCAAAGGACTGCGTAAGCTGATTATAAACGAAACGGCCATCAATCGTGACCTCGACCAGTGCTGGGCAGTATGTGCCGAGGGAATACAGACAATATTGAGAAGAGAAGGATATCCACATCCGTACGAAGCACTGAAAGCTTTGACTCGGACAAACAATACAATAACAGAACAGAGCATTGCAGACTTTATAAATACACTCAATGTAAACGATGAAGTAAAAGCTGAATTAAAGAAAATTACTCCACACACATATTGTGGGATATAAGACGAAAACACAATCAATCATTTATGTGAATAAATATATTAAAATTATCTAAA
Source organism: uncultured Prevotellaceae bacterium (assembly GCA_937915745.1). Lineage (GTDB taxonomy): Bacteria > Bacteroidota > Bacteroidia > Bacteroidales > Bacteroidaceae > Colivivens. The sequence goes on along the minus strand of CALGGJ010000058.1, from coordinate 39,541 downwards.
AAACATTCAAGATTATGGAAAACGAAAAGTGGCAAGAGGAAAACAACGAAAAACGTACGCAACGTCCACGCTTTACACGTGTGGAACGTGCATACACATCAAGTGCCAATTCGGGAGAACGAGCATTCCGTCCGCAAGGATTTGAGTCGAGTGGCAATGTCGAACACCAGCAGCATGGTTATAATCAAGGAAGCTATAATCGTCATGGGGGGTATAACAACCGCCAGGAAGGCTATGGCAACCAAGGAGGCTACAATAACAACCGCCAGGGAGGCTATGGCAACCAGGGCGGCTACAATAATAACCGTCAGGGAGGCTATGGCAACCAAGGAGGCTACAACAATAATCGCCAAGGAGGTTATGGCAACCAAGGCGGCTACGGCAATAACCGTCAGGGCGGATATAACCGCCAAGGGGGCTACAACCGCCAAGGGGGCTACAACAATCGTCAGGGTGGTTATAAAAACCAACAGGGAGGATACGGTTTGTTCCGCCAGCGTTCGGCAGACTACAACCCTAATGCAAAATACAGCTTGAAGAAACAGATTGAGTATAAGGAGTATTTGGATGACCCTAATGCACCGATTCGCCTCAATAAGTTCCTCGCTAATGCAGGTGTATGTTCTCGACGCGAGGCCGACGAATTCATCCAAGCAGGAGTTGTGACTGTGAATGGACAAGTGGTTACCGAACTCGGAACAAAAGTTCAACGCACCGATCAAGTGCACTTCCATGACCAACTTGTCAGCATTGAGAAAAAAGTATATGTACTGCTCAACAAACCAAAAGACTACGTAACAACTTCCGATGACCCTCAAGCACGCAAGACTGTTATGGATCTTGTGAAAAACTGCTGTCGCGAACGTATATATCCTGTTGGGCGTCTCGACCGTAATACCACAGGTGTGTTGCTCTTTACTAATGATGGAGAGTTGGCATCGAAGCTTACACATCCTAAATTCCTAAAGAAAAAGATATATCATGTATTTCTTGACCACAATTGTACGGCAGCCGACATGCAGAAAATTGCAGAGGGTGTAACACTCGAGGATGGTCCGATACACGCCGATGCCATCAGTTATGCAAATGAAACTGACAAGAAACAAGTGGGAATAGAAATTCACTCGGGCAAGAACCGCATCGTGCGCCGTATATTCGAATCGTTAGGATATCGAGTTATCAAACTCGACCGTGTTGTTTTTGCCGGACTTACAAAGAAGGGACTCAGACGTGGCGACTGGCGTTTCCTTACCGAACAAGAAGTCGCTATGTTACATATGAACGCGCAATAAAAGAACAGGAAGCAACAAAATGAAACGAACAAGGATTGTAGATTTGTTGCACCGTGAAGACTATGGTGCACGTGTCTGTGTGAAAGGTTGGGTTCGTACTAAGCGTGGCAGTAAAGCTGTAAACTTTATTGCGCTCAATGATGGCAGTACAATAAACAATGTACAAATTGTTGCCGATGTTGAGAAATTCGACCCTGAAATGATGAAACAAATCACGACTGGAGCATGTATAAGTGTTGTAGGCGAGATGGTTCAAAGCATTGGTTCCGGACAGGCTGTTGAAGTTCAAGCCCATGAAATAGAGGTGCTGGGCGAATGCCCGTCAGACTATCCTATGCAAAAGAAGGGACAGTCGTTCGAATACATGCGTCAGTATGCCCACTTGCGTCTGCGTACCAATACATTTGGTGCCGTCATGCGAATCAGACACAACATGGCAATAGCTATACACACGTATTTCCATCAGCACGGATACTATTACTTCCATACACCGATTATTACAGCAAGCGACTGTGAAGGCGCCGGACAAATGTTTCAGGTTACAACAAAAAACCTGTACGACCTGAAAAAAGACGAAAACGGCTGTATTATATACGACGACGACTTTTTCGGTAAACAGGCATCGCTTACCGTGTCAGGACAGTTGGAAGGCGAACTGGGAGCAACGGCACTGGGACAAATCTATACATTCGGCCCTACATTCCGTGCAGAGAATTCTAATACTCCACGTCATTTGGCTGAATTTTGGATGATTGAACCAGAAGTCGCATTTGTCGATTTGCCCGAGTTGATGGACTTAGAAGAAGATTTCATAAAATATTGTGTAAAATGGGCTCTCGATAACTGCAAGGATGATCTTGCCTTCCTTAATAAGATGATTGACAACTGCCTGATAGAACGTCTTGAAGGCATTGTGAATACAGAGTTCGTACGCTTGCCATACACAAAGGGCATTGAGATTCTTCAGGAAGCAATCAAACAAGGACACAAATTTGAATTCACATGTAATTGGGGCGACGATCTTGCAAGTGAGCACGAACGATATCTTGTTGAAGAATATTTTAAACGCCCTGTTATAATGACTAACTATCCGAAGGCTATCAAGGCATTCTATATGAAGATAGATGAAGAATGCCCTGTATTTGATGGTAGGAAAATGGGGCAGACAGTACAAGGTACCGACGTGCTTTTCCCACAAATAGGTGAAATAATCGGTGGTAGTGTGCGTGAAGAAAATTACGATAAACTCATGAATGAGATAACCGAGCGCCATATTCCAATGAAAGATATGTGGTGGTATCTCGATACCCGTAAGTTTGGCTCATGCCCACATGGTGGATTCGGTCTCGGTTTCGAGCGATTGATACTTTTCGTTACAGGCATGCAGAACATACGCGATGTCATCCCGTTCCCACGTACACCGAAGTCTGCTGAGTTCTGACTTTTTTACATGCAATGCACTAAACATTTTCAATGAAACTTGTAAAGATGTTATGTATTCTGGTTTATACCATACCGGCTGCCGATATATCGCTATAATCAGATATGTCGCTGCCGGTATGGTACAACCAACTTCTGATATTCAATGTTGATTTAATGGAAAAAGACAGTAAAATATATGTAGCAGGTCATCGTGGTATGGTTGGTTCGGCTATCGTGCGTGAATTGCAACGTCAGGGATACCATAATATCATTACACGTACACATAGTGAACTTGACCTCACACGCCAGAATGCAGTCGAAAAGTTCTTTGCCGACGAACGTCCCGAATATGTGTTTCTTGCAGCCGCCAAGGTTGGAGGCATTGTTGCCAACCAAAGTGCATTGGCTGATTTCATGTATCAGAACATGATACTTGAAATGAATGTAATACACTCTGCGTGGCAGAATGGATGTAAAAAACTCGAGTTCCTCGGTAGTAGTTGTATCTACCCGCGCCTTGCACCTCAACCGATGCCTGAATCGTGCTTACTCACATCATCATTGGAACAGACCAACGAAGCGTATGCCCTGGCAAAAATAAGCGGTCTTAAATATTGTGAGTATCTCAACCGTCAGTATGGGACGGATTACATTTCAGTTATGCCTACAAACCTTTACGGCCCAAATGATAATTATCATCCTGAGCATAGTCATGTGTTGCCGGCACTTATCCGCCGTTTTCATGAAGCTAAGGTTTCAGGGTTGGATGAAGTAACATGTTGGGGTGATGGAAGTCCGTTACGTGATTTTTTATATGTTGATGATTTAGCAAACCTGTGTGTCTTCCTGATGAATAACTACAGTGGTAACGAAACTGTGAATGCCGGTACAGGAAAGGAACTCAGTATAAAAGCTCTCACAGAATTGGTTGCTAAGGTTGTTGGCTTCAAAGGCCGGATTCTATGGGACACCTCTCGCCCCAATGGGACACCTCGCAAGTTGCTTGACGTATCGAAGGCGACGAACCTTGGTTGGAGCTATAAGACTGACTTGGAAGATGGTGTCCGCATGGCTTACGAGGATTTCCTTAACAATCCTATTAGGGCAGAGCGTTGAACATCATTATAAAAATCCTCTATTAGTGCAGAGTGTTGAACATCAATTTATTTTGTTGACAGATCTGCCTTCTATAAAAGCCCTGATATTATTTATTGCGGTTTGGATGAGCCGCGTACGTGCTTCGATTGTTGCCCAGGCTATGTGAGGTGTGAGATAACAGTTAGGTGCCGTTAGCAGTGGATTGGATGGCTGCGGGGGTTCGACTGTAAGTACATCGGCTCCGTAAGCTGCTATTTTCCCTTCATGTAGAGCCTTGGCTACAGCTGAGTCATCTACCACAGGTCCACGCGATGCATTGATAAGTATCGCATTGGTTTGCATGAGTGCGATGCGGGTGTTATCGACAAGGTGGTGTGTAGCTGTTGTGAGCGGGCAATGCAGGCTTATAATGTTGCTGTTTTTGAATAGGTTTTCGAGCGACACACTTGTTATGCCAGTCGGCAGTGTTTGTTTCGATGTATATGCCAATACATTCATTCCAAAGGCAAGCGCGATACGTGCGACAGCTTTGCCTGTATTACCCAGTCCTACTATTCCGATGTTTTTACCTGCCAACTCTATGTGTGTGTAATCATAATAGCAGAAATCCGGACATTTTGTCCATCGGCTGTGACGGTTTTCCTCGGCATAGTGTGCTACTTGGTTTGTTATATTCAAGATATGTGCCCAGACCATCTGCGCCACACTTGCTGTGCTATATGCCGGTATGTTAGTTACCGTTATACCTTGTTGGCTGGCAGTATCGATGTCAACAACGTTGTATCCGGTAGCAAGCACACCTATGTATTTCAGTTTGGGTAGCTGATTTAAAATGTGTTTATCAAATACGACCTTGTTTGTTAGTACTGCATCGATATCTTTGCAGCGTTCTACCACTACGTCGGGGGTAGTGCGTGGATATATGGTGAGTTCTCCAATATCTTGCAGAGGTTGCCAGCTGAGGTCTCCGGGATTGACCGTATATGCGTCAAGGACGGCAATTTTCATGGCACGAGGTTATTGTTTATATTATTGTCGGTTTATTGCGTTTCTTACTCTTGAAAGTGTCTCGGGAGCCATCCGAAGGTATGATGCAACATATTTGAGTGGAGTGCGTCTTACTATTTCGCTTTCGTCTTCCATGAAAGCCAGGTATCTCTCGCGTGGATGCATGTCGAGCATGTCCAGATGTTTATTTTGTTTTTTTATTGTGGCTTCTAATATGGTATAGAGCAGTTGGTTGATGTCGGGTGTTGTATCTGCCAATGCTTTGAGGTCGGAATACTCGGCTCCATATAGTATAGTAGGTTCTAATGTCTGAACATTCAGCGATGAAGGGGTGTCGGATAGCAGACATTGTTGGAAGAATAGTATGTTGCCTTCGTGTACAATGTCTTGAATAACATCGTCGTTGTCTTTTCCAATCTCTTTGTATTGTCTGATAAGTCCTTTGGCGACAAAGTAGAGTATGTTGGACTGTTCTCCAGCTTTAAGTACAAATGTACGGTGTCGGTATCTGTCGGAATGTAAGAGCATAGCGAGGCTGTTGAGCGATTCAGAACTGAGTCGCACATTGTATCTGCGTGCAAGTTCGCGTGCTGCGTCTTTTGGTGTGTTAGCAATGGTTATCATATATCCGTTCTCCAAATATCCTGCTGCCAATTCTTATGAGTGTACTTCCTTCACCCAGTGCTATCGGGTAGTCGTCGCTCATTCCCATAGACAATTCGCAGAATTGATTTGTCCCTTCAAAATATTTTTGTTTCAGTGTTTCAAACAGCTGATGTACAGTGCGAAATTCTTTTTGTATCCGACTGCTGTCGTCGGTGTTGGTTGCTATACACATCAATCCGACAATCCTGGTGTGTTTAAGTTCGCGCCATTGGCCTTCATCGAGCATTTGGGTCACATCGAGGGGGGTAAACCCGAATTTTGTTTCTTCTTCCGCAATGTGTATCTGTAGCAGACAATCGATTGTTCTTGATGCCTTTTCTGCTTGACGGTCTATTTCTTTCAATAATTTCAGCGTGTCAACCGAGTGGATTAGGCTGATGAACGATGCGATGTATTTGACTTTGTTGGTTTGCAGATGACCGATGAAATGCCACTGGATGTCGGCTGGTAATGCCAACTGCTTGGCACACAACTCTTGCACATGGCTTTCTCCGAATATCCTTTGTCCGCAGGCGTATGCTTCGTTTATAGCGTCTGCAGTATGATATTTGGAGACGGCCACCAGTCGTGCCTTCGAGCCGTTCAGCTCATTCTGCAGTGTCTGTAGGTTTTGTCGTATTGTAGTCATTGGCTGCAAATGGAAATACATCGAGTAATGCCGTCTCTTGTATTGCCGCCACTTCATAGTCGGCCATGGAGCCTTTCATCCCTTCATCAAAACGGTCGAGTGCACCACGGAAGTTGGCTGCTTGTACCAGTATTATCCTTGATGTACGTTTCTCTGTCTGTGTTTTTTCGTCGATTTCGATGTCGTTGTATTTCACCTTGTACCATTTGTCGGCATTGTCGTCATCGTTGATAAACAGTTCTGATATTTTTGCAGGTGTGATATTCTTTATTTCGAGTGCTCCGTTGCAGAAAGGTGCTACTTCTCTTATGATGCGTGCCTCGGCATCGGTGAAATTGAGTGCTTCTACAATGTACGACTCGTTGAATTTCTTGCTCATACCGCCTTCTACGGTTTTTTCGGTCGAGACTTTACATTCAAACCAATTGTTTCCTATCATAGTCTTTGTATATATTGTTGCGTTTTTAAAAACTCTGCAAAGTTAGCAATTATTCTCAATGTGGCAAAATAAATTTTTACACAAAGTTTGAAAAAAAATAAAAAACGGCTTGAAACAGGCTTTCCTCATGTGTGAAATGGTCTTGCTTCCGGGGCGTGTAAAAGTCTTTTGTCAGCATCGCCTCGTGCCGGTGCAGTCGCTGAGTTCGTCACGCCCCGCTCAGCATGGACGTTTCTTGGGCAGGTTGAATACTTCTTGCACTTCTTTCATGGCCTCGTCGGTCATGCCTTCGGGTTCGAAACCCATGCTTTTGGCCCGCATGTAGATTATTGCAGCTTTGTTCAGCACATCTACTTGGTCGAATGCGTCCATGATATCGAGTCCTACGGCACACACACCGTGTTTTTCCCACATCACCACATCGTATTGCTTTATCTGTTCCAGTGTTGCATCGGCCAGCCGTATGCTTCCCGGCAACTCGTAAGGCACGATTCCGATGCCGAGCGGAGCAAATGCAAGTGTCTCCGGAATCATCGACCACAGTGTGTGTGTCATCACTCCTGGCTCAAGGAATCGCCGCGAGTGTGACATGGCAACGAGTTCGATAGGGTGGGTGTGTAGGGTGGCCTTGTATTTACTGCCTGTTTCGAGCAGGTAGTTCTGCATGGCGAGGTGCGATGGCAGTTCGCTCGTTGGCATAACTGGCTGGTCGGCAATGATTTCGTAGGTCTCGCAGTCGTCGCATATACGTATGATGCTTCCGTTCTCCATCGGATGTCGGGCCAGATCGCGCATCCGTTTGCCTGTTCCCTTTGCATAGAAATATGTTCCACGCAAGTGTGGCAGCACTTTCCCGATGTGGCATATTGGAGCTATGGCTGGCATTTGTCGCATTTCTTCATCGGCGTATTCGGTGATGTTTACCGTGATGTTTCCTCCGTTACGTTCGGCCCATCCTTTTTCCCACAGGTAGCCGGTTACTTCGGCTACCTGATTGATGATGTTTGTAAGAGTGTGACGTGTGTCAAGTATGCTGTTCATAAATGCAATTTATTGTTTGTGAATAATGTGGTTCATCAGTCTTTCCTTGCTCTAGATGTCGCCATATCGTTCTTTCGTTATTTGTTCGAGCGATTTGCCTCGTGTGTCGGGGCAACCTATAACTCCCACGATGAGCGAGATGAGCAACAGGGCTATCATGCAATAGGCTGCAATTGTGAATCCCTCGCCGTTTTCTCCGTAGATGTATGTGAACACAAGTCCCCAAACGGCAGAAATGCCTCGCACGATGAAGAACATAAGTCCTTGGGCTCCTGCCCGGAACTTCGCAGGGAACAGCTCTGACCCCCACAGTGCATAAAAAATCTGTACGGATAGTCCGCCGTTGATGCCCCATAGTATTGAGAATGCCCACAGGCTTCCCAATCCGTTTACCCCGGCAATGATTACGAACCATGTGGCAAGTGCAGCCGCAAGACCGAGTATATAGAACAGTTTATGTGGCAGGCGGTCGATGAAGAACGACAATACGAATGTTACGGCCACCACGATTGCCCAACCTACACAACTGAGCATGTTTGCATATTCGTTGCTGAGGTTTCCGGCTGTTTCGTATATGTGTGGCTGGAAGAATCCCATGACCGATGCTACCAGGTTCCATGTGAGGTATATTGTTGTGAGGAATACAACCGTCTTGATAGCAGTCTTGTTGGTAAACAGCACTTTGAATGCATGTATCAACCCGGTATCTTCACCCTTGGCAGTGGCAGCTTCTTTGCTTGCTTTCCAGTCGCCGGACTCTTCAAGCCGGCGTTGCAGGTTCCATGCAATGAACGCCACGACAAACAACGAGCAGAATACGACTCTGGAACTGAACACATTCAGTGCATGGCCGGCAAGGTCGGTGCCTCCTATTGTGTGTCCTATGCTTTCGACCCAGCTGAACAGGTAGCCTCCAGGGGCGAAGAGCATACCGAGCAGTAGTATGAACATCGGACCGAAGCCCCACGACATCTGCGATATGCAGATGTTGCGTCCGCGATGGTTTATTTCCGAACTCTCGGATATGTAAGTCCACGATGCCGGCACTCCGATGCCAACAGAGATGCCGGTGATTAGGAATCCGGTGAGCAACATTGGGAAGTTGACCGAACACATGATGAGCAATACACCCACCATATAGACTATGAGGTTGTAGGTATAAATGAATTTACGGCCATATTTGTCGGCAAGGAATCCTCCGATTATTGCTCCGATTGCGGCACCGAGGCAGTTGGCACTGATGAAATTGAGCCAACCCAGATGCACCTCGCTCAGTCCCAGGTAGTTCTGCCACAGAGTCAATCCGCTGGCTCCTGCAACGATGGCTCCTGCATCGAGATAGTTGGTTAAAGATACCGCTATGGTACTTTTCAGACTGCTTTTCTTACTCATGGTTTTATTTTTTTTGAGGGTCTTTTCTTTTATACATGTTTCGTATGTAATGTTTCGTTCTAGGTTTTAGTTACATATCAGATACACTCCTTCGCTTCGCTCCGTCGGTATGACAGGGTGGGAAGGTTGCTGGATACACTCCTTCGTTTCGCTCCGTCGGTATGACAGGAAGGGAAGGTTGCCGCAGGATAGCACAGGTTTCTTTAGAGAACGACATTCCATTAAAGTCATACCGACGGAGGTATGAAATACCGTAGGAGCGTATCTGTATGTGAAACATATATATGCGAAACTTGTGTAATGTATCAGATTGACACGTTTTTTCGGACTAAAAGCTATAAATACGTCCGGATACACAAAAAGTTGTAAAAAAGTTTTGCCGGTTCAGGGAAAGTTCGTACCTTTGCACGCCGATTATTATCAAGGGAGGCGCAGATGAACCTCTCGTCGGAGCATGTAGATAACATTGTGTTTTGGCCGGCACGTGTGGTCTGTGAATCGCTCCAGGAAAAACTACATCTCCATCGTAGCAGTTCCAGTCTGAGGGACGGCAGGCGATAGTGGAGTGTGTTTTCATGTGATTAAACGAATAACCAAACAAGTAAACAAAAATGAATACTTTAACAGGAAAGACCCGTTTCGTGACCCCAGAAGAGGCCGACAAGCAGTGGGTCGTTGTAGATGCAACAGACCAGACCATGGGCCGTCTCGCATCGAAGGTGGCAAAAATCCTGCGTGGTAAGTACAAACCATGCTTCACACCAAATCAGGACTGTGGTGACAACGTAATCATCATCAATGCCAACAAAGTGAAATTCTCGGGCAAGAAGTGGACTGACAAGTTCTACATCACCTTTTCGGGCTATCCAGGCGGACAACACAAAGCCAGTCCGGCCGACATGGCAAAGCGCCCTCGCGGATATGAGCGTATGGTGCGCCATGCAGTGAAGGGTATGCTCACCAAGGGAAACCTTGGACGTCGGTTGCTCGACAACCTCTATATCTACGAAGGACCAGAGCACAAACATCAGGCACAAAGCCCAAAAACAATCGATATTAATACATTGAAATAACAAGGAAGATATATGGAACAAATTCATGCAATCGGTCGCCGCAAGGCCGCAGTGGCTCGCGTATATCTCACAGAGGGTACAGGCAAAATCACCATCAATAAACGTGAACTCAAGGACTACTTCCCTTCAGAACTCGTGCAGTATGTGGTAAAACAACCTCTCCAACTGCTTGACGTGGCAGAGAAGTACGACATCAAGGTAAACCTCTATGGTGGTGGATTTACCGGACAGTCGCAGGCATTGCGTCTCGCAATAGCACGTGCACTGGTAAAAGTGAACGCCGAAGACAAGAAAGCCCTCAGGGCAGCAGGATTCATCACTCGCGACTCACGTATCGTCGAGCGTAAGAAATCAGGTCAACCAAAGGCACGCCGCAGATTCCAGTTCAGCAAGCGTTAATATGCCGCTTGAAGAATTGTTTAGCATCTAAACTCCCAGGATCCGACACAAGCTGGCTACCTGAGAGTTGGGTTAATCAAACTTAAAAAGAATGTAAACAAAACAAACAAAGCAAACAAAGAAACAAACTATGTCAAGAACAAACTTTGAACAACTGCTGGAAGCAGGTTGCCACTTCGGCCACCTCAGGAGAAAATGGAATCCAGCAATGGCTCCTTACATCTTCATGGAGCGCAACGGCATCCACATCATCGACCTCAACAAGACCGTTGAACACATCGACCTTGCTGCCGACGCCCTTAAACAGATTGCAAAATCGGGCAAGAGGATACTCTTCGTCGCCACAAAGAAACAGGCTAAGGAAATCGTGGCCGAGAAGGCACAGGCGGTCAACATGCCATACGTAATCGAACGCTGGCCGGGCGGTATGCTCACCAACTTCCCAACCATACGTAAAGCCGTGAAGAAGATGGCCAACATCGACAAACTCTTGGCCGACGGAACATACGACAAACTCTCGAAACGCGAGAACCTACAGATACGCCGTAAACGCGAGAAACTCGAGAAGAACCTCGGTTCGATTGCCGACCTCACACGTCTGCCATCAGCACTCTTCGTAGTGGATGTGATGAAAGAACACATCGCTGTGCATGAGGCCAACCGTCTCGGAATACCTGTATTCGCAATCGTTGACACAAACTCAAATCCTGATAACATAGACTTCGTTATCCCTGCCAACGACGACGCATCAAAGTCAATCGAGGTAATCGTGAGCGCATGCTGCGATGCCATCGCCGAAGGACTCGAAGAGCGCAAGATAGAGAAGATAGACATGGAAGCCGCCGGTGAACAGACCGAAGGCGCTGAAGCACCAAAGGAGGAGAAACCACGCAGGACACGCAAGGCCAAGAAAGCCGAAGCTGAACCAGTAGCCGAAGCTGAACCAGTAGCCGAAGCTGAACCAGTAGCCGAAGCACCAGCCGAGGAAACACCGGCAGCCGAACCTGCCGAATAAGCACTGGCCGGAGCCGTGCAACCCTAAATGGTTGTTTAAACTCTGCATATATATTTTTTATTTATTAAGGTATAAAACATAAACAAACGTATATTATGGCTATTTCATTAGCAGATATCAATGCCCTCCGCCAGAAGACCCAGGCCGGACTCATGGACTGTAAGAAAGCCCTGACCGAGGCCAACGGCGACATGGAGGCAGCAATGGAGATTCTCCGTAAGAAAGGACAGCTTGTTGCAGCAAAGCGCTCAGACCGTGAGGCTGCCGAAGGATGTGTACTCGCCAAGGTTGACGGCAACTTCGCCGCCATGATAGCCCTCAAGTGTGAGACCGACTTCGTGGCAAAGAACGCTGATTTCGTTGCTCTGGCACAAAAGATACTCGACCTTGCAGTAGCAAACCGCTGCAAAACACTCGACGAAGTGAAGGCGCTCAGCATCAACGGAACACCAGTTCCAGATGCAGTAGTAGAGCGCTCGGGTGTTACAGGCGAGAAGATGGAACTCGACGGATACAACACGGTTGAGGGCGAAAACGTATGCGCCTACAACCACATGAACCAGAACTTCCTCTGCACACTCGTGGCACTCAACAAACCATGCGACGAAGCTATCGCAAAAAACATCGCCATGCAGGTAGCAGCCATGGCACCTGTAGCACTCGACGAAAAGTCGGTGCCACAATCGGTGAAAGACGCCGAGCTGGCAGCCGACATCGAGAAGGCAAAGCAAAACCAAATAAACAAAGCTGTCGAAGCAGCTATCAAGAAGGCAGGCATCAACCCTGCACATGTTGACAGCGACGACCACATAGAGTCGAACACGGCTAAGGGATGGATTACACCAGAACAAGCACAACTGGCACGCGAAATCAAGGTGAAGGTAGCCGAAGAGAAAGCCGCCAACCTGCCAGAGCAGATGATTCAGAACATCGCACAGGGTATGCTCGCCAAGTTCTACAAAGAGTCTTGCCTGCTCGACCAGGCTTACATCGACGACAGCAAGGTGAGCGTAGCTCAGTATCTGCACAGCGTGGACAAGGAACTGACCGTAACCGACTTCAAGCGCTTCACTCTCCGTGCTGAATAATAAATACACAATCGACCTGTTGGCCGGTGGTATTGACGGACTGACTGTCAAGTACGACATCGACGACTCCTTCTTTCAAGCTATCGACGGGCTTGTATCACACGGACAGATACAGACAACCGTCGAGGTAGAAGGCAATACACGCACCATGTTCAAACTGCACATACATTCGGTTGGACAGGTTTCAGTGCCGTGCGACCGATGCCTTGCCGACATGCAGATACCAATCGACACCGACGACACACTGGCGGTAAAGCTGGGCGACGACTACCTCGATGAAGGCGATGTGGTAGTCATACCTGCCACCGACGGATATATCGACACTGCACAGTTCATCTACGAGTTCGTGGTGCTCAGCCTTCCGATGAAACGAGTACACGAGCAGGGACAATGCGACGAGGCAACACTCCGAGCTCTTGACTCCCACCTCACGTCGATGGACAGCGATACCGGTGACGACGACTGAGCCGACAGCCGACCACTTAAGAAACAAACAAGAAAAAATACAGAATTATGGCACATCCTAAAAGAAGACAATCGAAGACAAGAGGACGCAAACGTCGTACCCACGACGGAGCTGTGGCTCCAACTTTGGCAATATGTCCAAACTGCGGCGAGTTCTACGTATATCACACCGTATGTTCAGCATGTGGATACTACAGGGGCAAGATTGCAATCGTAAAGGAAGACGCAATCTAAACAATAAAACTATCAGGACAAGAGGGCGTGTCAAAATAGGCACATCCTCTTTTTTTTAGCTCCGGTTTCGGGATAATCCCAAGCAGTCATCTGCCTACGCAGTCTGTACCCCCGACCAGATAAATACGCCTGCCACGAAGTCGTGCCGAGCCACGAGGTCCCCTGGGATGTAGGTGTCGTAGGCGTCATAAAGCCGCTGTTGCTCTGACTGCTTCTTGTACTGCGCCTCGGTGATGTTGCCCTCATCCCATGACTCTCGCGGTTCGTTGCCTATGCTCCATAGCATGAAGTATGGTTGGCTGCGGTCGCGGCGCAGCATGCTCTTCAGGTCTTTTCATGGCAATGATTATGCGGGCTTATCATCGTTCATTTGGCTTGACGAAAACGCTCCATTGCGGTATGTTTTCGAGAAACGTGTATGTTCCCGACTCGTAGTGCATCTTGCAGCAGAAGTGTTGCAGACCGTTAGACACGGTGAGGTAATCGACCCGCATGGTGAGGTTGTAGCGACTTATCTGGCTGAATACTTTTTGTGTAATCTTCACTCCGGGCCGTTTGTATTCAACAATCATGAGCGGGCGCAGTTGGGTGTCATAGACCACCGTGTCGCAGCGTCTTGACATGCCGTTGAGGTCTATGCTCACTTCGTTTGCCATCAGGGGGGTGGGGTAGTCAAGGCTGGCGGTGAGATACGACACGAAGTGTTGTCGCACCCACTCTTCGGGAGTGAGGGCTACATATCGCTGCCGCAGGCTGTCCCAGATTCGTGGCTTGCCACCTGTGATGGTGAGTCGCGGGGTGAATGGAGGCAGGTTGAGTCGCGGCATTATGATGGTCGGAGTCGATGGTTCTGACATGTATGCCTGTTGATGGATTTGAATTTTGTGCAAAGATAGTGAAAACAAATGGAATGGAGAGTGGCTTCTTGCATTTTTTTTTCATGTATTTAGAGAGTCAAAAGACTTCTGCAAAGGACTTTGGCCCTTAGCTCCGCTGACTTTACATAACAATGCATGTTGTTTTATAGCCAGACCTCAATTGTCGTTTGCAGTGTCTTCCTACCTCTGATTACATCGCGTAATGAAGATGCAAACAGCATCATCAGTACCTTTTTTAAGCTAAAATTGCACGTTTACACCTGTTTCTTTTTTTGTATTTACACATATTTAGTAACTTTGCCAAACAAACATAATAGTATAAATAATCTTCAACATGAGACTTACAATAACCATATTCATACTCTCCGCAACATGTTGTGCCGCAGCATCGGCTCAAGTCCTGCCTGCCACGCCATGTTCCGATCGTTATCTGGTATTTAATACCACAGATGCAGGCATTCGTCACGAAGGTATAAAATGGGGTCTTGACACTGCCTGGGATAACGATGCCAACGTGCGCCGCAGCATCGCATTCATGGGACAGGAAAATGTGGATGTTGTGCGCGTGTCGTTTCAGCCTACCGAAGCATTGGTGAACGACGAGGAGCTGACCGACACCCAACGCCAAGCAGTGAACAGCCGTATAGCCCATGCACGTCTGGCAGGCTCGCCCGAACTCATCATAAACTGCGACCACCCAAGTGTGGCCGACTACTATACACACAACGGGCGCGCTGACGCCGCGCGATGGGCCAAGCTGATAATGGTCACCACGCGCATGTATCAGCAGGCCGGACTCAAGGTGGTGACAATCTCACCATTCAACGAACCCGACTATACACAGACCGGACAGGGTTCCCTGGCCAACTTCCGCGAGATATGTAGGATACTGAAGACCGACTATGCCGACGAACTGGCCGACATACGTCTTTCGGGAGGCAATACCCTGAACGACGACCGGGCCACAGAATACTACAACACCCTCAAGCCATACATCGACGAGGGCAACACACACCAGCTGGCGGGCTCGTTCGACAACTATGCCGACTTCTTCAAACTGGTGAGAAACGACGGCCTTCACGCCTCGGCCGACGAGATGCACAACGTGTGCGATGCACTCGTGGCCCTCGAATACGGTTTGCAGACCGGTGTATGGTGGGGGTTCGACTCCAGGGCACGCGGACAGATGTGCCGCGCCACACACGGCGACCGACTGGCATACGCCGAAAACCGCAGTGCATGGACAGCCGCCGCCGTATATCGCAACCTGCAAGACAACGTGATAGAATGCTTCGTGGGAGGCTCAGAACGACAGGCAACCAACTCATCCTACACATTCGTGTGTGCCGACCGCGAGGTCTATTTCGACGGATACGGACCAACCCACGAATACCGCATAGCATATCCGGGCGGAACCGGATACCAAACAGGGCAGACCAGTGCCGAGCGGGTGGTAGATATAAGCTACGGCCCCGACGTGCAGCCCGATACAATCAACGGCACTTACCGACTCATGAACCGCAGCAACCGGCGTGTGCTGAGCCTAGACGTGGCAAACGTCAACTCGGTGACAAGCGGCACCAACGTGTGTGTGAAGACAGCAACCACGGCAGCATACAACAACTGGACAGTCACACCCGTAAGCGACAGGGTGGGAGGCGACTTCGGATACTACAGCATCAAATCGGCAGTCAACAACTATCCTATCGACGTCTGGAACTGGTCGTTGACCACCGGAGGCGACATACGCCTCTTCAATGGTTCGGGCGGAGACAACGAACAATGGTATCTGAAGTATGCAGGCAACGGATTCTATTACATAGTGAGCCGTTACAGCAACCTCTATCTCACGGCATCGGGCACAGGAAACGGAGCCAACGTAACCCAGGCAACACTGGCAACAACCGACATACGGCGCAACAGCCAGCTGTGGCGAATCATACCCGTCGATGCCGCGTGTGAACTCAACCCGCCAGAGACACCCACAGGACTCAGGGCCGAACCCCTGGTGGCATCGATCAACCTAAAATGGACAGCCAATACAGAAACCGATTTAGACGGATATATGATACTGAGAGCCGAGGACGGAACCGACGACTGGAACACCATTGCACGAAAAGTGAAAGACAACCAATACCTCGACAATCAGTGCCGACAAGGCGTGACCTACAAGTATCGGATAAAAGCCATCGACCGCAGCAACAACCAATCGGAAATGAGCGACTCCACCATTGCGTCAACACTGGCCGGGCACAAGCTCGTGGCCTGGTATAAGATGGAAGGAACGTTGGCCGATGCTACAGCAAACTGCCTCGATGCACGCATCGCAGGCGAGGAGAAATACTCCACACTGGCAGCACTGACCAAGGTGGGACAATCAAGCTTCATACTCGACGGAAACACATTCCTCCAACTCCCATACCACCTCACCGACACCGACGAGCTTTCCGTCTCCATGTGGATAAGATGGACAGGCAGCTCGGCTGGAAACGGACAGCGCATATTCGATTTCGGCTCATCAAGCCAACGATGCTTCTACCTCACAACAGGGTCGGGTTCAGGCATGCAACTGGCATTCATCAACGGCAGCAACCAACAATACCTCGACTGCTCACAACTGAACGCCATGTGGCGACACGTGACGGTAACCATCGGACAAGAATTCGTCCGTATATATATCGACGGCAAGCTTGCAGCCGAAACTGCCGACATGACACTACGACCGTCTGACATCTCTCCAGTGATGAACTACATAGGACAAAGCCAGGACGGAGCGGCACCAATGCTGAAAAGTTATATCGACGACGTGCGCATCTACAACTACGAACTGTCGGCCGAAGCAGTAAGCAGCATTGCAGGACAAGTGGTGGCCGACGTAAACCTCGACGGGGTAGTCGATACACAAGATGCACTGCGTGTGTATGAACACATGCAGACAGAAAGCCGGGACGCATGCAAAGGAACACCAACCGACGTGAACGAAGACGGAGCGGTGGACACGCAAGACGTTTTGCGCATATACGAAGGCATACACAACTACTGATTAACGAAACCATAAATCACTCATTTTTTTACATGCGACTTAAACCAAAGCAGAAATATATAGTCTTATACTATATAATACCAATCAAAGCAGAATCTGTTAATTTAATCGTATGAAAAAAATATCCCTAACACTCCTCGGAGCAATGCTCACATCACAAGTGTGGGCCATTGCCGGATTATCAGTGACAAATCTTAGAGTTGATGGTGTAGTCAACCCTGTGGGAGTTGACAAAGATCAGCCAATGCTGTCGTGGACGGTTGACGATGGAAACCTGAAAGGTGTGAAACAAACCATGTTCCAGGTACAAATCTATTCAAACCCACGATGCACACAACGTGTGTGGAACTCACGCAGCCAACGAAGCACCGACTCATGGATCATGGCACCCGCATTCGAAGGAGTGGCCACACGCTATTACTGGACTGTCACGGTGAGCGACAACAAAGGCCGGCGGGTCATCTCGAAACCGGCAACATTCGTAACCGGACTCAATGGCACCGGATGGGACGGAGCCAAATGGCTGAAAGGAAAAAAGAACGACTGGAATGTGCAAGACGGAGCTACCGTAATGCGCAAACGAATTGATATAGGAAAAAAGAAAGTCTTGACGGCAAGCCTTTTCACAGCTGCACTCGGCAACTACGAAGTCTATCTCAATGGCAACCGACTGGCATACACCGATGCCGACTCAAAACCTTACTATGCAGAACTGAAACCAGGATGGACCGACTACACAAAGGAAGTGCCATACATGATGTATGACATAACTGAACAGATACAGAAAGGCGAAAACATGGTAGGAGCACAACTCACCAACGGATGGTGGGCCGGCGACATTGCAGGAAACTACTACAACCCCGATGCATTAGCATTCATGGCCAAAGTATATATACTCTATTCAGACAGCACCGTCGCTACATTCGTCACCGACACATCATGGGAAACCAACACATGCGGACCACTGCTCTATGGCGACATATATAACGGTGAAAGCTACGATGCACGCAGAAACACTACATGGGCGTCACTGACCGACAAATCAGACGGTTGGCAGAATGCACAGGAATATACCGGACCTGTGGGAGAAGTCGTAGCATTCAACGGACCCCTCGTAAGAATACGTAGCGAATACAACCAAACGGTAAAGAAAATAACAGTATGGGAAGGTACAAAACCCACAGGAACCAAATACGGAGAAATAGATGTGAAAAGCACACCGGTACTCTCTGCCAAAGGATTTACCCTGCATAAAGGCGAGACTGCGGTATTCGACCTCGGACAAAACATGGCAGGCTGGCCACAGTTCACTGTAAAAGGCAAAAGCGGGACCGAAATAGTGTGCAGATTTGGAGAAATGCTCAACGACGACGGCAGCGATACACACATAAACGACGGTCCAGCCGGAAGTGTGTGGACATACAACATGCGTACAGCCAAGACAACACTGAGATACATACTAAACGGCGATGTCAAAGGAGAGACATATAATCCATCAGCAACATTCTTCGGATTCAGATATATATCAATGACGGCAACCGACGACGTTACGATAACGAACCTCATCGGACAATTCGTAGGGTCAGACATCGACGAGCGAGCTGAATTTGAATGTAGCGACCCGCATGTAAACCAACTGTACAAAAACATCAGATGGAGCGCACGCGACAACTTCCTGTCTATACCAACCGACTGTCCGCAACGCGACGAACGCCTGGGATGGACCGGAGACGCACAAATTTTTAGCCGTACAGCATGTTACAACGGAGATATGCGAGCCTTCTATCACAAATGGATGCGCGACCTGCGTTCAGCTCAACGTGAAGACGGAGCAATGCCCGACGTCGCACCACTCGGAAGATACGGCAACTATGGAAATGCTGCTTGGGGAGATGCCCTCGTGATCGTACCTTGGAACGTATATCTCATGTATAACGACACAGAGATACTCGACGAAAACTACGACGCAATGCAACTATACATGACATGGTTACAATCAAACATCAGCGACCAGTACTCATTCAATGGAGCTGGCACGGCTTACGGAGACTGGCTTGCATACGAAGAACTCGACAAACGATATGTCAGTGTATGCTACTATGCCTATGTGGCCGACCTCATGACGCGCATAAGCATGGCATTGGGTAAGGAAGACGACCCCGACAGCTACAACGCATTGGCAGAGTCTATACGTGAGGAATTCCGCAACCGTTACGTAGTGGGACAGCATCTTGTACACAAAACACAAACGGCGTATATACTGGCCCTCCACTTCAATATGCTGGAACCAGGCATTCAATACGAAAACGCAGTAAAGGAACTGCGGGAAAAAATACAATCCAACGGATATTGCCTGACAACCGGATTCGTGGGAACATCATACCTGTGTCCTACACTGTCTGAATATGGAATGAACGACCTCGCATACGACCTGCTCCTACAACATAAGAACCCAAGTTGGCTATACGCAGTAGATAACGGAGCAACCACAATATGGGAACGCTGGGATTCGTTTAAAGCAGGAGAAGGATTTAATAAACATGAATGGAACATGAACTCATTCAATCATTACGCCTACGGAGCCGTGGCAGAGTGGATATATCGTGATATGCTCGGAATGGGACCAGACCATGAAGACCCAGGATTCCACCATATAATTCTCGCACCAAAGCCAGATATGCGTAGTGACAGCGAGATTCCAGAAGGACAAAAGCGTATAGAATGGGCACGCGGAACAATTCAGACACCTTATGGACTGCTCTCATCGGCATGGGAACGCGACAAAAACGGAAAAATAAAATATACCTTCACAATACCTTACAATACAACGGCAACATTCTACAAGCCTCTCGACGACGGAACAACCGAGACCATAGAGCTGGAAACAGGCAAATGGACATATTAAACCCAAATCGGTCATTAGCGTTTTGATGATTTTAAGTTTAATTTCGAGCAGGTTTCTTGCGGCATTGAAGGAGTAATGGGGTTCCCCAAAAAAATACGGATTGTCACGACGCAGTCGTGACTGAAAGGCCGTGAAAAAGATGCCAAAAAGAACGTTTTCGTTAAGCCAGAAGAGCAAAGTGCTTGCATTTTGCCTTGGCGAGGAAACGTCTGAATTTATTCGAAAGTTTTCTAAGTGCGAAACAGTCTAATGACCGATTTGGGTTAAACAGAAATCTTGCATCTAAATAGGGCAGCGTCGGCGTGGAGGCCGGCAACTGCCCATTAAGACGCAAGAGATTCTAGTCGGTTCAATATACCATGAAGAGAGGTGTCAACGGACTTTGTATTCTTACTCCATGCATGGCATAGTTGGCTTCGCTTTCGTTTCCTGTCCATGCAAAGTGGGCAAGCTCCCTTTAGTCGTTCGGCTTAACGCATAGGTTCACCATGACTATACCCCCCCCCACCTTGACTGTCGTGTGTTTACTCTGGAACTACCAACTTGTAGCCCTTGCCGTGCACGTTGATGAGTTCAACGTTTGGATCATCTTTCAAGAGTTTACGTAGTTTTGTTATATAAACGTCCATCGAGCGTGCATTGAAATAGTTGTTATCAACCCATATTGCCCTTAGCGCATAGTCGCGTTGCAGCAATTCGTTGCTTTTGCTTGCAAGCAGTTTGAGCAAGTCAGATTCTTTTGTCGTAAGTTTTTCTTGCTTGTCGTCAATCATGAGCAGTTGTTTTTTCGAATCGAAGGTGAAACGTCCGATTTGGAAAATAGTTGCATTCTGGTTCTTCTTGCCCCTGACACGCCGCAGGATTGCTTCAATACGAAACACAACCTCTTCCATAGAGAATGGTTTTGTGATGTAGTCGTCTGCACCAAGTTCGAAGCCCTGCTTCACATCGTCTTTCAGTGTCTTGGCTGTTAGGAACATGAACGGAACATCGGCATTCAACTCACGTATCTTATACGCAAGCGTAAATCCATCCATCTTTGGCATCATAACATCGAGTATGCATAAATCGTATTTGTTCTCTTGGAAATTACGATAGCCTTCTTCGCCGTCAACACAAAGGTCGGCTTCATATCCTTTTGCTTCCAGATATTCGCGCAGTAGCATACCCAGATTCTCGTCGTCTTCGCACAACAGGATGTGTGCATTCTCAATTCTTTCTTCCATAGTCTTAATTATTTGTTTTAAATGTTATCTCTGTCTTAAATAATCATGTGGTAGGGATAGTGTATGCCGCCATTTGGGCTTATTGTAGTGTCTTTCTATTATTACTCTGTCTGTCGTCAGTCAGTTCATAATCGGCATTATCCTTTGCCGGTTAATCGGCATGGCCGTTTGCTAATGGCATACGGATGATGAATTTCGTTCCGATGCCCTGTTCGCTTTCGGCTACTATTGTACCTTTATGCTCGGTGATGATTTTTTTTACGTATGCCAATCCTAGTCCGAATCCTTTGACATCATGTCGGTTTCCTGTTGATACTCGATAGAACTTTACGAATATGCGTTTGAGGTCTTCGCGTTTTATGCCGATGCCGTTATCTTGTATTGATATGCACAGCTTGTTGTTTTCGTTCCATGTTGAAACTTTGAGTTCGAGGGCTACGTCTTCGCGCCGGTATTTCACGGCGTTGTCCATGAGGTTGAATATCACGTTTGTGAAGTGCATGTCGTCTATATAAATGATGCGTTGTCCGGCTTTGAGGTCGGATATGATTTTACCCCCGTTTTTCTCTGCTTTAAGGGCGAATGTGTGTATTACACCTGCAATCAGTTCGTGTGCATCGGTCTCTTGCAGATTAAGTTTGGCTCGCTGATTTTCGTACATTGACAGTTGCAGTACTTTTTCTACCTGGAATCGCAGGCGCTTTGTTTCGTCGTTGATTGTGGTAGAAAGTCGTTGTACCAGTTTTGGTGTCTTTGGTATGCTTTCGTCGTTCAGCATTTGTGCTGCAAGGGATATGCTTGAGATTGGTGTCTTGAATTCGTGGGTCATGTTGTTAATGAAGTCGTTTTTCATTTCAGTAACTTTTTTTTGTCTGAACACGAGAACGAGTGTCGCGATAAATGTTGTGAGCAGGATGAGTGTGAAGACGATTGATGGCATGATAAACCACACTGAGTTTTTGCCCAGTTTGGTGAGGGAAGGGAAGTGTAGTTGGAGTTTTCCCATTTTCTGTACGGGGTCGTTTTTGAATAGTGTTGTCGTAAATGCCATGTCTTCGCCGGTCGGGTCGTAGTCGGAACATTGGTATATTACTGTGCCATTGTTCGACAACACTCTGAAGTGGTACAGTAGGTCAACTCCGTTATTGGCCAGTTCGCTCCGCAGGCTGAGGTCGAGTTCCTTGAAGTCGATTCGGTCTTTAAGCGGTCGGTCGCTGGCAGTGTACAACATGCTGTAAATTACTTCGTCGATTAGTTCTTTTTGTTTGTCATAGCGTTCGCGCATAATTTCTTGCAGGGTTCTCGATTTGTCGGCGATTCCGTTTGAGCGTCGTGTGAAATACTTGTCTGACAGGTTTGTGTTGGCTGTTGTTTCGGTGTATGAAAATGCGCTGCCATCTTTTGCGCTTATGCGTTTTGTCCGTTGTATGAAGGCTGAGTCGGTAGTTATGCTTACCGAATCATATACTGTGGCGATGCCGTCGAAAGCGCTTGGGCCTTGTTCCAGGTAGCGTTTGGCTTCTTTTATTTCCAGTTGATGGGCGGCTTCGCTGAGGCTGCGGTTTACCGACTCGTCGAAGTGCAGGTGGCGCAGTTCGATGACTTCTTCGATGTAATACACCTGTAGGGCAAGCAGTGCGATGAATGATATGCCCATCAATGTGGCTAATATTGTTATGGTGGTTTTTTTCATGAGTCGGCTTGTTTCGTGTTTCAAAGTAACGAAAAAAAATGCATATAATTATTAATGGCATAATGAATATTAATAAAATTATATAAAAAAGGAGTCAATGCTTAACAAACATTGACTCTTTAGTTGCGTTTTTCGTAATTTGTTATTCGTCTTCCTTCTGCTGTGCTTCGAACTCTTTGACGAGTTGTTGTTGCAAGTCGGTTGGTACGAGTTCGTAGTTGGAGAATTTCATCGAGAATGATGCGCGTCCTCCGGTGAGTGAGCTCAGTGTGGTTGAGTAGCTTGCCAGTTCTTTCAACGGAATCTTTGCATTGAGTGTGTCGTATCCGTTGGCTGATTCTGAACCTACAATCATTCCCCGGCGTCCTTGGAGGTCGCTCATTACGTCGCCCATTTTGTCGCTTGGGGTGATTACTTCTACGTCGTATATTGGCTCGAGCAGTTTTGGTCCTGCGTTTCTGAATGCCTCGCTGAATGCGTTACGTCCGGCCAGCATGAATGAGAGCTCGTTTGAGTCAACCGGGTGCATCTTTCCGTCGTAAACGATTACGCGTACGTCGCGGGCATAGCTTCCGGTGAGCGGACCTTGTTCGAGTCGTCCCATGATACCTTTCTGTATTGCGGGCAGGAAACGCGCATCGATTGAACCGCCGACGATTGAGTTGATGAATACGAGTTTTCCTCCCCATTCGAGGTCAACTTCTTCTTTGCCTTTTACGGTAATCTTGTATTCTTGGTTGTTGAATTTATATATTGTAGGGTCTGGCATTCCTTCAACGTAAGGTTCTACGATGAGGTGTACTTCGCCAAATTGTCCTGCACCTCCCGATTGTTTCTTGTGACGATAGTCTGCGCGAGCGGACTTTGTGATTGTTTCGCGATATGGTATCTTTTGCTCGCTGAACACAATCTTTATTTTTTCGTTGTTTTCCATTCGCCACTTGAGTGTACGCAGGTGGAATTCGCCTTGTCCTTTTATCAGAGTCTGTCGCAGTTCCTTGCTTTGTTCGAGAACCCATGTAGGGTCTTCTTGTGCCATTTTCTGTATGGCTGCAATCATTTTCTCTGTGTCTGATTCGCTTTCTGCCTTGATTGCCCGTATGTATTTAGGTTCAGGATATTTTACGAGGTCGAATTTCCAGTCAACGTCTTTGCCCACGAGTGTGTTTCCGGTACGTACGTCTTTCAATTTTGTGGTGCATCCTATATCGCCTGCTTCGAGTGCATCTACTTTAGTGCGGTTGGCACCGGCGCACACAAATAATTGTGCAATACGTTCCTTGCTTCCTCTGTCGGAGTTTGTGAGGTCATCGCCTTCGTGAACAGTTCCGCTCAGGACTTTGAAGTATGCAACAGAGCCGATGTGTGGTTCGTTTGCTGTCTTGAAGAAGTAGAGTGCGGTTGGTCCGTTTGAGTCGGGTTTTACTTCAACGCCTGTTGTGGTGACTGCAGCAGGCATGTCTGTTACGAACGGCACTACGTTTCCGAGGAATTCCATCATGCGGCGTACACCCATGTCTTTTGCTGCGCTGACGCATAATACGGGGTAGATGCCTCTCGCGGCCAGTCCTTTGCGTATGCCTTCGCGACATTCGTCTTCGCTGAGGTTTTCGTCTTCAAAGAATTTTTCCATGAGTGCTTCGTCGTTCTCGGCTGCTGCTTCAATCAGTGCATGGTGCAGTTCTGTGGCGTGGTCCAGTTCGTCGGCAGGTATGTCTTCGATGGTTGGTTCGCCACCTTCTGGCTTCCATGAGTATTTTTTCATGAGGAGTACGTCGATGAGTGCATTGAAGTTTGGTCCTTCGTTGATAGGGTATTGGATTGGCACTACTTTGTTTCCGAAGGTTTCTTTCAGACGTTCGATGCAGCTGTGGTAGTCGCATTTTTCATTGTCCATCTGGTTGATGGCGAAGATGACTGGTTTGCCCAGCTTTTCGGTGTAGCGGAAGTGGTTTTGTGTCTGTACTTCAGGTCCGGCAGCACCGTTGATGAGCAGCAGGGCTGTGTCGGTCACTGCAAGTGCCGACATTGCGGCTCCGGCGAAGTCGTCGGTGCCGGGGCAGTCGATGAAGTTTAGTTTCTTACCGTTCCATTCGGTGTGGAACACTGTCGAGAATACGCTGTAGCCGTATTCTTGTTCTACCGGGAAATAGTCGCTCACGGTGTTCTTCTGGGAGATGCGTCCGCGGCGACTTATCACTCCTGCCTCGAATAGTAAGGTTTCGGTCAAGGTTGTTTTGCCTGAACCGTCATTACCCAGGATGGTAATGTTTTTGATTTCGTTGGTCTTGTAAACTTTCATTTCGGTAATATTTTAAGATTTTTATTCTTGTTTTGTTTTTTTATTGTCCGTATTTGATGTGTTGTAATGTGGCATGACCCGCATTTGGGCTGCAAATTACGAATAAAAACTGAATTGGCAACGTTCTTTGCTTATAAAAATGTTTTTTTTGTGTCAATTCGTTAGTTTACGATGTTATTTTGCATTTTTTCAGGGTACGAATAGTGTGGCAATAATGTCGTTGGATGTGTAGATTCCTTGTCGTGTCAGTCTCAGTGTGTTGCTTGGTTGGTCTATCTGTAGTTTTTGTGAGTCGATGTATTGTTGTGCTTGTTTTTCGACGTATGTTTTTATGTCGTGGCCGAAGGTGTTGCCGAATGTGCTGAGGTTCAGTCCCTCGGCAGTGCGCAGCCGTGTCATGATGGTTTCGTTGATGCGTTGGGTGGTGCTGAGTGTCTCGCTCTGGTGTGTGGTGTGGTGGTGGTTGGTGCTGTCGATGTATGAGTCGATGTCGTTTATGTTCCATCGTCGTGTAGTGCCGTCGTATGAATGTGCTCCGGCTCCGATGCCTATGTATGGTGTATTGTTCCAGTAGCTTGAGTTGTGCCGCGAGTGGTAGTTGGGTAGTGCGAAGTTTGATATTTCGTAGTGTATGTATCCGGCGGCGGTCAGCCGGTCTGTGAGGTGCTGATACATGTTCAGCGACAGTTCTTCGTCGGTTTCTTCGATTTCGCCGTTCATGAGCATGGTGTACAGGGGTGTTCCTTCTTCATACATGAGTGAGTAGGCCGAGATGTGTTGTGGATGCAGGTTCAGTGCTGTTGTTATGTCGGTGTCCCATTGTTCGATGGTTTGTGTGGGTAGTCCGAATATGAGGTCGATGCTTATGTTGTCGAATCCTGCCTGTCTGGCCAGGTTGAAGGCTTGCAGTGCGGTGGCAGAGTCGTGGCGGCGGTGTATGATACCGAGCAGTGTGTCGTTGAATGTCTGTATGCCGATGCTTATACGGTTGAATCCCAGCGAATGCAGGTGTGTGGCGTAGGGTAGGGTGATGTCTGACGGGTTTGCTTCTATTGTCTGCTCGGCATCGTGGGCCACGTTGTAGTTGTTGTTTATTGTTTCGGCTATGCTGGCTATTTGTCGTGTGTCGAGTTGGCTTGGTGTACCCCCGCCTACATATATTGTCGGGATGGTGTCGTGTGTGTGTCGGTCTTGTAGTTCGCGGCATAGTGCAGCGGTGTAGGCCTCACGTCGGTCAAGACGTGTGGTGGAGAAGAAGTCGCAGTATATGCATCGCGACTTGCAGAACGGTATATGTATGTAGAGTGCGGTCATAAAAAAAACCTGTAAGACTGGTGGTCTTCAGGTTTCAATTCTCTCAGTCGGGCCTTGGGCCTGATTGCGGTTCGTTGTGTGTTGTTGTGTTGATTATTCAGCTACAACTTCTTCAACTGCCTCTTCTACGATGGTGTCAACAGTAGCAGAATCTTCAACTGCTTCTTCACAACACTCTGCTTCGCAGGTGCATGGAGTTTCACCACATTCGCACTCGCAGCAAGCGCAAGAGTCAACATCTTCAGTAGCCTGAGTGTTTCCGCCGCATGATGCGAAAGAAAGAGCTACAACTGCAACAGCAGCAAACAAAATCTTCTTCATTTTCTTTTGTCTTTAATGTGTTAAACAATAATTTGCTTTCTAAAACCGGTGCAAAGTTATAACATTTTTTTATATGTTGTACTCGCACACACGTTTTTTTTGCTTTTTTTTGTAAAAAATGTTGTTCCCGTCTGTAAATCGGCATATATTGAGTGCAAAATGAGCGCGCACTCGCGGCCTTGTGAGTACGCACTCACAGGTTCACAAGTGCGCGGTCAGGGCTCCTTGAGTGCGCACTCACAGAAACATGGCGACAGGGCTGGGTCTCCTGACATCATGTGGTGTCGTTACTGTCGGTTACGCACGCGCATGCACAATGTTATGGTGTGTAGGCTCGGCAGGTGCATCGGGGTTTGACAGACAATATTACCTTATGACCGATTGCTATGATGCCAGCCGGTTCAGACGAATATATCCTCGGGGTATTGAATGTCGGTGAGGAACAGCGCATTGCCTGGTACGCTGGCGCCTGCTGCCTGCCGGTCTTTGCGTTCGATGATGCGGCAGAAGTCGTCTATGCTGATTGCTCCACGTCCCACGTCGAGCAGGGTGCCTACGATGGCTCTCACCATGTTGCGCAGGAATCGGTCGGCCCGAATGGTGAACACCCATTCGTCGCCGTTGTGTTCCCACTGCGCATACATGATGCGGCAGTTGTTGGTCTTGACGTCGGTGTGGAGTTTGGAAAAGCTGGTGAAGTCGGTGTAGTCGAACAGCCTCGATGCTGCCTTGTTCATGAGGTCGAAGTCTAGCGGTTGTGTAAAGTGATAGGTGTAATGTCGCAGGAAGGGATTGCGCCGGGTTATGACATGATATTGGTATGTTCGTGATGTGGCCGAGAATCGTGCGTGTGCATCGTCCCTGACCGGTATCACACGGTGTATGACGATATCGGGCGGCAACATGCGGTTGAGCTTGGATGCAAGGTCGGGTCTTATGGTTCCGGCATCGAAGTGGGCAACCATCATGCTTGCATGTACGCCGGTATCGGTGCGACCGGCACCAATCACCTCTACGTCATGTTCCATGAGCAACGACAGGCTGTGCGAGAGTCGAGCCTGTATGCTGTCGGCATTGGGTTGAATCTGCCAGCCATGATAGTTGGTACCATCGTATGACAAATAAATGAAGTATCGCATAGTCAGATGACAGTCAGATGGAAACAAGCCTGCTTGCGTTCGTATTTCACATAACATCGTCCCTGTGCACGCAGGTCGAAGAGCACTTCGGCCAGCACTTTTTTCAGTGTGTCGTCGTAGCGTGTCGGAGTATGCCCTGCGAGTGGCATGAAGCGGTTGTAGGTGATGTCGATGGTAGTGCCATAGCAGTGGCACGAGTTGGTAACCGAGTTGCTGTTGCCATGTTGCAGACTGCGAATATCGTCGCTCGTGCGCAACACCGATGTGACGATAGGCAGATGCAGGGCCAGTCCTTTCGAGTGTAGCGAATCGACAAAGTTAATGCCGATGGTGTTGAGTAGCAGCTGTGCTTTCGGCACGAGATATGGCATGGAATGAGTAAGCTCGTCGATAATATAATAGGGCGAACTGCTTATGCACGACAGTCTTTGCTGGTTTAGCATTTGTGTCAGCTCGCTGCGGCTCTGCATGGGTGGAACACCGTTGAGACGGGCTGCTGCCAGTTGCAAGGCATTGCTGTCGGGGAAACACAGAGGGTACGACCAAACCTTGGCAGACACAAACACCGATGACACATAGGCCGAGTCGGACAGGGGCGATGTCATATCTGCACCGTCGTCTGTCTTGTCATCTTCTTCCAATGCATCCTCTTCGTCGTCGGGTTCAATATCCTCGGCATCGGCTATTTCTGTCTCAGTCAGTCCGGCGGCAACGTCCTGTGTCGCTTCATCAACGGCATCTGCTGTTGCCCTTTTGGGTGGCTGCTCCGTCTTTGCATGCAGTTGTGCTTCGTCTATAGGGGTCAGGTTGAATACATGGCTTATTCCTGCCAAGACTGCCACAACTGCTACGAAGCAGATTATAAACTTTGGTTTGCTGTATGTGTTATTTGTTTGTGCCACTTGCATAGATATTTGACTGCAAAATTACAAAATAATTGTCAATTGCCAATTGTCAATTATCAATTATTATGTACCTTTGCACGCGAATTTCGGTGCAAAGGTACGATTTCATTGTATTTTTGGCACGCGAATTTCGGTGCAAAGGTACGGTTTCATTGTATTTTTGGCACGCGAATTTGACATAACATACTCAAACATGAAGCATTTTTATATACCATTACTCGCAGTAATAACCCTCATGGCCTGTGACGGCAATGTAAGCCAGAAACCGCAAGAGGGCTTTGCGACCTATGTATGGGCCGACAGCAGTATATATACAGGCAACTGGAAGTCGGGACAGAGAGTCGGGACCGGCACAATGACCTGGGCCGATGGCAACAGCTATGATGGCGAATGGGCCGACGACCGGCCAAACGGCGAGGGACTCTATACATGGGCCAACGGCAACAAGTTTGAAGGTACGTTCCGCGACAGTGTGCCATGTGGCGAGGGACGTTACACATGGGCCAATGGTGCATACTACATAGGTACGTACAAGAACGGACATCCCAACGGCGAAGGTAAGTACCTTGCTCCCGACGGGTCGCTCAAGGAGGGTACGTTTGTTGACGGATGGCTCGAAGGTAATGGCATTGCTATCAACGAATTTGCCGAGAGATATACAGGTACATTCCATCGGGGCAAGCCTCACGGCGATGGTACAATGGAATATCCTAATGGCGACAAATACGTAGGACAATGGGCAAACGGCAAGAGCGAAGGTAAGGGAACATACTATTATTCGAGCGGAAGCGTGTATCGCGGCGACTTCCACCGCGGCAGCGCCGAGGGCTATGGGACCTACACCTGGGAGAACGGCAACAAATACGAAGGCAACTGGCGTCACGACATGCGCAACGGATTCGGCAAACTCACCACCATCGATGGCGAGGTATATGAAGGCGAATGGTATAACGACGAGTTTGTAGAATGACGCCAACTACAGCAGTTTACGTATCTCATCTTCGAGCGATGTGGTAATCATGGTGTTACGCATCACGAGCGAATTGCTGCGGTCGATGAGGAAGAAGGCCGGTAAGGTATCTACACGGTAGTCTCTGACCGACTCGCCGTTAGTTTCGTGAACACAAATCCATGGCAGGTTTTCGCATGAGAACTTCCAAAAGTGGGTATCATCATCGAGCGATACCTGATAAATCTCAAAGCCTTTATCACGATACTTGTCATAAATATCGCGCAACAAGCGTGTACGCTCGGCCGAGCGCTCGGCTCCATACACGGTGAAATCCAGCATCACAACCTTACCTTTCAGAGACGACAGGCTTTGAATGTTGCCGTTTATGTCGGGCAGCGATACATCTATGATATTGGTTTCTGAAATAATAGAGTCGGCCAGTTCTACCACACGCTCGGTCACAGGCCGGGTGTTGCTCATGCCACGGATAGCCATGTTGCATATCTGTCGAGTGCGGTCGGCATCGGGATAAAGACCGTCCCATGCAGTAGCGACGGCAGCATAGCATTTCACATCTTCGCGATTGGTAAGCGGGTTAAACAACTGATATACATTGCTGATATCGGTAATCGACTGGCATACGGCATAGTAAGCGTATGCCTTCATCGGCTCTTTATAGATATAATCAGTCTTCATCACTTCCTTGTAGGCGGCCACCAGCGCGTTGATGCTGTCAACTACATCGCCCGGATACATCGACTCATTGCGCTCAAGGGCAATAATCTGTGATTGCAGACTCAATTGCTGCACTACTATCTCCTTTATTTTAAGGCTGTTGTACGAACCTTCAACCATGTATTCGGTAGTCATGGCAGGCAACGATGCAGTGAAACCGACAGTTTCGGTCGAATCTATCGAGAAGTTGATGCGACGGCTTCCTATACGCAAAGCATAAAATTCAGGATTGGAAGGAGCTGCGGCACTGAAACTGAAATGACCGTCGGCCTTCATGCGCACCGAGTCGAGGCGCTGTATGCCATCCAGGGTCATGGCCTCGAGATAGAGCATCGAGTCGGCTGCGTCGGTAATCCTACCTTCAACGTGAAACTGAAGACCCTTGTCGCATGCAGAGAATGCAAGGACAAGAGCCATGATGAGTGATATTGTTTTTGTCTTATACATATCGTGTGATATAGTAAGCTGATAATCGTACCCGACTGCAAAATTAGTGATAAAACATGAAATCGGGTGTCTTCAAATCAAAAAAAATGCACGAAAACCAAATAATTGTCAATTGTCAATTGTCAATTGTCAATTATTATGTACCTTTGCATGAATTTTTCAAAAGTGTTATATAATTTTATTAAGATGAACGTAATTACAAAGACAGTCTCATTGCCTGACGGACGCGAAATCAGCATTGAGACAGGAAAGCTGGCCAAACAAGCCGATGGATCTGTGATGCTCCGTTTGGGCAACACCATGCTCCTGGCCACTGTATGTGCAGCTAAAGATGCCGTACCGGGAACAGATTTTATGCCACTCCAGGTAGAGTATCGTGAGAAGTATGCGGCAAACGGCCGTTTCCCTGGAGGTTTTACACGACGCGAAGGCAAGCCAAGCGATGAAGAAATCCTGACATGCCGACTCGTCGATCGCGCTCTGCGGCCCCTGTTCCCAAGCAACTATCATGCAGAGGTGTATGTTAACGTAATACTTTTCTCTGCCGACGGAATAGATATGCCCGACGCACTGGCAGGATTTGCAGCATCCGCAGCTCTTGCCTGTTCTGATATACCGTTCGACGGACCTATCTCTGAGGTCAGAGTCGCACGTGTAAATGGTGAGTTCGTAATCAACCCTACATTCCAGCAACTGAAAGAGGCCGACATGGACCTCATGGTGGGAGCTACCGAAGAAAACATCATGATGGTTGAAGGCGAGATGAAAGAAGTGAGCGAACAGGAACTGCTCGAAGCACTCAAAGTTGCTCACGAGGCAATCAAACCACAATGCCGGCTGCAGAAAGAACTTATGAAAGAACTCGGCACCGACGTGAAACGCGAATACTGCCACGAGGTGAACGATGAGGAACTGCGCGAGGCCGTGAAGAACCAATGCTACCAGAAAGCATACGATGTAACCAAACAAGGACTCGAAAAACACGCACGCACCGAGGCATTCGAAGCCATACGCGAAGAATTCAAAGAAACCTATGCCGCTGCACATCCCGACATGGCAGAAGACGAACTTGAAGAGAAAAACACACTCGTTGACCGATACTATGCCGACGTAGAACGCGATGCAATGCGCCGTTGCATCCTCGACGAAGGCATACGTCTCGACGGACGAAAGACCACAGAAATCCGACCAATATGGTGCGAAGTAAGCCCGCTGCCAGGACCACACGGCTCGGCCATCTTCACACGTGGCGAGACACAGGCATTAGCCACAGCCACACTCGGTACAAAACTCGACGAGAAACTGGTCGATGGCGCGCTCGAACGCTACAACATGAAGTTCCTGCTGCATTACAACTTCCCACCATTCTCTACTGGCGAAGCAAAAGCCCAACGTGCCACCGGACGTCGCGAAATCGGACACGGACACCTTGCATGGCGTGGCATTAAGGGCCAGCTGCCCGACGACTTCCCCTACACACTGCGCGTTGTAAGCGATGTGCTCGAGTCGAACGGCTCATCATCCATGGCCACGACATGTGCCGGAACACTCGCATTGATGGATGCAGGTGTGCCAATAAAAAAACCTGTAGCAGGCATCGCCATGGGACTTATCAAGAACCCTGGCGAAGACAAGTATGCCATACTGTCGGATATACTTGGCGACGAAGACCACCTTGGCGACATGGACTTCAAAACAACCGGCACAGTGAATGGTATCACCGCCACACAGATGGATATCAAGTGCGACGGCCTGTCATACGAAATCCTCGAAAAGGCTCTCATGCAGGCTAAAGCCGGACGCGAACACATCATGGGCGAAATGATGAAGACCATCTCCGAACCACGTCCAGACTTCAAACCACATGTTCCGCGCATAGAGCAAATCATCATACCGAAGGACTTCATCGGTGCAGTCATTGGTCCTGGCGGAAAAGTAATACAAGGCATACAGGAGGAAACAGGTACTATAATCACCATCGACGAAGAAGACGGAGTTGGCAAGGTCCAGGTCTCTGCTCCGAACAAAGAAGCAATAGAAGCCGGTTTGGCACGTATCAAAGCCATCGTAGCTGTACCCGAGGTAGGCGAGGTATATCAAAGCAAGGTACGCAGCATCATGCCTTATGGATGTTTCGTCGAATTCCTGCCAGGCAAAGAAGGACTGCTCCACATCAGCGAAATCGAATGGAAGCGTTTCGAGACAATGGAAGAGACCGGAATCAAGGAAGGCGACGAAATCGACGTGAAGCTGCTCGATGTTGACCAAAAGACTGGTAAGTTCAAGCTCTCTCACCGTGTGCTCGTTGAGAAACCCGAAGGTTATGTAGAGCGCGAACGGCCGGCACGCAGCGAGAAGAACCAACGTGGCGACCGCTCCCAACGCGGCGACCGCTCCCAGCGCGGAGACCGTCCACGGGGCGGCCAACCCCGCACCCCGCATGGCACGACTCAGCAAGAGCCATCCAGCCCCGACTCAAGTCATCACGACACCGCCGACACCCACGACCATACCGTCGAGGGAGTACGTAGCGCACTCGACGACTTCCTGAAATAAGCTGTCAGACCCTCTCACCCCCACACCTGAGAGGGTCTGCACGTTTTTCCAATGTACGAAACTCTAGTAATCCTCAATAATCCAAAACTCTGAACTCTCAGTGTACCCCCATGGCCAACAACCGCGCAGGCACACCCCGCACGGCAGGGTGGCTCCTTAAACTGTCAAACTCAATCTTATGAAAAAACTGCTATACATTACAGCTGTCGTGGCTATGAACACATTGGTCGGCTCATGCGGCCTGATTGGAGAACCCCCATCGGCCAACGATACCGACTCGCTTGCACTCGATTCGCTCGTAGTCGAGGAACTCGAATTCACTACAAGTAAGGTGACATACGCCGACAGCGTCGAAGAGAATGGAGTCATGATGTATTACTACATCGACCTCGATGTCCCAGCCACCGGACCGCATCAACTCGTCACATCGGTCAAGGAATGGTTAAACCAAGTGTTGGGAGGCACCTATCATGAGGAGCTCAAATTCGACGACGACATGCTGCGCCACTATTCCATCCAACAATTTGACAACAATTCAGAACTTGCCACCGATGAATCCATGCCCGACTTCACGTTCACCCTATCCGCCACGATGACAGAAAGCAACGAACACTACGTCAGCTACAACGTCGAGGGCTACGACTACACAGGCGGAGCCCATGGAATGCCGATAGAGTATGGAGCGACGTTCGTCAAGGCCGACGGCCGTCAGTTGGGGTGGGATATGTTTGCCGATACCACAAAGCTGGCCCTCCTCTTCAAGCAGTATGTGACCAAATATTTTGAGGTAGATGACCCCGCAGCCATCGACGAACTGATATTCGAAGATGCTGCACGCCATTTTCCCCTGCCACAGCAACAGCCGTGGCTTGAGGCCGGTGGAGTGAAGTTCAGCTATACCGCCTACGAGATAGCCCCCTATGCCGTAGGACGTCCGTCTGGACTCATCCCGGCTGACAAGGCCAAGAAATACCTCACCGACGAAGCACGCCAATTACTCCAGGCAAAGTGATGAGCGTGGGTTAAAGTTAGCCTCGAAATAAAGTCGTGTGAATTTTGTTTGAGAACCCGATAAATCGACGCTTTACATCAAATAACATCCCAAATAATTTTGTGATAATACAAATTTATTGTATATTTGCAGGTGAAATCAAATAACAGACAAGAAATGACGTAGTTTAACAAAGACATAATGACATAAAGGAAGTGTTTACTTTTACTTGATGTGTTCCCATAAATCGGCAAAATTTAAAGAACATCCATCAGCAGTAATTGTGAATGCTCTCACCGATAACGGTGTGAGCTTCATGGTTGTATGGATGTAGGTGTTTGCCGATACCTTGGGACAACAATCAAGGAAGACTTACACCTTTCTTTTTTGTTGAGTGTTGCAAAAAAGAAAAACATGTTAAATATTATAACAAACAATCCATATAGGATACTTGGTGTGTTTGCTAATGCTGCGAAGAAAGACATTGTGGCAAACAAAGGTAAGGCTATAGCATTCCTGAATGTCAATAAACCCGTGGAGTACCCTCTTGATTTGAAGGGAATTTTACCAGCACCAAATCGAACCCTAGACTTGATGAATGAAGCTGAAGCCCATCTTGCGATAGCCAAAGAGCAGATTAAATATGCCCAATTCTGGTTTTTGCAAAAGATTTCCCCGAAGGACGACATCGCTTTTAATCATCTATTAGCTGGCAATATGGAAAGGGCTATAGAGATTTGGTCGAAACAAGAGTCATTATCTTCACTTCAAAACAAACTTGTTTGCTATCTCATTGAAAGCAAGCTGGAACTTGCAGTTAAGACCGCAGAGAGGCTCTATGAGAAGTTCGGGAATGATTATATCAGCAAGGTAGATGCTAACTGTACCCTCCAAATGACAGCTACCGACTTGCTGCACCAATTTGTTGACTCGTTAGGCGAAGAAATTGGTATGCAGACGATGTTGGGCTTTAATCTTGGGGCAGATACCAAAGCATATATCAAGAGTCAGACCATAGACCCACTCATCAATAAGATTTCTTCGGAAGTTGACAAGACGAAGAAAGTTGACCATAAAGATCCTAAGGCTCGTATAGGGGCTGCAAGAAAATTGGTAGCAAACACAAAAGAGGCTTTTTCACAGCTAAAGAGTATTCTATCCGTTAATGATGCTCAGTATCAGATGATAGCGGATAAGCTTGGATTAGAGATTCTGCAATGTGGAATTGACTATTTTAACAATTCAGAGGATGACGATGCGCCACACACAGCAATGAAGATGCAAAATTATGCACAATCTGTTGTTGTAGGAACCTTGGCAAAGCAACGATGCGAAGAAAATGTTAAGATATTACAGAAAATTATTGATGAATTACCACCAAAAGAAGTAATAACCGAAGATAAAGCAATTAAGGCAGAGTTGGGCAAGTTTGTCAGACTTCCAGATAAGATTTCGTATGCAATAAATCTTCTTAATAAAACCAGACCATACTTACAAAGCATCAAAAAGAAATTAGGACCATCGAATACCTATTATTTAAAATTGTCTACAATAATCGTTAAAAATGCATTACATAATGTTGTAGAAGAAGTGAATCAAGCTCAGAAACCATTATCGGACATGAACAGAATCTTAAGTAAAACAGATCCGATGGTAAGAAGCATCTTACTGCATGAAGGAAATGAATTAGCAGGCAGGATTGTTGAAGCACAAAGTAAAATCAGATCAACTTTAGAGGAGGCCTGGGAAGCAACAAAGTTAATGGATACCTTTGATTTGGAGTCAGGGTTTGGCCAGGATTACTGGAATAATAAGAAGACACTGAGATCAATGTGTAACCAAATGGGAATTAATACATCTACTGCCAGCTTAACCTCGCCAATGTCTTCTGGGTCTTTGTCTCCATCGAGTACAACAGTGAAATTAGGTCATGGACCTCAACCATTACCAACCCACACATATGGTAGCTCGAGTCGCAGTAGTTCTTCGAGTGGCAGTGGTTGTCTTATTGCTTGTTTAGTGTGGTTACTTATTTTAAGTACTGTGGCGTATTTTCGCGCCAGTTTCTAATTTATGCTGATTCATTATCATGAGAGGAAGTATTGACATTTGTTGCTAGAATCGTGAATTATCTAATTAAATATTTGATATGAAGTATTTCTTATTTATCATGGCATTCGCCCACATGCCATTGTTGAGTAAAGCGAATGATTCTCTGAAGATTGAAAATCTTCAGAAAGAAGTAAATGATTTGAAGTCAGTTGTCTCTGAAATTCAAAAGGAAGATGGGAGGTTGAGAGATTTGTACCAACAGCAAACAAATGATTTGGATAGTTTGCGGACTCTGCAACTACAGCAAGTTGAAAATGTCAAGTCTTTGGCAGATAGGCTCGGAGCCGATATATCGGATGCTAACCAAAAGATTGACAAGAATGTCAGTACGTTGTCAGAAAGTATCAATAGTCGTACATGGCTTGGAGCGTTAGGGATTCTGATAGCCATAGGACTGCTTGCTTGTACCTACTATATGTTACGAAGAAAGATAAGCAGTGGAGCAACTACGATTGACAAGATACGCTCGGCACAGGAAGGACTTGAAACAGCACAGAAGGCGATGCAAGAAGAGTCGGTGAAACTGGACAGCAAGTTGGTGGAGTTGTTGGACAAGAAGATTGAAGCCACACCAATACCTACAGTTAACGAGCAGGCTGACCATACACTAGCACTGAAAGTGGCAGACGAGATTGTACGTATAGAAACTAATTTGTCTCATATGGATACATCTGTTAAGGGCTACAAACAATTGGCAAAAGCAGTTGAGCGTATTAGGACAAACTTCTTGGCTAATGGCTATGAAATTGTTGAAATGCTTGGTAAGCCCTATAATGAAGGAATGAAAGTGGTCGCAAACTTTGTTTCTGATGACACCTTAGCTGAAGGAGAACAGAAGATAACAGGAATCATCAAGCCACAAATCAACTATAAGGGTAAGATGATACAGTCCGCACAAATAACAGTAAGTCAAAATCTATAAAACAATATCAAAATGGTGGTACGAGTAAAAATCGATTATGGCATTGACTTGGGCACAACCAACTCGTCAATATGCCGAATGGAAAAGGGGAAACCTAGAGTTATTAGAACAGACCTACAAGATAAGGTTATTATGCCTTCTTGTGTGTCAATTAACAGAAAAGGTAGTATAAGTGTTGGAGATGCTGCTTATAACACAATGAAAGGGGATAAACGCAGGGCAACTAAAAGTTGGAAGAAACAAGACTCAAACACTTATATAGAGTTTAAGCGAACTATGGGTACTGATACTAAATACCATAGTACAAATAAAGGTTGCGACTACTCTTCTGAAGAACTCTCATCAGAGATATTGAAGAAATTAAAGTCATTTGTCACTGACGAAGTGTTTCGCTCTGTCGTTATCACTGTCCCAGCAAAATTCACTGTTAATCAAACGAAAGCAACTATAGAGGCTGCAAAGATGGCTGGTTTTGATCATTGTGAGTTGTTGCAAGAACCGATTGCCGCTTCATTCGCGTACGGTCTGTCATCAGAACAGAAGAATGGTATTTGGATGGTGTTCGACTTTGGTGGCGGAACATTCGATGCTGCCCTATTGAGAGTGGAAGACGGAATAATGCAAGTGTTCGATACTGCTGGCGACAACTATCTTGGGGGTAAAGACCTTGATGCTGCTATTGTTGAGAGCATCATCATTCCCTATCTAAAGGGGAATTATGCTATTGACGGCATTTTGGCAGATAAAGAAAAGAATGCTGTACTTCGCGATGCCATGAAAACATACGCAGAGGATGTAAAGAACCAATTGTCGTTTAAAGACAGCGAAGACATCCTGTCAAACCTTGGTGACTTGGGTGAAGATGAGGATGGTGAAGAGATAGAACTTGATCTTACTGTTACCCAACAGCAAGTGTTCGATGCTATGCGTCCTGTATTCCAGAAAGCAGTTGAAGTATGTAAAACATTATTAGAACGGAATAATCTGAAAGGCTCTCAATTGAACAAACTCATTCTCGTTGGCGGCCCGACACACTCGCCGCTGATTCGTCAGATGTTGCGTGAGCAGATAACACCAAATGTGGATACAAGCATTGATCCGATGACAGCCGTAGCAACTGGTGCAGCCCTCTATGCGTCAACTTGTGGTGGAGTTTTACCCCCACCTCCTGGATTTGATGAGATAAGGCTGGAAATTGGTTATGAAGCAATGTCTGTTGAACAGACAGAATGGGTCAGTGTAAAACTGGACAAGGCTGGCTCTGGTTCGTCCTGTCCAGATAAAGTACTGGTGGAATTTGTTCGTGGTGATAATGCCTGGTCAAGCGGTAAGACTGAGATTGATGAAATGGGTAATGTGATTGAGGCAAATCTTGTGGAAGGTAAACCAAACGCTTTCACTGTTATGGCATACAATGAGAAAGGCGATCAACTACCTTGCTTCCCCACAGAAATTACAATCATACAAGGGGCAAAGCCAAGTCCTCCTCCTTTATCTTATAATATTGGTATAGCTATTTGGGACGACCATAAGAGTAAAGCTGTGTTCAAGGCTGCAACAGGTCTTGAAAAGAACAAGCCTATGCCTGCTGTTGGTGTTATAAATGGTTTGTCCACTTCTAAACAGCTACGTCCCGGCATGATTGGGGATGTGCTGACAGTGCCCATATATCAGTGTGAAGACGACCCGGGCGTGGGACGAACAGCCGCACTTTATGAATATGTAGAGGATGTTGTGGTAACAGGTGAAGAGATAGAATCACTGATTCCTGAGAATAGTCCTGTAGACCTCACTGTAAAAGTAGATAACTCTGGCCAGTTGACAATGGAAATATACTTCC
>CALGGJ010000057.1 GCA_937915745.1 uncultured Prevotellaceae bacterium | reverse complement strand
CAACTCGTTCTTGCAATAGGGGAACAACAAATGTCTGTAAAGGAAATGATGGAGGTTTTATCGTTGAAAGGACGTGATAACTTCCTGAAAGTATATCTCAATCCTGCAATAGAAGAACAGTATGTTCGCCTGTTATATCCAAACTCACCTCGGCATCCGCGTCAGAAATATCTTTTGACGGTTAAAGGGTTGGCACTTTACAATAAGATTTCGAACAAAAAATAAAAGATCAATATGAAGGATAAAAGAATTTACGGCATGTTTGGCCCGAAGATAAAGGCTATGAGACTGGAGCAAGGGTTGAAGCAACGGCAGTTGGCTGAATTGCTGGGGACGGACAAGCCTATGTATAGTAAGATGGAGTTGGGAGCACGGCGTGTAAGACGTGACCAAATTCCCAAGTTGGCAGAGTTGTATAAGGTTGACGAGAAGGAACTGATGACGCTCTGGCTGGCAGATGGAGTGTATGCCGCATTGAGGGAGGAAGATGAAAACCTCCGCTTGGATGCCATAGACTTGGCAAAGGCGTATTTCAAGGGGTGAACGATTCGTTCAACCCTTGTAGATAGCAACCATAGTTGTGATGGTAGAAGCGCCAAATATATGAAGAGAACCCTTTTCCCAAAGACATATTGGCAGACTGAACGAATCGTTCTGTCAGATACCAATTGCAATCACGGCTTCGATATTGGGCACGCCAGTTTTATGGTTAAAACCACCCTCCCAAATTGGGATGGTGGTTTCTCGGAACAAATCGTACCATCGTCGCAAAAATCGCTAAGGTGGCTTGAAGGGGTAGGTGCTGTTTGCGAGAGTTGCCTAAGTTTTCGCGAAAACAAAAATGGCAGGAGATTGCAAAAAGTGGCAGAAAATGGGGTCGAACTCAAACCGATTGTTTTCGCATTGTTTTCGCAAAATGAAAAATCAGCAACTTGAATTTCTTCTAAGTTGCTGATTTTCAGTGTGGACCAGGTAGGGCTTGAACCTACGACCTCCAGATTATGAGTCTGTTGCTCTAACCGACTGAGCTACAAGTCCGGATGTACTTGGCATGTGTGCATAACATGCTGGTACGTTTGTGGGTTGTTCTACCAAGATTCGAACTTGGACTGAGGGAACCAAAAACCCTAGTGCTGCCATTACACCATAGAACAATACCTTGGGCGTTTGTCAAAACACGCTCGACTTCGATGCATCGCGTGGTGACTTTTTTGTGTTTGACGCCATGGTTTTGCATGAATGTGCTGGCTTGTTTTTCGAAATGCGGGTGCAAAATTACGAATTTATTTTGAAATGGGTGCAATTATTTGTTGGATATTTTGTCTTTGTGTGTGTTTTTTTTTGTGTATTACGTTGTTTTTGCCCCATAGAAGGCAAAAAATAGCTGTTTCATCGGTTGTAAGTCGTAATAAATGTTTAACTTTGCGGTATGAAACAGAAACCTTTAATACATAATAAACGTAGAAATCGTATTCGTCTGCATGATGAGGGTAAGTACACTTTGCTTGTTTCTGGCTTTGTCTTGGCGGTGATTCTTTGGTCTGGTTTCTACTTGCTCGACCACAATATCGGTCGTGCATGGATGACGTGGTTGTATTATGCGGTGATGGCTCTTGCCGTTGTTGTTTATGGTATCCTGCTTAATTTCTTTCGTTGTCCTGTGCGTATGTTTCAGGGTCCGACTACAAAGTCGGTCGTGGCTCCGGCAGATGGTCATGTTGTTGTTATTGAGGAGGTTGAGGAGACTGAATATTTTCATGACCGTCGCATTATGGTGTCGATTTTCATGAGTCCGTTTAATGTTCATGCCAACTGGATTCCGTGTGAGGGTACTGTGATTAAGGTTGATCATCAGGATGGTAATTTTCATAAGGCTTATTTGCCTAAGGCGAGTGAGGAGAATGAGCGTTCGATGGTTGTGATTCGTACTCCTCATGGTGTTGATATAATGGCTCGTCAGATTGCCGGTGCTTTGGCTCGGCGTATTGTTACGTATTCTGAGGAGGGCCAGGAGTGTTTTATTGATGACCACATGGGGTTTATTAAGTTGGGTTCGCGTGTTGACCTTTATCTGCCGTTGGACAGTGAGATATTGGTGAAGATGGGTCAGATTACGGTTGGCGACGAGACGCTTATTGCCCGACTGAAATAATTGCTGTTGCGACATTTGGGTTTATGATTGTCGCAGCGGTTTTTTTGTTTTTCATCGATTGATTTATAATACAGGTTTTGCATGCATAGGTTTCATTCTATTTATAAGTTACGTATCAGATACGCTCCTACGCTTCGCTCCGTCGGTATGACAGACGGAAGGTTGCTGCAAAATAGCATGGATTTTCCGTATAGTACAACGTTTTCGTTAAGTCAAATGACCAAAGGGAGCTTGCTCACTTTGGCATGGCGAGAAAACGAAGACCGAAGGTCAACATGTCATCGGAGTCATACCGACGGAGGTATGAAATACCGTGGGAGCGTATCTGCATGTGAAACATATGCATGTGAAACATATACATGTGAAACTTGTGTCTATGATAACTCTGTCTTTCAAAAGTTGGGAGGATTTATTTATGAAGCGACATATTCCTAATATCATTACTTGCTGCAATTTGGTGTGTGGATGTATTGCCACGTGCGCGGCTTTTCAGCATCATTTTTATTTGGCATTGCTGTTTATACTGCTTGGTGCTGTGTTTGATTTCTTTGATGGCATGACAGCCCGTGTTCTTGGTGTGTCGGGCCGGTTGGGTGTTGAGCTCGACTCGTTGGCCGATGTGGTTACGTTTGGCGTTGCGCCGTCGGCTGTGTTGTTTACGCTCTTTCATTTTGTCCACTACCCGATGTTTATGTATAATCATTTTTGGTTTGCCTTGGTTCCGAATTTTGCTTTTCTTGTGGCTGCATTCTCGGCATTGAGGTTGGCCAAGTTCAACATAGACGAGCGTCAGCATACCACGTTTATCGGTTTGCCCACTCCGGCTAATGCTTTGTTTTGGGCTGCCTTTGTGGCTGGGTGTGAGGATTATCTGCGTTCGCCTATGATGAATATCATCTTCTTGTTTGCTTTCATCGTTTTGTCGTGTTGGCTTCTGGTGTGCGAAGTTCCGATGTTTTCATTGAAGTTCCAGTCGTATGCATGGGCCGACAACAAGGTGAAATATGTTTTTCTGGCGCTTTGTGGTGTTATCTTGATTGGCAGTCTGATTGCTGGTATTGGGATGGGCAGTGTGTGGCTCCGACTGGCCCGTGGTCTGGCTGGTTGCATAGGTCTTTATATCGTAATGGGTTTGTTTACCGGACTTAGGCGCAATGACTGACGACGAGCGTTATATGCGTGAGGCGCTTCGTGAGGCGCAGTCGGCTCTTTCGGCCGATGAGATTCCGGTTGGTGCTGTTGTTGTGTCGGATGGGCGCATCATTGGCCGTGGACACAACATGACTGAGACGTTGCACGATGTTACGGCTCATGCCGAGATGCAGGCCATTACTGCTGCTGCCGAATTTCTCGGAGGCAAATATCTCAACCGCTGTACGCTTTATGTCACTGTCGAACCATGTGTGATGTGTGCCGGTGCTATCGGATGGTCGCAGCTTGGCCGGTTGGTTTATGGTGCGTCTGATGCCAAACGTGGATACACGGTGTTTGCGCCAGGGGCATTGCATCCGAAGACTGAGGTTGTGGCTGGAGTGATGGAGGATGAGGCGAGTGGCATGATGCGCGATTTTTTTAAGGGCAAACGTTAATGGGGTGGGGGTTGATATAGCATGATGAACACAACGAGACACATCCATCGTACCGAGGTTACATCTACCAATACATACGTCAAGGAGTTGTTGCATGGCGGGATCGAACTGCCGGGCATTACTGTTGTGTCGGCCGACTTCCAGAGTGGTGGACGTGGCCAAGGTGGTAACTCGTGGGAGAGTGCCAAGGGCGAAAATCTCACGTTTTCTATCGTTTGTCATCCACTGGGCATCGATGCCAGCCGTCAGTTTGTATTATCGCAGGTCATTGCCCTGGCTGTATGTGAAACGGTGTGCGAATATGTTGACGGTGTGACTGTGAAATGGCCCAACGACATATACTGGAACGACCGTAAGCTGTGTGGCATATTGATTGAATGCATACTGTCGGGTAGTGAAATCAGGGATTGTATAATAGGTGTGGGGCTTAATGTGAACCAAATGGTATTTGTGGGCGATGCACCTAACCCCGTTTCGCTTGCACAGATTATAGGGTTCAGTCTCGACCGCAATGTGTTGCTCGACCGCATAGTCGCGGCTTTTGTGTCGTGGTTTGCCCGGTTGCAGGATGGCCATGCTTCGGAGGTGGCTGAGGCCTATAGGCAACATCTCTACCGGCGCCGGGGTGTGTATAGGTATCAGGACGCCGGTGGTGCTGAGTTTGAGGCAGAGATTGTAGATGTGGAGCCCTCGGGGCACCTTCTGCTGCGTGTGTCGGGGGGTGGCATCCGTGAATACGAATTTAAGGAAGTAAAGTTTGTAATATGATAAATCCTGACGACATACGTATATCCGACTACGATTATACGCTGCCCGAGGGCCGCATAGCAAAATATCCGCTGGCAGAGCGCGACGGCAGTAAGCTGCTTATATATAACAAAGGTGTGGTGAGCGAAGACCGTTTCTTTTCGTTGCCTCGGTATTTGCCTCAAGGCGCGCTCATGGTGTTCAACAACACTAAGGTGATTCAGGCCCGCCTGCATTTCCGCAAATCCACCGGTGCACAGATTGAGGTGTTTTGCCTCGAGCCTTATGTGCCTCACGACTATGTGCTTACATTCCAGTCGGCAGGCCATTGTGAATGGCTTTGCATGATTGGCAACCTGAAGCGTTGGAAAGATGGCTGCTTGGTGCGTGAAGTCGAGGTGAAGGGCACGATGGTGACGCTGTGCGCCAGACGGCTGGAGCCGCATGGGACGAGTCATGTAGTGCGTTTCGAGTGGGATGGTGGATACTCGTGGGCCGACATTCTCGAGGCAGTGGGCGAGTTGCCGATACCGCCTTACCTCAACCGCCCTACGGAGGCCAGCGACCTGCGCACTTATCAGACTGTCTATTCGAAGATAAAGGGGTCGGTTGCTGCTCCTACTGCCGGTTTGCATTTCACCCCGTCGGTGCTAGCCGCCATCGATGCTGCCGGCATCGAGCGCGATGAGGTGACATTGCATGTGGGTGCCGGTACGTTCCGACCTGTGAAGAGCGACACCATTGCCGGACACGACATGCACTCGGAATTTATCGTGGTGAAACGCTCGACCATAGAAAAGTTGTTGAGACACGACTGCAGGGCCATTGCCGTAGGCACTACATCGGTGCGAACGCTTGAGAGCCTGTACTACATCGGGC
The DNA here is from genome assembly GCA_937915745.1 of uncultured Prevotellaceae bacterium. Classification (GTDB taxonomy): domain Bacteria; phylum Bacteroidota; class Bacteroidia; order Bacteroidales; family Bacteroidaceae; genus Colivivens. Next base: position 16,909 of record CALGGJ010000057.1, on the reverse strand, counting down.
GGAAAATACTCTGTAACCCTGCGATAAATGAAGACGGACTGCATGTGGGCCAGTGGGAACCATATTCCTCGGACAGTGAATGCGGCGTGGCAGATTGTCTGAGAGCCATAATCGGCTGGATGGATGCCAACCATGCTGAGGCCATTCACACTTCGACACAAATCATTATAGTGCCTGGATACACTTACCGGATTGTGGAGCGTATCGTCACTAATTTCCATCAGCCGCAGAGCACGTTGCTCTTGCTCGTATCGGCTTTCGTCGGCGACGACTGGCGTCGTGTATATGACTATGCCCTGTCCCACGACTTCCGTTTCCTCAGTTATGGCGACAGTTCGCTGCTCATACCATAGTCGTGCAACATTACAACAGATGTCTTTACAGGCTCGCCTTGCAACGGATGGCGAGCCTTTTTTTGCTTCCGACTGCATGGTTGCAGGGCAGACGGCGTCGGTGGCGAAAGTGAGTGCGGACTCTCGGGGCTGTGAGTGCGGACTCTCGGGCTCGCGAGTGCGGAGTCTCTGGGTCGCGAGTGCGGCCTCGCCGATGCAGGTTCTGCTCATATTTGTTTAACCCATATCGGTCATTAGACTGTTTCGCGCTTTTGTAACTTTGACAAGGCGAAGAAGGATGAAAGCCAACCCCATAACTCATGCAATGCAGCAAAATATCTGTTCAGGAATAAAAACCGTCATCATCATAACCCGAATGGCAGATTTGAGCTATATATATGGTTGGATATAGTATAAATCTTATCATTTATTACTACCTTTGCAACGTCATAGCTGTTTTTCTATGTGCCTTCAACTTGCAGCACGGAGTTAAACCGGAATTACAGACATGGCACAACCTCAGACCACTGACCTGTGGTTCGGATACTTTTGATGAATATGAGATGAAGTGCTGCATATTATCAAATTATAAGAAAGGATGAAGAAAAAAGCAATTGTAGTATCACTTCTCGCTGCAGTCCTGATGGACTTGTCGGCCCAGAACGAACATTACGAATGGAATTCGCTGCCGTTTGGCGGTGCCGGCTTCGTGTCGGGTATCATAACAAGTGCAAGTCAGCAGGGCGTGATGTATGCCCGCACCGACGTTGGCGGTGCCTATCGCTGGGATGCTGAAAACGAGTCGTGGACTCCCATAACCGACTTCCTGGGCGAGTCGGAGGTGAGCCTGATGGGTGTGGAGAGCATTGCCATCGACCCCTCGTCGCCGAACAGGGTGTTCATGTACTGCGGAACATCGTATTGGAACGGTGGTCTGACCCGCATACTCTATTCTGACGACTATGGCGATACATTCACAACCAGGGCCACCGTTACAACACTGTTTCCGGCCCACGGCAACGATTACGGCCGTCAGAGTGGCGAGCGACTAGCCGTATGCCCTGCAAACGGCGATGTAATGCTCTGTGGTTCGCGCACCCGCGGACTGTGGAAGTCGGAAACCAGCGGTAGGACATGGAGGCGCATGGCACAAGACACGTTTGTCAACGACTGCAAGATGTCTTTCGTGCAGTATGTTGACAGTGCCACTGTGTTGGCAGGCCTTCTGTATAAAGGTGCCGACAACCTCTTTATATCGCATGATGGGGGTGTGACCTGGACTCCGCTCAGTGGTGCACCCACAGACTATATGCCACATCGATGTTGTCTCACACCCGATGCCTCCACCCTCTACGTGGCTTACAGCGATTCCGAGGGACCTGGCACAAACGGTGCTGGAGCACTGATGAAATACGATTTCAGCACTGCCGAATGGACCGACATATCGCCACAAAGCGTATCGTTCGGCAATGTGTCGGTGGCACACGACAACCCCGACCGCATCATGGCGGTAAGCATGGGACTGTGGCGAGCACAAAACTGGAAGTCGGGCGTAACCACATGGGGTGACCAGATATGGATTTCGAGGAATGCAGGCAAGACTTGGACCTGCCTGATGGAGAGTGGACGGTCGGCCTACAGCGAAACAAAAGTGAAGTGGCTCATATCGCAGTTCCATCTGCACTGGTGTGGCAGTGCGCAGATAGACCCGTTCGACAGCAACCGTGCCTATTTCTGCTCGGGCAATGGCATAGTCGCCACCAAGTCGCTATGGAAGGCCAAACCTACATTCAATGCATGTGTAACAGGATTGGAAGAGACCGTGCCACTCAATATAGTCAGCACGACCGGAGCACCGCTCGTAGTGAGTTTTGGCGACTACGATGGCTGCATCTATGACGACGTGACGAAATATGCAAGCCGTTTCTCGCCATCAATGGGAACCACAAGCGCCATTGCAGTATGTGCACGCAATGTCAAACTGATGATGCGTGGAGCCGGCGATATCTATCTGAGCCAGAATGGAGGACGGTCGTGGGTGAAGAAAAACAAACCGGTCACCGACAAATCAGTCTCAAGTTGTGCAATATCGGCCGAGGGCACCATCTTGATTGCACGTCCATCGGACAGCAAACCATATTACTCGCTCGACAATGGCAATACCTGGACCGTTATGTCGGCAGCACCATCGGGCATCAACATCTTTGCCGACCCTGTGAACGACCATGTGTTCTACGGAAGAAGCGGCAGTACATTCTACATATTCACATACACAGCCGACTCCGAGAACTTCACCTCAAAGACACGGAGTGTGAGCGGTGTCACCGGTCGCATGTGTGTTGTAGATGGACTGGAAGGTGAAGGGTGGCTGGCAAGAGGCAGCAGCGGACTCGTACATCTGACTGCCTGCCATACGGGCAACCCAGTCATGACAACCGTTGCGCTCAATTCATCCACTTGCATCGGTGCAGGTAAAGCAAAAGAAGAGGGCGGATATCCCTCACTCTATATCTGGGGACGAAAGACTGCAACACAGAAAATGGGGATTTATCGTAGCGACGACATGGGGACGACATGGATACGTATCAATGACGACCTTCACCAATTCGGAGGACCAGGCAACGCGCAAATCGTGTCGGGTGACATGAACACTTACGGGCGTGTCTATATGTCGTCTGTAGGACGAGGTGTCGTTTGTGGCACTCTCCTCAACGACGAACCCTCGACCGACATAGGGCATACACCGACCATTACAACGAACCATGACACCGACATTCAGCTCTACGACCTGCAAGGACGTCGCATAACTTCTCCTCCGTCAGCTCGCATATTTATATCTGGAGGAAAGAAATACCTGCCACGTTAGGACGTATCGTCTGTCTCGTCAGAATGCAATAATATATATATATATATATACCCGAAGATAAATAGTAGTAGAACATCAATCCCCCTGTCAGTCGGCCTTTCGCATGATGACAGGGGGATGGCTTTTGAGATTATTTGTTGGGGTCGTTGACATAAGCCTGCAGGCGTTTCCCGTGATGCAAACCGGTGGTAGAGTCACCTGTTGCCGGATAGATGTATCCAAGCCTCACATGCATCAGAATGCTGTGGCTTTGAGGTGGAGGCCGGTGGTTTCGGGCAGTCCGAACATGAGGTTCATGTTCTGTACAGCCTGACCTACGGCGCCTTTGAGCAGGTTGTCGATGATTGAGGTGATGACGAGTTTGCTGCCGAAGCGGTCGATGTGTATCAGGCACTTGTTGGTGCCTGCCACCTGCTTGAGGTCGAGCGGGGCATCAACATAATGTGTGAAGGCAGCGTCGCGATAGAAGTCGCGATAGAGTTGCTGTACGTCGATGTCGGTTGCCGACTCGTCGAGTTTGACAAGCGCGGTGCAGAAGATGCCGCGTGCGAAGTTGCCCCGATAGGGTATGAAGTCGAGCGACACCTCGTCTTCGTCTTCGCCGATGGTAGGCGTGTGTTGCAGTTCGTTGAGGCTTTGGCGTATCTCGGCCAGATGCTGGTGTGTGAATACCTTGTAGATGCTGAGGTTGTCGGTTCGCCACGAGAAGTGTGTGGTTGCTCCCGGCTTTTGTCCGGCACCCGACGAACCCGTTATGGCATTGATGCTGACATCGTTGGTGATGAGTCCGGCCTTGGCCAGTGGCAGGAGTCCGAGCTGAATGGCTGTTGCGAAGCATCCGGGATTGGCCAGGTGGTTGGCCTGGATGATTTGGTCGCGATGTATCTCGGGCAGGCCATAGACGAAGTCGTGGTTGCCACTGATGCGGAAGTCTTGTGCCAGGTCGATTATCTTCACATGCGGCGGCACTGCGTGTCTGACGAGGAATTCCTCGCTCTTACCGTGACCGAAGCAGAGGAAGATGACGTCAACCGAGTCGAGCGGCAATTCGCTGGTGAACTCCATGTCGGTGTCGCCCAGGAGTCCTTCGTGTACGCTCCACACCTTGTTGCCTGCATTCGACTCGCTGTTGGCAAACACAATCTCTGCTTCAGGGTGGTTCAGCAGGAGACGAATCAGCTCGCCCCCCGTGTAACCGGCAGCTCCTAATATACCAATTCGGGTCATGGTCTATGCTTATCTTTCGTTTGGATGTGCTAAATAATATGCGCGCAGTGGGGTAGAGGTTACCTTGATGAATCCTTTGGCATCGTCTGATGTCCATGCTTTGGCAGTCTCGCCATATTCGCCGAGTTTGTTTTTCACGAGGTCGTTTGGCGAATCTACGCCTACGGTCTGGAAGCAGTATGGGCGCAGTTCCAGTGTCACTTCGCCTGTCACGTTGCGTTGTGAACTGTCGAGCATGGCTTCGATGTCGGGCATTACAGGTTCGAGGTACTGGCTCTCGTGCAGGAACATGCCATACCAGTTGCTCACCTGGTCTTTCCAGTATTGCTGCCATTTCGAGAGGGTGTATTTTTCGAGGAATCGGTGTGCACCGATGATGAGCATGGGTGCAGCTGCCTCGAATCCTACGCGCCCCTTGATGCCGATGATGGTGTCGCCCACATGGCAGTCGCGGCCGATGGCATATTGTGCTCCGATTTCTTCAACTGCTTGTATGGCTTTCACATGGTCGGTATATTCGGTGCCGTTTACAGAGCATAGTTCGCCTTTGTAGAATCCCAGTCGCAGGATTTCCGGCCCTTCTTTCGTAGGGTGTTTGAGGTATGCCGACTCGGGCAGACCTTGTGTTGAGTCGAGTATCTCGCCTCCGCAGATACTGGTGCCCCACAGGCCTACGTTGTAGCTGTACTTCAGTTTGGCGAAGTCGGCTGCAAAGCCGTGTTGGTTGAGATAGTCGATCTCTTCTTGTCGGCTGAGGTTTCCGTCGCGCGTGAGTGTTATGATTTCCACTCCCGGCACCATGACGAGGAATGTCATGTCGAATCTGATTTGGTCGTTACCGGCACCGGTGCTGCCGTGTGCAATGGCTGTGGCGCCTATTTCCTTTGCATATCGGGCAATGGCCAGTGCCTGGAAAATGCGTTCTGAACTGACTGATATGGGGTAGCAGTTGTTGCGCAGCACGTTGCCATATACCATGTATTTCAGGCTTTTCTCGTAATATTCTTGTGTGACGTCGAGTGTGACGTATTTGGTCGCACCCAGTTTGTAGGCGTTTTCTTCGTTGGTCTTCAGTTGTTCGGGGCTGAATCCGCCTGTGTTGGCACATGCTGCATGTACTTCATATCCTTTTTCGAGTGCGAGATACATCACGGTGTATGATGTGTCGAGTCCGCCGCTGAAGGCGACTACTACTTTTTTCTTTGTTTCCATATTTGTCTGGTGGATGGGGCTGTTTTATCTGGTGGATGATGTTTTCAGTAATTCTTTTATTTTTTCTACTTCTTCTGCCGGGATTGGCAGTGGTTCGCCCTGGTGGTCTTTGGGGTCGTATAGCATTGCGGTACACACGCAGTATTGGCGTTGGGTGCGTTCGAGTACGTCGCAGTTTACGCAGCATGGTTTTTCGGGTGTTCCGCATCCTGCCCAGAAGGCATCGTCGTCGGTGAGTTGGTTGAATGTGACGGGCACGTATCCCAGTTCGGTGTTGATGCGCATGACTGCGTATTGGCTGGTGAGTCCGAACAGTTTGGCTTGTGGCCATCGCAGTCGGCTCAGTGTGAATGCCATTTGTTTTATACGTTTTGCCAGTTGGTGCTTACGGTATTTTTCTACCACGATGAGTCCGGAGTTGGCCACATATTCTTTGTGTCCCCAGCTTTCTATATAGCAGAATCCGGCAAAATGGTTGTCGGTAGTGAGTGCGATGACTGCTTTTTTTTCTCTCATTTTCGATGTGAGGTATTCGTGTGTGCGTGTAGCAATGCCGCTGCCACGTTTTTTTGCAGAATCGTTGATAGTGGCGAGTATTTCATCTACGTACTTCTCGTATGATGCATCGGCCACTTCAATCTTGAATCCATCTTCGTATTCCACGTCGGTCTTTGTTTTGTCTGTATGTTGCTTGTGGTGTGTCAACACCTTATTTATATGCTGTGGCATATATGTGGTTTGTGACACATCACATGTTTTTTATTATTTCTTCGAGTTTCATTTTTGTCACTTCGCGTTCGTAGTTTTCCTCGAGTGCGATGATGATTGTGTCGTCGCCTGCTACGGTTCCGATTATTTCGGGCACGTTGGAGTTGTCGATGTCGTAAGCCACGCTGCTTGCATATCCGGGACGTGTGCGTATGACCGCAAGGTTTCCGCTGAACCTGATTGAGATTACACCGCTGTGCGACAGCATTTCCTGTATTGAGTTGTACTCGCGTACTCGTCGGTACATTGTGTTGTTTGGCAGTACGTAGAGCGATTTGCCGGTGATTGATGCTGCTTTGGCCACTTTCAGTTGTTTCAGGTCGCGCGACAGTGTGGCTTGGGTTATACCGATGCCTTCGTGCCGCAGTTCCTGTAACAGTTCTTCCTGACTTGATATATCTTTGCCCGATATGATGAGTCGTATCATCTCAAGTCGTTTCGTCTTGCTTTTCATGATGTGTATATTTATTCGTTTTGAGTCGCAAATTTACGACTTTATTTGCATACGGCAATGCTTTTATGCATGTTTTTTGTGTTTTGGTGTGAGTTTTTATGTGTTGAGGTGGTTGTTGACTTCGGGAGTGTGAAGAACACACGCGACATGTGAGGTTGTTTTCTCATGTCGCGTGTTACGTTTGCGGTCAGTACCGAAAGTGGGACTCGAACCCACACAGCCGTTATGGCCAAGGGATTTTAAGTCCCTCGTGTCTACCATTCCACCATTTCGGCAGCCTGTGGTTTGCGGTTGCAAAGTTACGAATTTATTTACAACTGGCAATTGATATGTGCGATTTATTTGCGTCGGGGCTATTTTTTTATGTCGGAAGACTGTGGTGTGTGCTGTTTTTCATTGCTGCAATTTTCGATGTCGGCGGTGTTGGTGTGTTGGCGGAGTGACGGTGGTTTTTCTTCGTTCCACTTTGCACTCCCACGGGGGGAGAGGTGTCTTTCGGGGTAAAATGTAAAAGAGACATTCTCACGAACGCCTCTTTCGTCTCAATAAGTATTAATTTTTTAAGGTAAAAAGATTGTTTTTAGGATGCCGCAAAGTTAGGGCATTTTCTTCGAATGGGCATGTTAAAAAACATGTTTGATAACATGTGTTTCCGCACACGCCCGATTTTGTTTGTTTTTTGATGCTGTTTTTAGGTTTTTTTAGTGGGTTTGATGCCGTTTTCTTATTCGATAATTACGGTTGTCCATCCGTGTATGTCGGGTTCGGTGCCGTATTGTATTCCGCGCAGTTTTTCGTAGAGTTTAGTGCATACGGGTCCTGGTTTTCCGTCTTTTGCGAATACGAACGACTGTTTGGTGTCGAGGTCGTCGATACGTTCGATTGGTGATATCACTGCTGCTGTGCCGCAGGCTCCGGCTTCTTCGAATGTAGCCAGTTCTTCCTCGGGTATTTGCCGGCGTTCTACCTTCATGCCCATGTCTTCGGCCAGTTGCATGAGGCTCTTGTTGGTTATCGACGGCAGTATGCTGGTTGATTTTGGTGTGACGTATGTACCGTTTTTGATTCCGAAGAAGTTGGCGGCTCCACATTCGTCCATGTACTTCTTTTCTTTGGCGTCGAGGTAGAATTCGCAGCTGTAGCCCAGGTCGTGTGCCATCTGGTTGGCTTTGAGGCTGGCTGCATAGTTGCCTCCCACTTTGTAGATTCCGGTTCCGAGTGGTGCCGAGCGGTCGTACTGGCGTATGATGACGTATGGATTTGCGGCAAAGCCTCCTTTGAAGTATGGTCCGACCGGTGTGACGAAGATGAGGAACAGGTATTCGGTTGCAGGGTGGACACCTACTTGTGCGCTGATGCCGATGAGCAGTGGGCGTATGTAGAGTGTGGCTCCGCTTTCGTATGGTGGTATGAAGCGTTCGTTGAGTCTTACGGCGCGGCGCACCATCTCTTCGAAGAGTTCGGTTGGCACTTCGGGCATTAGTATGCCCCGGCATGTGGACTGCAGTCGGGCTGCGTTTTCGTCCATGCGGAACACTCTCACCTTACCGTCGGGGCAGCGGTAGGCCTTGAGGCCTTCGAAGGCTTCTTGCCCGTAGTGCAGGCAGGTGGCTGCCATGTGGAGCGGTATGGTCTCTTCGCTGCATGTCTCTATTTCGCCCCATTGGCCGTTGCGGCAATAGCAGCGGATGTTGTAATCGGTCTTGTGGTATCCAAAACCTAGGTTTGACCAGTCTGTCATAGTGGTATGTGATTTAATTCGGTTTATGTTGGTTCGTTTTTTGGTACTGCCGTGCCTCGGCTGCAGGCGCTTTTGCGCACCGAGTCGTGGTGTCGAGGCTTATCACGTGCAAATTTACACATTTTTTTTCAATCAGACAGCATAGTGTAAGCAAAACATTGCTGGTATGCGTTTTTTCTTTCATCTAAATGCCGGCAACAGTGACAAGGGTGCTATCATTAAGGCCATGATGCTATGGTAACCGCTCTGAGGGAAGAAGAAATGTTGCGAGTGCAGAAGAAAAGACTCGCGGCAATAGAAGAAAACCTTTGCGGCAATAGAAGAAAACCTTTGCGAACATAGAAGAATTCTTTAAATTGCCTCACAATTTATTAAAACTGTCGCTGCAAATTATAAAAACTGTACGACAATTTATAAAAATTGCCCCACAATTTAAAGAATGCTCCAAGACTCGCAGGGGTTTATTTCAACGTCTTCATGGGTTTATTCCCAGGTGCTGATAAGTTTGTTTCTATAGGCTTGTCGGTTTGTTTCTATATGTTCATCGTTTTTTTTCAGCAGCCACCGCTAATAATTCAGGTGTCGCAAGTATATGTTTCATCAGCAGATACGCTCCTACGGTATTTCATACCTCCGTCGGTATGACTCCAATGAAATGCCCTGTCTATGCAAAAACCTATGCTGCCCATGCAGGGACTTTCCGCCCTGTCTGCCGACAGGCAGGCCTGTCATACCGACGGAGCGAAGCGTAGGAGTGTATCTAATATGTAACTTATAAATAAAGAGCATGTAACTTATACATACGAATCATGTATATTTACGCCCTATGTCAATTTATGTCACACCGCTCATGGTGTATCGGAAATAATTTTGTAATTTTGTACGGCATTTTATATTGAGGCAAAATGGATATCGACTGTTGGCACGACATACAGCAGGTGTATCACTCGCAGCTCACGCTTGGCGAGAAATACACCCTATTGTATAATATGATGCACCGGTTGTGCGTCTGGATACTGGCCGATGATGCAGCAACCTACACCGATTTCTTCTCGCGCCTGCAAGCGGTGTGCCGCCTCACCGGCTATCCGCTGCACGGTATTGACCGTTTTCGCTGGAGGGCCCGACGCATACGTCAGGGCGAGCAAGCGGCCACTGAAGCTGAGTTTGCCGCAGATTTTGACGAATTTATCAAGGCTTATGCCCGTTTTACCGACACCTTTATTCCGAACGATCTCCCGGCACCGGCCACCGCCGGCCAGCCGGCTCGTCAAGCAGGCAGGAGGACACCTGGCAGCAAATGGCAGAAGTCGGTAAGACTGGTAGTTGCAAAGATGGATGGCAGCAACATATATGCATGGAGCCGCGACATGCCACACGACGGATGGTGGCGTGTGGATTGCACGGCCAACGAGCAGACATCGGGAGCTATAGGGTTGATGAGCATCGGTATGCAGCTGAATGCCGCCAACTGCATCATAGACGAGGCCGAGGGCATCATCACGCCCGAAATCATAGTGCTCCTGCCCGACTACCTAATCGACGTGAGCGCACTGTGCAGCTGCCTCAAACCCTACGGTGCGTCGCCGCTGAACTACATCTTAGGTAAGTTACGATCCGACACTGCCACACACTACACCATGCTCGGTCTTGTAGCCGGGCAGTTTCTCGACGACTGTGTGAACAATCCCGAAGCGACATACACCGACTCCATGCGCCATGCCTTCAGTCAGAATCTGATTGCACTGACCACCACCGAAGGCATCGATGCAGGCTTTTTCGATGAATGCAAACGGCAGTTCGACAACATACGCCATACCCTGAGCAACATGCCACATAGCCACGAGGCACAGCTCGAACCCTCGTTCTTCTGTGAGACACTGGGTTTGCAAGGACGATTTGACTACCTGAGCCTCGACATGACAAGTCTTATCGAGCTGAAATCGGGCAAGTGGGATACATTCCGCCAGCGGGCACGACGCAAGCACCTCATGCAGATGATTCTCTACAAAGAAATCATGCACTATAACCTCGGCCTTCGCCGCCTCGACGTGGCCGGCTACCTGCTATACAGCAAATACCCCATGCTGCTCGAACAGCGCACAGCCCCTGGCATGGTACTCGAGATGATGCACCTGCGCAATCAGATAGTGGCAACCGAACAAGACATCGCTGCAGGCAACATACGCAGGCACCTGCAAGGCCTTGCAGCCGCCGACCTGAACCTCAACGGTAGCAACAGCAAGCTGTGGACCGACTATAACCTGCCAGAACTCAAGCAGTTGCTGCGACCATTACAAGAGGCTGACACACTCACCGCCGACTATTTCTACACGTTCTTCACCTTCGTCAGCCGCGAGCAATACCTGGCTCATGTGGGCGACAGCCGCATCGACTCGAGCCGCGGAATGGCAAGCTTGTGGAACAACGACCTGAAGTCTAAACAAGAAAACGGAGATATACTCTTTGTAAAGCTGGAAACCCTCAAGCCACACCTCACATTCAGTATGGCAGAGTCTGCTGCCATGACTCCAGGCTCACCCTCATTCCGCACAGGCGATGCGGTCATACTCTACGTCAACAACACACCGGCCGACACACCCACCACACAACAGGTGATACGCTGCAGCATAGAGAACATCGAAGCCGCCACCATAACCCTGGAGGAACGCACACCATGCCACAACCCGCATATATTCAACCGCGAGAACCATTTCGCCATCGAGCACGACTATGTAGATTCAAACATGCGACCACTCTTTGCCGGACTCTACTCCATGCTCTGCGTTGCGGCTCCACGTCGCGAACTGCTATTATGCAGACGCACCCCGCAAGTCGATACAGCAGTCAAACTCGTGGGCAACTACCCCAACCCGCAAATCAACGACATCGTACTACGAGCCAAACAGGCACGCGACTATTTCTTGCTCGTCGGACCTCCTGGCACGGGCAAGACATCAGTGGCACTGCGCGCGATGGTTGACGAATGCCTGCTGTCGGGACGCACACTGCTCCTGATGGCATATACCAACCGTGCCGTAGATGAGATATGCCAGGTACTGGAGTCGATGGAATGCAACTATCTGCGCATAGGACGCGCCCTGTCGTGCGACCCACAATACCGCAAGCGACTTATCGAAAACATCGTAGGCAACCACGCACGCCGGCAATCGGTGATGCAACTCACGAGCGACACACCAGTCTTTGTCGGTACGGTGAGCAGCATTACATCAAACATCTCACTGCTCAGATTGAAACAATTCGACGTGACAATCATTGACGAAGCATCACAGATACTCGAACCACAGCTGCTAAGCCTTCTCTGCAACGAACACGACGGACATCCGTCTATACGCAAGTTCATAATGATTGGCGACCACCGCCAGCTGCCGGCCGTAGTGGTGCAAGACGAACAGATATCGGCAGTGGCAAACCAGGGACTCAATGCCATAGGCCTGACCAACTGCCGCAACTCGCTCTTCGAACGCCTCTACAGCCAAGCCCCTGCCGAAGTGAAGGGCCAACTCACACATCAGGGACGGATGCACCCGTCGATTGCGGACTTCCCGAGCCGCATGTTCTACAACGACAGTCTGCTGCCGGTTGGCCTCAAACACCAAACAACCACACTACCCTACACACGTTTCACTCCCGAACAAAGAATCGTTGCTACAAGCCGGATAGCGTTTTTCGATGTGCCGGCACCACCCATCACACAGCGACAAGTGAAGATGAACCGTGGCGAAGCAGAGAAAATAGGCGAAATAGTGTCAACACTGCGCTCGCTTGCCACATATAACAACTTGGCATTCTGTGCCTCCGAGCAGATAGGAATCATCGTGCCATACCGACGACAGATTGCGCTGGTGCGCGAATCGCTGCACCATGCAGGCATAACCGATGCCGACAAGGTGATTATCGACACCGTCGAACGCTACCAGGGAAGCCAGAAAGACATAATAATATACGGCACAACCATCACTCAGACATACGAGCTCGACATTCTGTCGAACATAGTGATGCAGGATGGGACACCGATTGACCGAAAGCTGAATGTGGCTCTGACCCGCGCCCGCAAACAGTTGTTCATCGTGGGTAATGCTGCGTTGCTGAACCAGAACGCCATATACAGAGAACTCATAGCAACTGCGGGCGGACCTTTTAGTTAAGACAAAGAAGACGAAGGGGAGGAAGAGGAGGAAAAGGAGGAAGAAGAAGCCAAAACCTCTGATGATAACCGAAGTGTATAGTCTATCTGTTTTGCATCATCACTGTGGCCACGAGTGCGGCGGTCTCGGTGCGCAGTCGGCTGTGTCCGAGGCTTACCGATATAAATCCAGCCGACTCGGCTGCATGTACTTCGTCGGGACTGAAATCGCCTTCAGGACCAATCATGACGAGGACGTCGCTGTCGGGACACAGCCTTTCAGAGAGTAATGGGAGGTTGTCAGCATGACAGTGACAGATGAATTTCTGTCCCTGGAAGTCGCGGTTTATGAATGCCTGGAAGTCAGTCAACTCGTTGAGTTTCGGCAGCCATGGCTTGCGGCTTTGTTTCATGGCAGCCACGAGTATGCGTTGTATGCGTTCTGTCTTGACTACACGTCGTTCCGACCACTGGCAGTTGATGAATGTGAGTTCGTCGATTCCCACCTCTGTGGCTTTTTCAGCCAGCCACTCTGTGCGATCGAGGTTTTTTGTTGGCCCCATTGCCAGATGCAGGTGTCCGTTCCATGATGGTGTCTGCGGCATGGTTTCGACAATGTTGTATGAACACGATTTTTTTGTCACTGCATCTATTGATGCTCTATAGAATGTGCCGCATCCATCAATGAGGAATATCTCGTCGCCCAGCTCAAGACGCAATACACGCACTGCATGGGCCGCCTCATCGGGTGGCAGTTGCATGGACCCTGGCTCGGGTGTATAGAAATAGTGTTGCTCTTTCATCGTCGGTATGGTATGCGTTATGTTTGTCAGTGTGCTTCGATATATTCGAGAAAGAGTTTTATGGCCAATGCAGCCACATCGTCTTGAATCTCGGTGCGGCAAAGTGCGTTTGATACGAACCGTTGTGTGATGGCATCGTCTGTTGTACCTACCGACACATACACGGTGCCTACAGGGTCCGATTCGGTTCCCCCCGTGGGGCCTGCATATCCTGTGATTGATATGGCATAATCGGCCTTGAAGAGCCTACATGCGCATTGTCGCATAGCATCGGCCGTGGGGGCACTTACGACTCCGTGTTGCTTGATGATGTGCCGCGGTACTTTCAGTACGGTCGATTTCACTTCTGTCTGATAGCTTACGATGCCTCCGCGGAAGTATTCTGAACTTCCTGCCACCGATGTGAAGAGTGCGGCTATGCGGCCGCCTGTGCAGCTTTCGGCCGTGCAGAGTGTCTTTCCGCGCCGTGTGAGCTGTTCCTGTATGTTTTTGCAGATGTAGAGCATTTTTGTTGTCTTAGAGAGAGTGTGTGTCGACACGGGCTAGTGCCGGTGCGTCGATATTGCAGAAGTTGTGGTCGTGATATTTGAAGTGTGCAGTTATTCCTATCATGGCTGCGTTGTCGGTAGTGTAACTGAATCGTGGTATGTATATGGTCCATCCATATCGGCGTGCATGGTCGCTGAAGGCATTGCGCAGTCCGTTGTTGGCCGATACGCCTCCGGCTACTGCAACGTGGTTTATCCCCGTGTCTTTCACTGCCATGCGCAATTTCTTCATGAGTATATCTACGATGGTCTTCTCGAGCGATGCAGCGAGGTCGGCCTGATGGTGGGCGATGAAATCGGGGTCGTCTCTCATCCAGTCGCGCAGTGAGTAGAGGAATGATGTTTTCAGTCCCGAAAAGCTGTAGTCGTAGCCGGGTATGTTGGGTTTGGCAAATGAGTAGGCATCGGGGTTGCCCTGCCGTGCCAGGCGGTCGATGACAGGTCCGCCAGGGTAGCCCAGTCCCATCACTTTCGAGCATTTGTCTATTGCCTCGCCAGCTGCATCGTCTATGGTCTGCCCCAGTATCTGCATATCGTTGTAGGCATTGACCTTGACAATCTGACTGTTTCCGCCACTCACGAGTAGGCATATATATGGGAATGGAGGTACAGAGCCTGTGTCGTTTGGTTCACGAATGAAGTGTGCCAGCACATGCCCTTGCAGGTGGTTGACATCGATGATGGGGCATCCCAGCGCGAGTGCCATCCCCTTGGCGAAGTTCACCCCCACCAACAGGCTTCCCATGAGTCCCGGTCCTCGTGTGAATGCAATGGCATCGATGTCGTCGCGGGTCACTCCTGCCTTTCTTATCGCAGCATCTACCACCGGCACTATGTTTTGTTCGTGTGCCCTCGATGCCAATTCGGGCACCACGCCACCGTATTGTTCGTGTACAGCCTGACTGGCTGTCACATTTGAGAGCAACACCCCTCCACGCAATATTGCTGCCGAGGTGTCATCGCACGACGATTCGATGGCAAGTATTACCTCATCGCGCTTTTCTTTATTCATGTTCTGCTGTTTTTTCATTTGTGTATTCCGACAGGCATCCTGCGGTCTCAATATGTGAGTATCTCCAGCCCTGTCTCTGTCATGAGGAACGTATGCTCCCACTGTGCCGAGTCGCTATAGTCTTCGGTCATGACGGTCCATCCGTCGTCCTCATCCACAACTACCTTCCAATCGCCTGCATTTATCATGGGCTCGATGGTGAACACCATTCCCGGCACGAGCAGCATTCCTGTTCCACGCTTTCCATAATGCTCTACATCGGGTTCTTCGTGGAATGCGTTGCCCACCCCATGTCCGCACAGATCGCGCACTACAGTGAATCCGTTTTTATGTGCGTGCTTAGCAATGGCATTGCCCATGTCTCCCACAAACGTATAGGGTTTGCACACCTCCATACCTATCTCCAGACACTCTTTGGCAACGCGCACCAGCCGGCGGCGTTCGGCCGACGTCTCACCAATGATAAACATGCGGCTTGCATCGGCAAAATAGCCGTCGAGTATCGTGGTGACATCTACATTCACTATATCGCCCTCATTCAGTATCTCGTCTTTGCTCGGTATGCCGTGGCACACCACATCGTTCACCGACACGCACACACTCTTGGGAAATCCCTCGTAATTGAGCGGAGCCGGTATGCCACCATGGCTGATAGTATATTCGTGTACGAGCATATTTATGTCCTCGGTCGATATACCGGCCCTTATTTTTTCGGCCACGAGGTCGAGCACCCCGGTGTTGACCACTCCCGCACGGCGTATGCCTTCAATCTGTTCGGGAGTTTTTATCAGGCTGCGCGACGGACAGAGCTTACCTTTGTTCTGGAAGGCCAGTATGCGCTTGTCCATCTCGGTGAGCGGCTGCCCCTTCAGCGGATGCCAGTTGCGTGGATTGCGTTTGAATATTCCCATTGTATATGTGACAATGAATAATTAACAATGAATAATGAATAGCTTGCGCACGTTTTTTGTCATTTGTAGCACAGCCATTCGTCCTTCGTTCTCAAAATTCAATGCAAAGTTACGAAAAAAGTCTGTAACGAAAGACGGATTTTGGAAGATTAACGCAGAATGACCGTAAAATAAAGGCAAGACGGGGAAAACCGGGGAGTTTAGGAACGAGGTGAAAATGCAACTTGATGCGGATTGGTGCAAGAGTTAGGTCTCTAAATCGTAACCCGTTTAACCCGCATCTGACAGTTAAACTTTTCTAATTCCGAGGGTACGAAAAAGGAAGAATGACGCAGTTCAAACTGACTGGTTTTCGATTCAACAATCTGCAATGGATTGCCGAAAAAGCAACTCAAAAAATGGTATTATATTTGCAGCCTGAAATTAAAAAAGAATTGAAGAGTATGTCAAGAAGCACATTCAAGATTTTGTTCTACGTGAACAAGGGTAAGGAGAAGGACGGCATCGTGCCTGTCATGGGTCGTATAACCATTAACGGCACACAGTCGCAGTTCAGTTGCAAGCACAGCATCCCATTGGATATGTGGGACGTGAAAGGCAACTGTGCCAGAGGTCGCAGCAAGGAGTCATTGCAGATAAACCGTGACCTCGACAACATCAAGGCGCAGATTATCAAGCACTACCAGCACCTGTCAGACCGTGAGGCTTTCGTCACGGCTGAGATGGTACGTAACTCCTATCAGGGATTCGGCAGTGAATATGAAACCCTGCTGAATGCCTTCGACAAGGATATTGCCAGTTTCAGGAAGCGTGTAGGCAAAGACAGGGTAATAAGCACCCTGTGGGCAATGCAACTCTCCAGAAAGGACACGGCTTCGTTCATCGAAT
>CALGGJ010000056.1 GCA_937915745.1 uncultured Prevotellaceae bacterium | reverse complement strand
GACGACTGGGAGGGTAATCCCGAATATCTCACGACCCATGCACCGATGATGACACGTGCGGGAGTGGAAGGAGGTGTACCGGAAGAAGATGATGACACTTTTGTTGTCAGGGATCTTATATTTAAGGATGATTTTACTTCGTGCAGTCAGAGCTTCATAGTAAATGCAAGTTCCATATTCGGAGGAAGTGTTACGTTTACCATTTCCAGCATCAATGGCCGGTTGGTTGCAAACGCAGTATTCACCCATAGCATGAATATTCCAAATGTACAAAATGATGGAACTGCCAGATTTGTTTTATCATCAGCATTTTTTTCAGGACAAAGGCCGGTTGTAACCACAGAAGGCTTAAATTCAGATAATCCGACAGTCACAATCAGCACCACACTCAACATAAGTTATAGGATCATATATAATCCAAACAGCGATCATTCGACAGTAATAGATTATAATGATATTATCGTAATAACAAGGGATATAACCGAATTTACAGAATGGCGATATGCAAATAGTAATAACAATAACGGTGTACAATTAAATGAAACGACTTCTATTTCTGACAGTCTTTTTACAGACAGTCTGGTCTGTGAGTAAGGCCACCCCGATTGTGGGGACAGAGGCCCTTTATCCCAGCGATAAGGCGTCGGTTGTATCTGTTGACTATGGTACTGACTCCACCGTCCTGACATTTGTCACTCCTAATGGTGCAGGAACTAAATTTCATGTGGGCCACGGCCTTTACATCGTTGATGACAAGGGTGAGCGCCATCATGCCACAGGATTCAATGGTATAGACGCTGATTCAGTCTATATCCTTGACGGGAGCGGCAATATGCGGTTTTCAGTGAGTTTTACTCCTGTGGGTCCTGGCAACCTGACCCTCGACGTGTGTGATCCCTGCCATTTCCGGATTTTCGGCGTTCATGACAGTAAGACCCCGCCTGTCATTCCCCCTGCAGTATATGGCGACGATGCCACAGAGGGTTCCCCGCAGATGTTTGAACCCGCCGATGTTGAGATTGAGGGTGTGCTGCATGGTATGCAGGGTAAGGCCGGCAGCGTAACGTTCCGTGCGATGGAAGACTATATCACAATCCCCATGGAAGAATACTCGGCCAGTGTCGATGGTGACGGACACTTCAGGATGAAGTTCAGGACATACGCCCCCAAATGGGAGTACCTGACGCTCAACACGAGTTTCGGCCGCGACGTCGCACGCATTTACTTCCGTCCCGGCGACAGGATTTTCATCGACCTGTATGATCCGTCGGAAGGCATGGAGGTGAAGATAAGGAACACGAGCGGGCGCAGCACTATGGAGAGGCTCACCAACACATATACCGGGATTTGGTTTGGTTCGCTCGACTACGTCGGCAACATGACAGACAACAGAAGGCACTATACCGACGACGGTGCATACAGCCATAGTGAGAAGGACGCTGCATTCAAAGACCATCCGTTCGATGAACATATGTCCTCACTGCGTCAGGACTACGAGAAGAACCTCCGGTTTGCCGACTACATCATCTGGCATAACCGGCTATCTCCGTATGAGGCAAGACTTTACAGGGAACACATACAGATGTACTACTGCTGGCTGTGCATGGAGACATGGGGTGCGGTGCAGAGCATTGCAAGGTATTCAGAACAGGAAAGCCGGCGCAGGGAATTCGGCCTGTTGCTGGAAGGGCAGAAGTCCGGCATGGACTTCCTGAATGAGATAGACCCATACAGCCCGTCGCTCCTTCTGTGCCATTACGACGGACTGTCGCGTCTGTGGGCAACCGAGGCCGCTCTGCAGCTGGAGGAAGGAATGGCACAGAAGGATTCCGGCTTCTGCGAAAAGCTGATGGAGGAAAGGCACGGGATCGTAAGGAGTCTCACCGGATGGGATGAAGGGTCGGTGGCTATGCAGATTATGACGGTCTGCGAGCTGCACTTCATGTATGATAAATATAAAGACAGTCATGGCATGGAGCTGAGGGAACTATACAAAAAGGTGCGTGAAGGATTCAAAAATCCATATCTCAGACAACGACTCGATTCAAGCTACGACAGTGCAATGCAACACGTAAACTGAATGGAATCTACAGAATACCCTCTTTTTCAGAATTACAGGAACACATGATTGACAGTTTAACCCACGTTAATCCATGATTAGATATATAATTTTAGCAGCTTCGATAGCATTGTCAGCACATCTGCGTGCCCAGCAGATAAGCATGACCCGGACAAAGTCACTTTATGACGAAGGTATTCCCGACCGTTTCAGCCTTTGGGATGAGACACAGACATTCGTCTCATATCCCTTAGGGCTGCTGTGGAAATCGGGAGAGGACTGCACGGCCTGGTGCGATATAGCATACGACGGTGAGGCGTATTACCTTTTTGTCAACCTGTTTGGCGACAAGGGTTATTACATACCGCGTGACTGGATGACGTCACAGTCGTTTTTCCTTGGCATGGACGGCAGTAAAGTTGCAGTCATCCCCCATGACAGCATTCCGTTTATCTGCGCCTATGAACCTAAGTCGATATCCAATGCGGACGTCCCGCTTCCCACCATGGGATTAAATACCGGTACGTTCAGGGAGCCCGACCTGACAAACGGGCAAAGGCTGGTACACACATCCAGTTTTGACTATTACCGGACAGCCATGCTCTTTACAATTCCAGACATAGACGGTTTTCTTCAGCTCGACTACGCAGGCTGCAGCCTATATGACGGACAGGTTGTGTATGAAGCCTCAGGACGCGGCGACAAGGTGTCAAAGCGTTTTAACAGCAGACTGAAGAAGGTGGCAAAAAAGATTCGCAGGCAAAGAAGATAGACAAGGAGCAACTGGAATGGGACGCATTGTATCCTACACCATGCTGCTGGTCGCCTGCACTGTCTTCCCGCTTCACGGGCTGTATGACGCATACATCTCTCCCAAATGGTATGCAGCCGGATACGCAGCATTACTGGCTGTGGTTGCCGTGACATACCGGATTATGAAAGGCATGGATGCCGGTGCTGACAGCACAAAAGCACTGTCGGTGCCGGCATTAGTCGCTATGGCTTTTAACGTACTATGCTGTGTAGCAGTGTGTCGCAGGCCGATGGACAGCATGTTGGGCGGAATCCCGCTTCACGGTACGTTCGACAATCCCTCGGGCTTTGCCCTGAACATGTGTCTGCTCATGAGCCTTGCGGTATGCGGCTGGCACGGCATGGGACGCAGGATGCGGCGTGCGGTGACGGCCGGTGCCGTGATTGCGGGAGTGATGGTGTTGCTTTCGGGCAGCCGCACCGGTGCGGCATGTATGGTGTTGGTGGCGACCTGCCTGTTAAGCCGGAGCAGGCGGGTGGCAAGACGGGTGAAACTGCTGACAGCAGTCCTCGTCACGGCAGTGGTGCTGGTGACGGCCATGTCGGTAAAGACGGTATCGACGTCGGGACGCAGCTTCATAATCAGCCGCACATGGGAGCTGATACGGCAACGGCCGCTGACGGGATACGGGTGGCACGGATTCGAACGTGAATATATGCCCCACCAGGCCGGGTACTTCAAGGCTCACCCCGATACCGATGCTGCATGGCTGGCCGATGACATACGCCATCCGCTGAACGAATGGCTGTACGCGTGGGTTGATTTCGGCATCACCGGACCTGTGCTGCTACTGCTGCTGCTCGGCATACCGGCTGTGGCCTGTATAAGGAGCCGTGACCGCAGGCTGCGCGGGATGCTGCCCGCCATCGCGGTGCTTGCCTTGTTTGCCGCCACGGGTTATCCCCACCTCTATCCGCTGCCGTGGATGGTGCTGGCGATGGTATATGCCATGATGTGCCGCAGGTATGTGGCAGGTGCCGTCAGACACAGGTGGTGTGCCGCCGTGCTGACAGCAGTGTGTATTGCAGGCATGGTGTGGCTCACGGCCGAAGCCGTGACCGAAAACCGGTGGTACAGGTTCACACGTGGGGTGGCAGGCGGCCATGCCGCGGCCACCATCGACGGCTATGAACGCCTGAGCCGTCATTATGCCGGCAACCCACGTTTCATCTACTCAAAGATGTTCGCCCTGTATCAGGCACGTTATTTCGACAGGGCTGCATACACCTACGAGGAACTAACCCACCTGTGCCGCACCTACGACATGGAGCTGCTAATGGGCGACGTATGCCAGCATGACGGCAAGGCGGATGAAGCCGTGTCGCACTATGTCACGGCACACCATATGGTGCCTGTGCGGTTCGCCCCGCTCGACGGACAGCTGCGTGTATACGAAGCTATGGGCGACACGGTCCGTGCCGACTCGGTGGCACGGGTGATACTCGGCAAACGGGTGAAGGTGCCGTCGGCAGCAATTGAACAGATAATGAGGGATGCCAGGGAATGGCTCGATGGAGGGGGACACGAAAAGAGCGAAGGCGGGACGGGCGAGGGAGGACCCATCCAGTCCTGAGCATCCACAGTCCAAAACAATAAAATAGAATTCTATATCGTTAACATCTAACAATAAAAACATGCAACAAAACAACAAATATTATTATTCCATTCTTATTTTGTTTGCTTCATTTGCAAACTGGTTTGCTAATGGCACTATAATGTGTGCACAGGGCAACATTTCTTTTGAGCATAATTGCCTCCGTGCCAACGACTCTATTCAGAGACAGGAAATAGAATTTTTCTATGTAGGCGACTCTGGTGATGACATCACATGGGATTTTCCCCAGCTCAACTACATCACATCGTATCCTGTAAGTCTGTTTTGCGATTCAGACTCGGTGTTTTTAGGTGAAATCACTCCGCACCAGATCCTGAGATATGCGATGCGTCATGACTCACTTATGCTTATCAGTCAGGAATCGCCAATGGAGATTGTAACATTCAACCGCCCTGTATCCGTTCTTGCATATCCGTTCAGCTACTCCGATAGCTATTCCGATACTTATTATGGCAGTGGAATATATTGCCAGACTCATAATATAGATAAGGGCGGCAGTATAAGTGTGTCGGCTGACGGCCGTGGCACATTAATCCTCGGAGAGGACACACTTGAAAATACCATTAGAATTCACAGGATGCGTACAGGATACATCCGCATGTTTGACGTAGAAGACAGTATCGAGCCACACGACAGATGGCAGAAGCAAGAAATAGAGGAATGCTACTTATGGTATGCAAGAGGCTACCGCTATCCCGTACTCGAAACCATCTCAACATCCTACTATGACAACATGGAGCTGGTTTCGTGCATTCAAAAGGCCTATTGCAGCAACCCCGAGCAGCAGAGCTTAATAGATGATGCACACAACGAGGGCATCAGATATGCCGATTCATTGATGAATGGCCACATTTCAAGACCTGATATCATACACTATTCCATATCATCGTCAGGCTCCTACATCACGTTGTCGTTCTCGCTTCTTGCAGATGCCAGCATATCGCTTCTTGTGTGCAACCGAGTGGGCATGGTTTATCGCCGCGATTCGTTTACCACACCTGCCGGGCAGGACTACGTGAGGGAGATGGACTGTTCGGGGCTTACCCCTGATACATATATATTGTATATTAATGTTAATGGAATGATTTATAGTGAAAAACTTAAATTGTGATTATATGAGAAGACTGGCCGACATATTTTCTATCTCTTTCATATTGTCCTTTGTGGCACTATCGGTTCGAGGACAAGATGACTTCCACGTAGAAGGGCTTCCCTACAACATCCCGACTCCTACGGCATACAGCCTCGGTAAATTCGGGACAGTGCCTGTATCCCCATATACTGGAACTGCAAATATTATGATACCAGTGTTTTCCACCGTCCAGCGCGGACTGCCTCTTGAAGTAAACCTGCAATATGACACATCGGGCTTTCTTGTCAACACCCTGCCTGCTTGGACAGGACACGGTTGGTCGCTCAACGCCGGTGGCATGATTACGAGACAGGTGTGCAACTACGAGGATGAACTGGACCAGAGCAGCTATGATGGCCGCTGGCTTTATTTCCGTAATTACTTCACATGTCATACCCACAATACAAACGATACTATATCACAACTTACAAGCGAAGTTCAGCAAAACATGTATTCGCCCCACGCATACAACATGGCTAATATTAACCAAGACTATGCACCTGATATATTCCATTTTAACTTCATGGGTATTACTGGACGTTTTTTTCTGGGGAGTGACGGCCAGTGGAAAGTGCATAGCGACCACAATATAGACGTTGTGTTTGATTACACGAATGCTGACAACCTGCTCGACCCAATTTTCCCTGCTTTCTCCACAGATAATGGAATCAAACAACTTCCAAAGACAATCAAGGGGTTCACCTTAATAGATGAAAACGGATATGTGTATGAGTTTGGCGGCAGTACCGATGCTATTGAGTATTCCACGGACATGATGAAGACAAGGCAAGGTGTAGATCAGCCAAGGTGGACGGCAGACACGTGGATGCTAACAAGAGTAAAAGACAGATTTGGAAATACTTTATACACATTCAGTTATTCACGCGGGAAATATATCGTCCAAATTGCAAATTCTATATTCGATGAAATTTACCAGAGTGATAATTCTAGTGGATTCATTGATATTACATACCATTCATATCGCCTAAATACACCAGTATATCTGGACAATATTACAGCATGGGATGGAACAAAGATTTTGTTTGACAGAGAAAGTGCATTTCCAGACTCTGTTGCTTCACGCATATTGTATCCTTCATGTTACGGTAATCAAAACCTGTTTATAATCGAGCACCCCTACACATCGTCGCACAACAGATCGAATGCCTTCTTCTACCTTCAATCTCATACATCTCCATACTCTGACTTGCAGGCAAACCCGGACGTTGACAAGAATAATGATCCACTGTCATCGATGGATATGGCATTACTGAAGAAAATAAGTGTCGTAGCATCGGTGGACACTTTGAGGTCGTACGATTTGCATTACAGCTACAACAGCAGGATACACCTTGATTCAGTGAGCATCAGTACCGACAACGACAAGATAGGCGTTTACTCTCTGCAATATCATAGTTTCAGTTCACTACCTGCCGACTACCTTACCAAGTGCTTCGACCATTGGGGATACTACAACAGCAACAACAATTTCAGTGAGGGACAAACATCTGAGCCATACAATCCAATCCTGGAGGAACCTTATTCCACCGGGGACAGCACTTACATAAATACCAACTATCTCATGCCGGATGCCTCTGCCAGCATGTGCGGCATGCTTTATGTAATACAATATCCCACTGGAGGATGCACAGTCTTAACATACGAACAGAACACATACAGCAAACATCTTTCAGACGACAGGCAGCAGGTCGTGGCAGAGAGTTGGAACAACAATGCGGGTGGGCTGCGGATAAAGACCATATGTGACTATGAGGACATCACCATGCAAAAAATGCTTTCCAAACGCGAGTATTACTATTCCTGCAGCCTGAACGGCATCAGCAGTGGTGAGCTGTTTGCAGTTCCTAATTCCACATGTGTATGGGACAATCATTTAATTGGTACTAATGAACATTGCGACATCGAAACAGCCATGCTTGCGTCTGTAATCCCGCTGTCGAACTCTTTCGGTCCACATATAGGATACTCGGACGTGATAGAAGAAAACACAAACGGTGACTACGTGAAGTATCACTATTCAAATATGTCCGACTTCCATGACGAGCAGTGTGTTGCCTCGGCGATGAACTGCATCACGTCATCGTGGACGCCATACGATTGTTTCAGCGAGCGTGGATACATGCGCGGAAAACTGCTGTCGCAGAAGCATTACACGAGTAGCAACCAGATGGTAAGGGAAACAAGCTACACGTACAATGACGATGCTACATTCAATTCAGAGAGATATGTATGGACACACAATATGGATATCCATAACTTTAGTGGAGGCAACAGCTGTTTTGTCGGCGGTATTTACAAACTCTATTATCCAAAGATAAGTATCACGTCAAGAGTAGAGAAGACCCTGATGGGCAACACCTGGGTCACCGACAGCACCGAATATGATTATGCCGACTACTCGGCAAATATAGAATACCAATATAGCCATTCAGCCTTGTTCCGCAAATGTCTCAGGGATGCCATATACAGGAGAAACGACGTGGTATCCCACAACTACCAGTATGCCACAGGTGATGCCCTACCACTGGATTGTCACCCTGGCATAATAGAAAGTGAATTGGAAATACTCAACGACACAACATTGTATAATCACAGCTACCATACTCCACTGCTTTCGGTGTCAACATACCACAACGGTGATTTCATTCAGGAACAACGCACTGTTTACAATCTGTTCGGGAATCATTACCTACCTGCATTAGAGCTGCTATTCATTGGGAACCAGTATCAAGCAGATACTGTAATGAGGTACGACCAGTACACCGATAAGGAGCAGTTGGCACAATATACGGATGGGCAGGGTATCAGGACATGCCTGAAATGGGATAACAATGACAGATTACTTGCAACTGCCGCCAACATGTCTGGACTGTGGAGAACCATACACAGGTTATCGCTGCCCGACAGTATCACATCGTCTGTGAGCGGTGAATTTTTCGGCTCAAAGCCTGTCAATGTCAATATATATGAGTACAACACTGCAGGATTGCCAATGAAAATAAAGCAAGGCAATTCTCAAACCATCTCATATGAATACAATTCTTTCGGCGGCCTGAGAAATATCATCGATATCCATGGAGACGTAACCGCTTATTACATATATAAATACCGCACGGGAGATTTGATCAACTCTGTTAAACCTTTTACGAACTCAAATGGTCTAATACTCGATCCATAACCTCATGAAAAAGAGAATAATATACATATCACTGTCTGTAATGTCAATGTTCTTGTGCCATATTGTACTTTACGCACAGACACCCGATCAGAACTACATCGCCGCCACCACTCCCCTGGACGCATCCGGTATCCATGAGGCGAAGACCGTACAATACTACGACGGCCTCGGTCGCGAGAGCGTGGTTGCCGACGGCAGCATGAACACTCAGGGCAGGTATGTGTATGGCATGACAGAGTATGACATGCAGGGCCGTCCCTCACGTTCATGGCTTCCTGTTGCAGGGACAACATCGCCCGACATGAAGACTCCGTCGCAGATGGCTTCGATGGCACAGTCGGCCTACAATGACTCACACGCATATTCCGACACCCAGTATGATGCCCTTGGCCGGCCCGTCTTCACTTCCACTCCGGGCGATGCATGGCACAATGCAGGCAAGGGCATGACGACTGAATATACCACCAATGCCGTCAATTCCGTGAAGCGATACGCCATGACCGATGCATCAGGCGGCTCTTTCAACCTGCAGGGATACTACGAACCGGCCACGCTGACAGGCGAGAAGACCACCGACGAGGACGGCAGGAGCATAGAGATATTCAGGGACCTGCTAGGCAATACCGTACTCGAACGCCGCGGCGGCGACAACGACACCTATTTCGTGTATGACAAGGGTCTGCTCTGTGTTGTCATTCCGCCATTGTATCAGACTGTGCCCAATTCCAGCCTGCTCTACAAGTACAAGTACGACGGCCGTGGACGCTGTATCCAGAAGACACTTCCAGGATGTGATCCGATAAATTACTGGTACGACAAGGGAGGCCGTGTGGCATTCATGCAGGACGGCCGCATGGCAGGTGCCGGCAAATACCGTTTCTTCCTCTACGACGGGCTGGGGCGTCTGGCCATTCAGGGATTGTGTACAGGCGGAAGTATGGACGGAGCAAGGCTGGCGAAGGTGACATTCACGGCAGGAACTACAGGATTGGCCGGCACGGGATATGTGGTTCACGACGGATATTCCGTTATTAATGCAGAACTGGAAATCGCAAACTATTACGACGGCTATGCATGTCTCCAGGCACCTGTCGTTGCACCATACGTGAATGCAAGTTACATGCCTTCCTCCTCAAATGTATGTACTACAACATTGCAGACGGCACAGCTGTTGTCAGCAACGGATGGTGAGCATGTCCTTCACGTTATGTACTATGACGAGAAGGGTCAGAACACGTCAACAGTCACTTCACACCTCAATAAGATGATAGTACAGGAAAACAGCACTTATTCGTTTACAGGCAAACCAACACAGACGCTTATGGAATTATTCCGCTCTGGCAGTGCATACCTGACCAGGTATTTCAGTCAGAACTATACTTACGACACAAACAGCGACATGCTCACCGGCAGGAAGATTTCAGGAATGTACATCCATGATCACAACATTTATTATACTCACGACAACCTCGGACGGCTGACACAAGCCGACTGCAACAATCTTGTTACGAACAGCTATGCCTACGACCTGCATGGATGGATGAAATCACTTTCCTCAACCACGGGATCCGTCAACCTGCTCACACAGGATCTATATTATGCCGACGGTAGCGGGACACCGCTATGGAGCGGCAACATCAGCAGCATGAGATTTCAGGATTCAAGCAACACGAATTCATATTCAGGATATCGCTACACATACGACAATCTCGGTCGCCTTACGCAGGCCGACTACTGTGCAGGCGAGCAACTTTTCATGCTGGCATATACAAACAGCGAAACGGCAGAATACAATGCCAACAGTGCAATAACCCGGATGAAACGCAACGGCCCGAACCCCGGCGGATACGGCTATTTCGATGATGTGAGCCTAAACTACACAGGAAACCAACTGAAGAATGCCACCGAGGCATGTGCAAGTCTTCCGTATTCAGGTACGATGGAATACCGTAAGGCCTCAGCAGCCGACACTGAGTACTACTACGATGGTTGCGGTTCATTGACAGCCGACATCAACAAAGGTATAAGCCATATCGGGTACGATATGAACGGCATGCCGACACGCATTCAGTTCACCAAAGGCGACGTGACGGAGTACATCTATTCTGCTGACGGACAGAAGCTGCGTACCATCCACCGCACGGCAGTGCCGGGACTCACCGTGCCGTTGCATCAGACTCATACGCTCACTGCAGCCGAGACCTTGTATGTGGATTCCACGACATACGCTGGCAGCGTTGAGATAGACGGCAGCATGAACACCAAGTGGTACTTCGGCGAGGGATACCTCCAAATGCCTGGCACGAGCAGCCAGTACACCACATATTACACCATCCCCGACTATCAGGGCAACATCCGCAAGGTAGTTAAGAGTGACGGCACGGTGGTACAGCAGACAGCATATTATCCGTTTGGCGGTCTCTATGTAGGCAGCAATGCCAACACCGGTTCCGATGTGCAGACGCACAAGTATAACGGCAAGGAGCTCGACCGCCTTCACGGCCTGGACCTCTGCGACTATGGCGCACGCCAGTACGACCCCACCATCGGCCAGTTCCTCACAATCGACCCATTGGCCGAGAAGTACTACCACCTGACGCCGTACAGCTATTGCGGAGGAAATCCGGTGAATGCGGTGGATCCGGATGGAAGGTATATTGTTTGGCTTGACAATCATACAGAATGGAGGTATAATTATGATAAAGGGGCCTTTTTTGACTCTGATGGCAATGAATATAACGGAGATAATAAATTTGTTACAAAACTAACCGGTTTGTTATCAACACTTAGAGCAAAAAAAGCAGGAAGAGAGTTGGTAAAAGACCTCGCAAATAATGTATTAGGGGTAGTCATCGCCGAGGGAAGTGCAAGTACAGAGCGATTGTACTCAGACCCAAATTCTTTGCATCCGGACATTGTATCAGCTGTTACCTTATGTTCAAGTCAAGAAGTTGACGGATGGCAAGAGGATTTTACAACACTTGCACATGAGATGGCACATGCTCAAGACCGAATTCATGGCACAAGAGATGAGAGTGTTTGGTTTAGTATTGATGGCAGGTATGTACGTAATACAAAGGATGTACGTAAAACAGAAATATATGCAACTCATATAGAAAACCTTATAAGAGCAGAAAATAACATTGCATTGAGAACACATTATATTTCTACATCAACAAAAATAATCGATCAATTGGTAGATGTTCAGGATTACACTAGTTTGTATTTTATTAATGAGTATAATCACAAGGCAAACTATCAGCTTCTTAAAAGAAATGAAAAGAGATACAAATATAAATAAGCCAGCCCAGGGAATAGTCCCGATTTATTATTATCCCAAAGTTATGAGCATGATAAATCTTATTATAGTTCTGTGGTTTGTAACAGCATATGACGTACAAGCCTCCGTTATAGCTCGTGGTCTTTGTGGCAAAACAAGATTGGCAGATATTAAATGGGAACTCTCGGATGATGGTGTGCTGTCACTCAACGGCATTGGTATGATGAGTGATTTTGACTATGGTACAGCACCATGGGTTAATTATAAATTACAGATCCAATACGTCAACATGGATGACAGAATAACCTCTGTAGGGGATTTCGCTTTCTTTGAATGTTATCAATTGAAAAACGTTTATTGTTCAGATTCACTTATAAGAATAGGAAAGAATTCCTTCTCATCTTGTTGGAATTTACAGTCTTTAAACCTACCAAATTCTCTGATTGAAATAGGTGCAGAAGCATTGTTCGATTGTCGTAAAATAAAAAATATGAATATACCCCTATCAGTAGAGACCATCGGAGAATATGCATTTTGGGGTCTTGACACTATAAAACATCTTTATGTTCCAGCATCTGTCCACACTATTGGTGAGAATGCGCTGCCTCATGTGCCAATAATCGTTGATTCAAACAATCCAAGTTACAAATCCATAGATGATATATTATACTCAAAAGATGGTGATACACTTTTTTACTGCGCATTGACAAAACAAGGTTGTGTAAGCATCCCCGATGGTGTAAGATATATAAGCGATAATGCTTTCGCACTATGCAAATGGATTGAAGCAATCGTTCTGCCATCTTCTACTTTATCAATCGGAGCCTATGCCTTTGATGAATGCATTAGCTTAAGGTCTGTGGAATTTCCCGATTCAGTTATGGTTTTAGAATCATCTTCATTTTCGGGTTGTACTAATCTAAAAGACATAAAACTTGGCATAAATTTAAGAGAGATTTCTCCCAAAGCATTTGATTATTGCTCAAGTATAAACAATATTGAGGTTAACATTGATAATACACATTTCGCATCGATTGATGGTTCGCTCTATACGAAAGGGGGTGACACACTTGTTGTTTGTAGAAAGAATGCTGTTGAGTTGTCCATACCAACTTCGTGTAAGAAACTTGCATATCATTCAGTAGCTTACTGCACGAACCTTGAAAGGATTGTAATACCTGCATCTGTTACAGAAATCTCGGAAAATACGTTTCTACAATGCAGTAGATTGACAGAGATATATATAGAGAATATGAAACCAAAGTCCACATACTATACACTGAATAGAGGTATAAATATGCCTCCATGTAGAATTTATGTACCCAAAGGGACAAAGAAACAATATATAAAAAGAGGGTTAAATAGATGGGGTGAAATTATAGAATACAATGAAAATAACATCCGCAAGGTAGTTAAGAGTGACGGCACGGTGGTACAGCAGACAGCATATT
>CALGGJ010000055.1 GCA_937915745.1 uncultured Prevotellaceae bacterium | reverse complement strand
CGTCGAAGGGGAGAACGGGCTGGCTCTCTTCATCAAGACCATCCCCTATAACTACTATGCCCTGCTGACCATCGCCATGATCGTGGCGGTCTTTCTGGTCAAATCCCTGGTGGGCTATGCCCTGATCCTCGCCTTCCTGTTCCTGGTCTCCACGCTGGCTCATGTGCCTTTCAAGCTGCTGCTGAAGGGCCTGAAGCCCCTGATCCTCATCATCGTGCTCACGGGCATTCTGAACCTGTTCTACACCAAGGGCGACCCCCTTGTGACCGTCTGGAAGCTCACCATCACCCGCCAGGGCCTGCGCAGCGCGATCCTTATGATCCTGCGCATCATCATGCTGATCGCGGGCACGTTTTTGCTCACCTACACCACCTCCCCCATCGACCTGACCGACGGGATGGAGGAACTGCTGGCGGACGAATATGACCGGGGAGACCTGGCGTTCATCGATTTTACGGAGACCGCCGCCACCGGGACCGGGGACAGGCAGGTGCCGGAGCTGATCGGAAAGCTTTATGACTTCAGCCGGAGCAGCGCTGACCCGGACCGCTGGCTTGAATCCTGCCTGGAAGGGTATGAGCCTGCCGGGGAGCAGGGCTTTAAACGCGCGCTCTGGTTCACGTATATTGACGCAAGACATCACGTATATTGACGCAAGGCCCCTCTCATATTCAGAGATTCAGGCAGCTTCATGTCGATGAAGAGACAGCGACAAATGGCGTGTTCTATTGCTGCTCTCTGATTTCCACCCGGCGTATCTTGCCGCTTATGGTTTTCGGCAGTTCGTCGGCAAACTCGATGATTCGCGGTGCCTTGTATGCAGCGGTCATGCGTTTCACGTGCTCTTTCAGTTCGTGTGCAAACGAGTGTACGTTCTTCTTGTCCTCCCATCCCGGGGCCAGTACCACAGTGGCCTTTACGGCTTGTCCACGCTGCTCGTCGGGTACAGCAGTCACAGCACATTCGAGTACTGCCGGATGGGTCATCAGTGCGTTTTCCACCTCGAACGGGCCTATGCGGTAGCCGGCACTCTTTATCACGTCGTCAACACGACCCACATAGTAGTAGTAGCCGTCAGAGTCGCGACGGGCGAGGTCGCCTGTGTGGTAGTATCCGTCGTGCCATACATCGCGCGTGAGTTCGGGGTTTCGATAGTATTCGTTGAACAGGCCCAGCGGCATTCGCTCGGCCGTACGTACGACTATTTCACCCACCTCATCTGCCTCGGCTTCACGTCCTTGGACCATGAGGTGTATGTCGTACTGCGGATTAGGTTTACCCATCGAGCCTGGTTTGGCTTTCATCCATTTGAAGGTTCCCAATGTACATGTGGTCTCGGTCTGTCCGAATCCTTCGAAGATGCGCAGATGCATGATGTCGTAGAACTTGTCGGATACCGAGGGGTTGAGTGCTTCGCCTGCTGTGGTGACATATTTCAGTGCCGAGAGGTCGTAGCGCCTGAGATCTTCGCGCACGAGGTATCGGTAGATGGTTGGTGGTGCACAGAAGGATGTAACGTGGTATTGCTCCATCTTCTTCAGTATATCGGTGGGACGGAAGATGTCGTGGTCATAGACAAACACGGCTGCTCCTACTATCCACTGTCCGTATAATTTTCCCCACACAGCCTTGCCCCATCCGGTGTCGCTTACGGTGAGGTGTAGGCTGCCTGGTGTCAGGTTGTGCCAGAATGCAGCTGTAGTGAGGTGTGCCAGTGCGTATGTGTAGTCGTGTATCACCATTTTCGGCTCGCCACTGGTGCCGCTCGTGAAGTACATTATCATGTGGTCGCGCCCTCCGTAGTGAATCTGACGCAGTTGGCTGCATACGGGGTCGGTGTCCCCTGTGCCGTTCTGTATATCGTCTTCGGTCATGGCCAGCCAGCCACAGGGCACTTCCGGGCCGATGCTTATGCGGTGTTCCACCGACGGGCAGTGTGGATATGCGGCATCAATATGGTTTAATATCTCCCTGTCGCCACATGCAACGATGGTCTTTATGTCGGCCTCGTTACAACGATAGACGATGTCCTTGTCGGTAAGCAGGTATGTGGCAGGAATGACGACTGCGCCAATCTTATGCAGGGCAATGATGAGTGGCCAGAACTGGTAGCGTCGTTTCAGGATACACATGACCATATCGTCTTTCTTAACTCCTACCCTCACGAGGTAAGACACTATATTGTCGCTCTGGCGTTTCAGGTCGGCAAAAGTGTAGCGGCGCTCATCACCCTTATCATTTGTCCATAGCAGCGCCAGCTTGTCGGGCTGTTCTTCTGCCCACCGATCCATCACATCGTAGGCAAAATTAAACTTCTCGGGCACAACAAACTCGAAGTGCTGCTCGAAGTCTTCCATGCTGCTGAATTCAGCCTGTTTAAGGAAATGCTCTATCATATAATAAATATACTCAATTTTGTGTTTGTTTGCCAATCATGGCGTATCGTTTGTTTTTACGTTGCAAAATTACTAATTATTTTTGGGTACACGCCCTGTCTTTCATATATTTTTTTCCGAGTATTCACAGGCTGGTCGTTAAGTGTGCAACAATTGACGTATTTTTTTGCACACGCAATTTGTCGTGTGTGAATTTACATATGAAAAACATCCGTCTGGAGCTTTTATTTATTGTATGACGACATTGCACATTAGACGAGTGTGCAATCAGTATGACTTACATATTTACGGCCAGGGCCTGCCTGTCGGCAGACAGGTCATCGGCCATGGTCATTTGCACCGGAGTGTATCCGCCTGTGTGTGCGAGCAGAACTCCGGCGAGTAGGCACACTGGACAGTAGCGATGTCTGACAGGTATGTGCCGGTACGTGTTACGTAGAAATCGATGTCGAATGTGGTCTGGCCACGTGTGAACCGGTCGAAGAATACGTCGGTCGAGGCATCGTGCATACTCACATATCCGCCTCGCCCGTTCATCCACCGATGTCCCGAGAGCTGGCTTACGGGTTCGAAGCAAGCCGGGTGTCCGCTTCTCACCTGGAGGAAGTCGAAGTCACGGTCGGCCCGTATGATGAGTCTCACGGTCACACGATCGCCTACGGCCAGGGCAGTGGTCGATGGGTCGAACTCCTTTCCGTCTTTCAGATACTTGCGACCTATTTCCAGTTCAGACGATGTGTGTGACCCTATGGCCGAGAGGTTGTCCAGGCATTGTGCATAGATAGCTCCGTAGGCAATGTGTGATGAGGCAGGCGTTGATGTTGTATCGGTGACCGATTGTTCGATATGTAGTGTCTGCATGGTGTGAGCCGATGTTGCTACCGGCAGGTTTTCCCTTACATATCCCAGTTGGCGTGCGAGGAATCGTGCCGTGTCGGCAGCCACCTCAATTGGCTGGTGGTCTATATCAAAGCGCGTAGTGCGCATCTGACTGATTGTCCCTTCCCTGTCTTGGTTCATCATGAAACCGACTGCTGCTATGGTGTTCATCGGGTTGTCCCACATTTGCACCTGTTTCTGCCTTATGAGCCACAATTGCATGTCGGCCAGGATAGTGTCGCGGTCGGGGCGTTCCGACTGTCGTATGGCCTGCATGGTGGCCAGATGTGTAGGTATTCGGTAGTCGCGCCATGAATAGAGAGCACGGTCGGTGGCGTAGTAGCGCCCCATGCCAGGACGGGTTATGGTATATTCCACGGCCGACTGCAACAGTTTGTCAGCCTGGTCTGTATGACCGAAGGCCCTCAGTATGCAGGCCCCGTTTGCCTTTCCGTATATGCTGAGCGAACGCGACGACCGTGCAAGCACTTTCATGTAGGCTTCGCGCATGGCCCGCACCTCGGAACTGACCCGCCGGTCGGCCACGAACGAACTGACGTAGAGGTAGTGCAGTGTGGTTTCGCTCGGCATGACTGACTGTTTACGGCGTTTCATATCGTTATACCATTCCAGTTCTTTGTTGTCGAGGTAGTTCATACCCTGTATAAGTGCGTCGCTTGTCGATTCATCGTTGAGCATGGCCAGCATCTCACACACGGAGAGTGTGATGTAATAGCTGGCATCCATACCCTCAAACCAACTCCATGCCCCGTCCTCACGTTGTAGTGCAAGCAGTCGGTCGCGTGCCTGGGAGGTGCGTGCCTGAATGAGTTCAGGGTTAAAGAAGTCTATGAGTTCGGCTCGCTGGTATGCCTCTTTGTTTGCATCGCGCAGGAATGGCGACTCCTGGCTGATGATGTCGCGCAGGTAGTCGGAGGTGGCATCGAGGTTGGATGTTGCAGGGGCATTCTGTGCCGGCGTCTGCCAGTCGGCAGACAGGGCCTGCCGGAGTCCCGGCACCGACTGTGCCAGGCGTGCGGCTGTCACATTCGAGTAGAGCGCTGCGGCGAGGGTTGGGGCATCGACCCGTTTTGGCACTTTCACTGCCTCAAGCGCTTCGATGACCGTCCATTCGGGGTTTTGTGTAAACTCGAGCGTCATGCGTTTGCCTGTGGCTGTTGTACTGCCATTATTAAACAATGTCCCGATGTCGATGTCTTTAGATGTCTCTGAGGCCGTGATGTAGAATGGTATGGTCTCGGTGATGTATCGCTTGGCAGTGAGTACGGGCAGGTATTGGCGTTCGCCGTCGCTGAAACCGGTGCTTTCTCCCGTAGTTTCACATACGAGCATAGGATAGGTGTCGGTCACGTCGAAATCGAAGCATACGGCCTCTGTCTCCCCGGCTCCTACCTCCACAGTCTTTGTTTGGGCATGAATCTCGGTCATGGTGGCGGCATCGAACAGTCGGAAATGTATGTCGGCCTTCAGGGTTGCTGCGGTGCGGTTGATGACTGCTGTGCTGATGTTTGCCTTGTCGCCCTCGCGCACGAAACGTGGCATGCCTGGCATGATCATGAAGTCTTTGCGTGCAACTGCCTTTGCCTGAATGTGTGCGTAGTCCATATCGCGGGTGTGGGCCAGGGCCATGAATTGCCATTCGGTGAGGCTTTCGGGCAATGTGAAGCAGATGTGTGCATCACCGTCCGTGTCGGTAAGTATGTGTGAAGCAAAGAATGCCGTCTCGGCAAAGTCGGTTCGTGGCTGGATGGTGGGCCGACCTTCCGCTGGCTGATCTTCTGACATTATCAGGTTCAATCCGGCTACCCGGCTCTGCAGGATTGCATCGGCAGCGTCGTCAGCCATGTCGGACGTAACAGATTCAGGTTCGATACGACCTGTTTCCATGCTGTCCGCAGCTTTGGCCATGGCCATCATAAGCCCTCCGCGCATCTCGCGCATTACGCGGGAGGCATAGGTTGGCCTTACATATGTGGTCAGTTCGTCCCATGTGCGTGCATATGTGTCTTTCAGTGTGAGGGTGGGATTGATGAAGAGTCTGACACCTGTATTGGGCGATGGGGTGTTGGCATAGACAGATTGCAGACGGCGAGGGAAATTGAGAGCGAGATTCCACGAGTGTGGATGAAGTGCGTCGAGCGATGAGTCGTACATGGTTGCCATGAGCGATGCTCCGGATATTGCATTGCCGTTCTTGTCTTTCACGGTCAGTATCCACTCTTCGTCCTGACCCGGATAGAGGCGGTCGCGGAAACTCCTCCATTCCAGCCTGAGCTGCTTGTCGGGTTCGGCCAGTACGACCTGCCGGGTATCGATGTACGATTTTCCGTCTTTTGCGTAGTAGAGTATCACGGTCACTCCGCCCGCATATTCCGTTCGGTATGGAATGGTAAGTTTCCTTATTTCACGGCCAAGCTCCACTGAGTGCCGCTCTGTAACTGCATCGTCCGACATGATGATGTAGTTGAGGCATACATCGTCTGCTGCCGGTGCGACAAAGAGCGTGGCAGGTTTTTCGGTCGAGAAATGGTTGTCATCGTCCATGAAGTGGAACAGCGGTTCGCTGAATTCATTACGTTCGCCGCTGCGTTTTCCGAGCAGTGGTGTTGCCCCTGCCGAGTTGAACACGGTCAGTCCTGATACAGTATTTATCTTGTTTCCACGGCTGTCGGTGGCGTATGCGCATATCTGGTAACAGCCGGCTGTGAGCCGGGGCAGATGCAGCGGCCTGCCGCTCTCGAAGTCGTCCTCCCATACAGCCGGGGTGTCCTCTGCCACGGCATCGGGGTTGTATTTCCAATAGTCGGGTGTCTTTTGTGTGGGCCTGATGTCATATCGGCCTTTTACATCGAGCAGCTGACCCTGTGCGTTTTCGGCTTTTATCACGATGTCGGCAGGGTGTGCCTGGTCGTATATGTTTTTCCCTGTCTCGACGGCAAGTGCGAATCCCTGCTTCGAGATTGTAGTCTGGAACGATTCCGACCAAGTCTCGCCTGTCTGCGACGTGACGTCGAACGTCACTTTGTAACTGACCCTGGCATCGTGCGTCACGTCGGTGTCGGTGAGGTTCAGCACAACGTGTGCCAGTCCGTCACCGTCGGTCGTGGTTTCCCCCTGCCCTGTCTCATTCCATGGCTGATATCCAAACAGCCTCCACCGGCCGATGCGCATGTATGTCTTGTAAGACACTTTCGCTCCCTGCACTGGCACACCCGAGTAGGTTTTCACCAGTGCTTCGACCTCGAGCGAGTCGCCGAACGAATATTCGCGCCCTGAGCCGGCATCCATCGCCTGCCGTGTCTCTACGGTGAATGTGGGACGCTTGTATTCCTCTACCCTGAATTCCACCGACGAGCCGTCGGTCCCGATGCGGTACGAGCCCGGCATACGTCCGACGGGCAGGATGAAGTCGGCCTCGGCCACACCCCAGTCGTCTGTCTGTGCCGTCACGGCCGACACGACCTCACCACCCGCATCATACAGCTTGAACTCTCTCTCTGCATGAGCCACCGTGTGAGTGTCGTCTCCATGCTGTTCATATACTATTCCCGAGAGGTGCAACGCCTGTCCCGGCCGGTAGATGGCACGGTCGGTATAGAGCTTCGTATGCACCTGGGTCTCCGTCGTAGCGGCCGGCCTCCGGGGGCTGGCTATTAAGATGCTCGGTGTCTCGTCGTCGGTACCGGGCAGGCCGGCTTTCACCATGAGTCGGCCTTCGGCCTTCAGTTCCACCTCGCCATGCCCGTCGGCATACACGTCGGCCCAGGTCTTTCCCGAGTCGGCCGAGTAGCTCACCCTGGCTCCCCCTGCAGGTCGTCCCGTTGCGGCCGACACCACGGCTACGTGTGTCCTGCCGCCGGGCAGGTTGTAGGTGAAGAATGTGAGGGTAGATATGTTAAGCATTTTCACAGCTTCTGTATTGCCGTTTCTCCCCACCACCACATATTTTCCTGCGGGCAGGGTGAGGGTGTCTGTCTGCTCACCGTCGAACGGCAGGTCGCGGTCAATGCGCATGCGGTTGTCGGGTATGGTATCGAAGGTGTATGAGCGACTGCATATGAGCCGTCCGTCGGTCTTCGGGCGGTTTCTGCTGTCGAGTCCGTTGAACAACCTCACTTCCAGCTTGGCCGACCTCATGTTATGGTAACTCAGGGTGATGAGAGCCCCTCGTCCGCCGACCATCACATGCTCTTCGTCGGCCACATCGATTTGCAGGCTCGGCTGCATTATCTGTCTTTCCACATTAGTGAATGCGTTCGCCAGTTTCGATTTTACGAACCGTCGCGCTGCCCACCTGGCAAATCCGAGCCTTTCATCGCGGTCGGCAAATACTTCCGGCTGCAGCAGCAGCTCCATTGCCACGTCGGCACCGGCGTCGAGAGAGTCCGACTGTTCCAGCAGTGTCCGCAGCGACTCACCGTACTCCTTGATTCCGTCGGGCGAATAGCCGCGTGCCGACCTTATATACTCCAACTGCATAAGCGTGTATGCCTCTGCATTACCGCGCTCTGCGTATATCTGCGCAGCGTCGGCATACAGCCTGGCCCTGTCCCTCGCATCGAGCGAGGGGTTGTTCTGTGCATCGAAGCGTGTGAATACCGAAAGCATGTCGTGACCGAACAGCCGGCTGTCGGCACCCCTGGACATCAGCGGCATGTAAGGCTCGATGTCTGCCGCAGCCAGCCTGTCGCTGCCCGCCATCATCATAGCAAAATGCTCGTTTCTGGCTGCAGCATATTTGCCGAGGGTCTCGGCATCGTAGGCCCGGACGGGCGACCTCATTGCTGCATGGTAGGCAGTGGCCATGACTGCATGGTATATGGCCTGCTCGCATATGCCGTCGGGGTGTATCTGGGGCAGGAGTTCTATGTCGAAGCTGTCGGGGTCGATACTCATGCGCGTGGTCACTATCGTGACCCACGCCTTCATCTGCCATGCAAAATCACCCTTCTTGCGGGCTTTTTTCAGCAATGCCTCGCTTACACTCAGCACCCGCCGTGGCAGGTCGTCGGCCTGAGCCTTTTCCACCTGGCGCCACATATCGTCGTATGTCTGTGCATGTACGGCCACCAGCGTCAGGGTGGTCATACACAGCATCAATACCATTTGTTTAATCATCCGTTTCATGCCTTATAATATTGTGTCCGTAGAAGCCTGTTGATTTTGTAGCCATAAGTAATACATTTTTTTATGTTCGACTTTGTGTGAAATTCCCGATGCCTACTCGATTGGGGCTTGCTGCCTTGCGCCTACGCCTTGTATGCTCTAGTCCCACCTCTTGGCGCACCAAGTTGTGGGACTTCGTGCTATAGGGCCAAGGCGCGGATGTCGGCTCCTTTCTTGTTAGCGATGCAAATTTACACAAAAAAATCTGAACTGCAATTTTTTTTTCGGTTGTTCTCTCTTTTGTTGCTTTCCGCGGAGCCTATTTAACAAAAGTAAGGGTTAAGAGATAATTATTCAA
Source organism: uncultured Prevotellaceae bacterium (assembly GCA_937915745.1). GTDB lineage: Bacteria > Bacteroidota > Bacteroidia > Bacteroidales > Bacteroidaceae > Colivivens. The sequence goes on along the minus strand of CALGGJ010000055.1, from coordinate 5,523 downwards.
CTTTTGCCAAGGAAACACACCATTTATAAGTTACATAACAGATACACTCCTTCGCTTCGCTCCGTCGGTATGACAGGGTCTGGCCGGGCATTTTCAATCACTTGTTTTTCCATAGTGTTGCTTTGTCACTTTGTATCTTTGTCACTTTGTATCTTTGTCACTTTGTATCTTTGTCACTTTGTATCTCTGTCACTTTGTATCTTTGTTGCTTTGTATCTCTGTCACTTTGTATCTTTGTTGCTTTGTTAATTTGTTCATCCATGATTATGCCTGTTGTTTCAGTTTCCTCTGCCAGCGCCACCAGCCGTAGATGGCCATGAGGGAGTAGATGGCATAGAGGACGGAGCGGCCGTAGATGCCCTTGTAGATGTAGAGGCCGGAGCTGAAGGCGTCTGCCACGAGCCACACCCACCACTGCTCGATATATTTGCGCGAAAGCATCCACATGGCGATGACGGAGAGGGCGGTGGTGAACGAGTCGATGTATGGCACGCGGCTGTCGGTCAGCTCGCGCAGGAAGGCTGCTATGGCCACGTAGAGGATAATGAAGATGAGCAGCAGACGGGGCCACAGCTGCCGCGGGGTATGGCTTACGGTCACGACGGCTCCGCTTTCAGTCTTCCCCCGCAGCCAGATGACGAGGCCGTAGATGCCGGCAAGGAGATAATAGACCTCCATGCCGCAGTCGGCATAGATGCCGGCCTTGTAGAGCACTACGATATAGATGGCGGGCATGACACAGCCCACCACCCACATCCAGACCGAGGTGCGGAACTCGAGGATGAGGTACAAAAAGCCGAGCAGGGTGCCGAGGCTGTCGAGCGGATGTGACGTGATATAGTCGGTCATATCATGGGGGGGATGTCAGAACTTCAGTGTGATGCTGCCCGTCACGGTGGTGCCGGCCATAGGTATGTAGCCTATCTGATAGTAGCGGCCCGACTCGGGATAGTCGTTGCCCACGATGGCACTATAGACCCACGCACTGGAGGCGTAGTGACGGTTGAAGATGTTGTTGACGCTGAATGTGAGCGTGGTTGACTTTATGCTTCTGAATGCCTTCTTCAGTTCGAAGGCCGTATCGAGTCCAGATGTCGAGTATGCAGGCAGGCTGCGGTCGCGGTTTTGGGTGTTGTCGATGTATTGGCGGCTCACAAACCGTGTGTTCCAGACGGCTCGGAATCCTCCCCGACTGAAGGTGATGAATCCGTTGAGGATGGCTGACGGCGAGAAGGCGAGTGTCCGCTTGCTGTAGCTTACGACGGTAGGGCCGAGGTCGTTCCAACTGTCATCGTAGGTCTCTACCACTTCGTCGAAATCTCTGATCTTGTTGATTGAAAGTGCTGCATTGCCTTCGAGGCTGAGGTGTCGGAGCGGACTCCAGCCAGCGCTCAGCTCTGCTCCCAGGCGATATGAGCGATGTATGTTGGTGGTGAGGCTCTCGCCTATATCGCTCTGCTGTCCTGTCTGTACAAACTGATTGTCGTATAGCATGGCGTACAGGCCTGCCTGCACCTGCCATTTTTGCGCCTGATAACCAGCCCCCGATTCGAGGTCGTGGAGCATCTCGGCACGTGGTGCAGGGTAGTTCCCGTTGTCGGTGAAGTTGTTGCGTTCGGGCTCTCGGTGGCTCAGGGCATAGCTTATGTAGGCATTGAAACCACCCGTGTGGTACGAGAGTCCTGCCTTGGGGTTGAAGAAGTCGTATTTCTTGTTGATGTCGAGTATCTGGTTTGAGTACGTCCCGTCGGGGTTGGCATAGAACTTGTCGTTTATGCCGTCGGTCATATAGTGTACGTGGCGGTACTGGAGGTCGGCAAAGGCATCGAGGCTTGGAGCGATGTGGTATGTGGCCTTGACATAGATATTGGCGTCCGACTTCTGCGCGTTGCTGTCGTAGTACCGGTAGTCGCCCCGAACCCCGAGACCTATCAGTTCGGCCAGTGCAGGATTGCTGGTGTAGGTCAGGTAGCCGTAGTGACCCGATTCGAAGTCCTGCATCGACAGGCCCGAGATGATGTTCCAGCGCGCATCGGAATAGTTGATGCTGCTGACGATACCGTAGGTGTCTTGTGTCAGCCCTTTCTTGCGGATGAAGTCAGCCTTCTTCACCGTGCTGCCGTCAGCATCGGTGAAGTTTGCCAGACCGAATTTCTTCAGTTTGTTGTTGTATCTGAACTCACGGTAGTATCCATGTCCGTGTGTGTAGTGGAGTGACGTTGTGGCGCTCCAGTTGTCGTTGATCTGCCATGCCGCCGACAGTATGTTGTGGTTCTGCCAGAAGTTGTCGGTGGTATGAGGCCACAGCGTACCGTCAGTCATTTCGTAGCGTTTGGTTTCGTACCCCCCCTGCCAGTCGGGTATGAACTGCTCGTAGAGGCTGTTGAAGCGGCCGAGGCCTGCACGATACATATCATTGTATGTGCGTATGCCGTCGTATGAGTTCATGCTGTAGTCGTCGTTTCCCGCAGTTACACCGTTCCATGCCTGGCCCGTCGTTTCGTAGTTGCCTATGTTTTTATATCTCAGGACGAGGCTTTCGTCAGAATTAATATAGGTCAGACCGCCAAGGTAGCTGCCCGACCGGCCGTCTGTCCCATGTAGGAACCCGTCGGTTTCGGTGCGGTGGTATGCCCCTTCAAGCAGGATGTGATTGAAAAGCAGTCCTGTGGAGAATGATACCCTGGCGTTGCAAGTGTTGTACGAACCGTATGAATAGCTGATTTCTGAGCCTGGAGTGAATGAAGGCAGTCTGGTTGTGAGCGATATGGTTCCGCCGAAAGCTCCGTCGCCGTTGGTCGATGTACCTACGCCCCGTTGTATCTGTGCATTGGCCAGCAGCGCTCCGTAGCTGTTCATATTGGCCCAAAACACACATTGGTCTTCGGGCGAGTTGAGCGGTACACCGTCGAGTGTGACGTTGATGCGGCTGTCGCCCGCACCGCGTATCCGCATGTAGGTGGTGCCTGTCCCCACTCCGTTTTCGCTCCATGCCAGCACGCCTGGTGTCCGCGAGAACAGGAATGGCAATTCCTGACCGGTACGCGAGAAGTTGTCAAGTGTTTCACGGTTGATGTTGCTTACGGCAAAAGGCGCATCGGCCTTTACACGTACACCCATCACTACCACTTCGTTCAGTTTCTGGAGTTGTAGTGAGTCGTTCTCGGTTTGTGCTGCCAGGATTACGGGTGTGGCTAAAGCGGCGGCAACTGAAAGTTGTTTGTACATAATGAATATTTGGTTTAACTAAAGATTAAACAGGGTGGAAAGGGGTTGAAGATGGTGTGTAATCGTCCCTACGGCAGCATTACCTGCATCAGGTCTATGGGTATAATCTCAGCCGGTGGCCCCAGTGTGGGCAGCCAGCACCCCTTTAGTTAAAAACTCGGTGCAAAGTTAAGAAATAAATGGCAAACGGCAATAGACTATCGACACTTATTGGCGGCAGCGGGTGTCTATTCAAGCTTTTTCTTCAGTTTTTTCAGCTGCGGCAGTGCATTGCGTGCGGCATCTTCGCCACGCCCAATCATGGTTGCCATTTTTTTTGATGTGAAGCTTGCTGCGTCAAATCCGTCGAGGTCGGGGTTGATGTATATGTCGGCATCGTTGCAGTTGGTGTTGTATTTCCGGAGGTCGGGGCGGTAGCGCAGCCATCCGATGATGCGTTGCAGGGTATTGCCTGAGGCACGGTCGTAGTCTTCGCGTGGCTCGCGTTTGTTTTGTGTGAGGTCGATAGCTATCACTATGTCGGCTCCCATATTGCGTGTTACATCTACCGGCAGGTTATTGAGCAAGCCCCCATCGACAAGCAACATGCTGTCGGACTCGACCGGCTTGAATACTCCCGGTATTGCCATGCTTGCACGCATGGCCAGCGCCAGCTGACCATGGTCTATCACCACTTCTTCCATCTTGCGGATATCGACCGCAACGCATCGGAATGGTATCGGAAGGCGGTTAAAGTCAATATCACCCCGATTGCCCGTCATGCTGTCGAGCAGGGCGGTAATGTTGTCGCCGTGTATGAGTCCGACCGTGGGTGTGTGGGCCCGTTGGTCGGGGGTATTTTCGGAATAACCGGAGTGTTCGGAGTCCTCGGGGTCTTCTTGTTTTACTTTCTTGCGCAGTATCGGGAAACCGAAGACGTATGACACGCCGTCGATTTCTTCGTATAGTCTGCCCGAGAGTTCGTTCTTACGGTCGGATAGCAGGTCGAGCCATGCCTGCTGGCGGAAGAGTGAATCGAGGTCTGCAGCACGATATCCCACCGAGTAGAGCCCGCCTACAATTGAGCCGATGCTGGTTCCGGCTATATAGTCGATGGGTATCCCTTCTTCTTCGAGAACCTTCAGTACGCCTATTTCGGCAGCACCTTTCGCACCTCCCCCGCCGAGTACGAGTCCGATGCGCGGGCGGTTGGTTTGATTGTGGCGTTTCTGCGCACCGGTTGTGAGAGTGCCTGTCAGGAGCAGCAGGGCTGCGAGGAGGCGTAGAGTGTGCATGGATGGTTGCGGATTGGTCGTGGTATGTAATCAGATGGACAGCTCGTCGAGCACGGTCATGAGGTCGGGGTCCATGCGTTTCTTGCCTTGTATGGCCCGTGAGAATGGTACATATACGATTTCGTTGTTGCGCAGCCCTATCATCACATTGCGCTGTCCCTCTTTGATGGCTTGTATGGCACCAACCCCGAGACGGCTGGCCAGTATCCGGTCGCGTGCCGACGGGGAGCCTCCGCGTTGCAGGTGTCCCAGTATTGACACGCGCACATCGTAGCCTTCGTATTCTTTTTTCATCCGTTTGGCATAGTGCATGGCTCCGCACTTGGGGCTTTCGCTCACGATGACGATGCTCGAGTTCTTGCTTTTGCGGATTCCTCGTCCTACATAGTGTTCGAGTTGGTCGAAGTCGGTTTGTTCTTCGGGTATGATGGCCGCTTCGGCTCCAGCGGCGATTGCGCTGTTTTGCGCGAGGAATCCGGCATCGCGGCCCATCACCTCGACAAAGAATATGCGTTCGTGGCTCGTGGCTGTGTCGCGAATCTTATCCACACACTGCATGATGGTGTTGAGTGTGGTGTCATACCCGATTGTGAAGTCGGTGCCATCGAGGTCGTTGTCTATGGTGCCCGGCAGCCCTATGCATGGAACTCTGTATTCTTCTGCAAATATCTTGGCACCGGTGAGCGAACCGTTACCCCCGATGACGCACAAGTGGTCGATGTGGTGTGACTGCATTTGCCGGTAGGCCCGCTGTCGCCCTTCGGGAGTTGTGAATGCGGTTGAGCGTGCTGTACGCAGGATAGTTCCTCCACGGCTTATGATGTTGCTGACGCTTTCGGTGGTGAAGGGTTCTATCTCGCCGTTGATGAGTCCTTCGAAACCACGGTAGATACCTGCCACGTTGAATCCGTTGCAGATGGCCGAACGGGTGACGGCACGTATGGCGGCGTTCATGCCTGGTGCGTCGCCGCCCGATGTCAGGATACCTATTGTCTGTGTGTTCATTGGTTGTGTGGTTTTA
>CALGGJ010000054.1 GCA_937915745.1 uncultured Prevotellaceae bacterium | reverse complement strand
ATTACACGGATGGAACGGATGGTCTATCTGTGTGAATCCGTCAGATCCGTGGTCGCTTTTTTCTTTTGAACACGGATTACACGGATGGAACGGATGGTTTATCTGTGTGAATCCAACACAATGAAATCGTATCTTTGCGGGCGGAATACCTCGAAATCCGGTGCAAAGATACGAGTTAGTGTTGGTTCGTTTTAGGACTTGTGAAAAAAATATTAGGACAAATCAATCACGGGGCTGCAAAAGACCCATTACTCCAAATCGCAGTGTCAGTTTTTGGTCTCATTGCGATATCCCATAGGCGACAAGCCTGTGTGTTTCTTGAAGAAACGTGAGAAGTACGACTGGTCGAACAGTCCCACGCGTGCCGCCACATCGATTATCGGCAGTGTTGTGTCGCGCAGCAGATATTTGGCATAGTTTAGTCGCGACACCTGTATCCACTCCAAAGCAGTGCGACCCGTGTGTGCTTTCACCACCTTGTTGAGGTGATTAGGACTGACTCCCAGCTGCTCTGCATATCGGTTCACACCTTCGGGCACCTCGCTGCGGTTAAATACTTCGTCAATGAAACGCACAGCAAGGCTGTCGCTCTCGTGTGTCGTGCTGTCCATCGTCTCGTTCAAGAGTTTCAATATGAAGTCGAGCGCATATTGCACGATGTGCGGTTTCGATGGTTGTACGCTTAGTTTCTGCATCATAGCACTCATCAGCGCCACGTCGTCGGTGTTGATGTTGATGAGTTCGGCCTTATGTGTATGCAGCAACTGATACGAGGGGTCGAGCAAGAACGACTCTTCAAACCCGCCCATCATCGCATCTACGTTGTCGTACCACTTTACGGCATAAGGTACATTAGGGGGGATGATGAGCATTGTGTCCTTACGCAAGAGCAACGACTCGCCTCCGGCTTCGGTCAGCACCTCGCCCTCGCTGAGGTAGAAGAAGGCATACGACATGCGCTGAGTGACTGGAATTGGTCGTGCCACCACACGTCCCTGGGTGTTGAGCCTGCGTATCACAAACGGCTCCGACTGATGTTGGTGTGGGTTATGTATCTGTGGATGTGATGTCTGCATCTCTGGATGTGATGAATGCTCCATTCTCTTTACTTTATCTTTACTTTCGGCCCGTTCATCTTATTGTTTATATACGCCTGCCAATCGGGCAGTGCGTCGAACCACGCACGTGCGCTGTGATAGCCGGCCGGTGCATCGAGATGAGAGAAGCGTTGGTTGTTGCGTCGGTCGTCGGGCTGTTCCTTGTCGGCACAGAATACTACGTAGTATTTCAGTTCGGTCTGCCCCTTTGCACTGAGAAGTACGAGGTAGTTGAGGTCTGACTCCGTGACCGAATGTATGTATTGCTTCGGTACATACACTGCAAGTCCTACGGCCTCGGGTGGGAACTGCTCTTTGTTGCCCATCTCGGGATAGTCGCTGCCCCACGATGCAGCAAGGCCGTCGGCATGTACGAACCCCTCGGGGCTTGCTCCTATCTTCTGCACACCGGTGCAAAACACTTCATCGCCGAGTCTTCGGTCGAACGTGATGCGCACCTCACACTCGCGACATCCGTCGTAAAGGGTGTAATACTGCCGCATGTTCAGTCCGTTCCACCCTATGTCTTTCACCTCCACGATGGTGCGGACGGGTCCTGACGCCACGATGCGCTGTCCGCGGGTCTTGACTGGCTCGATGTTTGTAGGAGCCTTTCCGTCCCAACCCTTGAACGAACCGCACCCCACCGAGTTGCCTGCCCACAGCACATCGTTGCCGTAACCCTGCTTCATCTGCTCGGCTGTGGTGTAGAAGTGTGTGTCGGCCAGTTCGAGGCGTGGATGTTGTTTGCCATAGATGTCGATGTTCTGACGTGCATCGAAATAGACACGGAAGCCACACCACATGTTTTCGAATGCCGCGCCGTGATGATACACATCGTTATAAAGATAGCTGTCGCCAGGAGCCTCGAGAGCCGTGATAAGGGGGTGAGCAGCTTTTTTGTCGTCGAGCATCATGTCGGCATACACAAAGCGGGATTTGCCGAGAAATGTAGGTACACCCAACTTTATTGCTCCTTCATTGCCGGCATAGAAATCGATGGTGTATTCCTTATCGGATGCGATGAAAGCAAGTTCGTCTGCACGCTCGTCGCCATCGAGGTCGTCGAGCTGACCGGCAAGCATCAGGTCTTCATCCTGATAGGAAATGGAGATTGAGCCGTCTGCTCCTTTCGTCACTTTGGGCGGAGTAAAGAACCCTACATATATGGTTGCCGACTTCACATCGAAGTCAAGACCTTCTATCTCGGACAGACGCAGCACGACCGGCCCGCCACCATTGGGCGAGTCGATCGTGATTTCCCTGCGCAGCGTCTGGGCATTTGCACCCAGGGCCGCGGCCATGAGTATGGATGTCAGTATCAGTTTCATGATTCTGCCGGTGCTTCTGCTGGTTCTTCTGCTTGCACTTCTGCCTTCTTCTTTGCCAGATATTCAGGCAAACTGAGTCCTGCCTGGTCGAACAGCTCGCTGAGCGGAGGTACGCTCTTCATGAGTCCGGAGAGGAAGTTGGCAGTCGAACCTTTACCGTCGGTACCGTTTCCGCTGTCCCATACGGTCACGTGGTCGATGTTGATGCCCTTCACCGCCTCGACCTGAGTGCGCACGAGCTCAGGCAGCTTCTCGATGAGCAGCAGCTGGTATGCCTTGTCGGCATCGCCTCCGGCCGCCTGAACCATCTTGTCGTAGCCTGCTGCCTGCTTGGTCAGCACCTCGAAGTATCCTTTTGCCTCGGCCTCCATCTTGGCGAATATAGCATCGGCCTCACCCTTTGCCTTAACACGAATCTTCTCGGCCTCAGCCTCGGCTTCTATGATGCGGCGTTTCTTCTCTATCTCCTGCGCCACGAGCACATTGGCTGTCTGTGTAGAGCGTTCGCGCTCGGCGCGTGCCACCTCGGCTTCTTTCTCGGCAGCGTACGCCTCTTGCAGGGCGCGTGCCTGTGCCACTTTCTCGGCTGCATTGGCGCGCCGTTGTGCCTCGGCTTCTGCCTCGCGACGCTCCGAGTCGGAATTTGCAACCTCTATCTTGGCCTGGTTCTCGCCCTTCACCGCTTGTGCATTTGCTTCGGAGGTACGGATGCGTGTCTCGCGCTGTGCCTCGGCCTTACCTATCTCGCCCACCTTGTCTTGCTCGGCCACTCTCACCTTGGCTTCGTTGATGGCCTTGGCGGCGGCCTCGCGCCCGAGGGCCTCGATATATCCCGACTCATCCTTGATGTCGGTCACGTTCACGTTGATGAGCCGCAAACCAATCTTCTTCAGTTCCA